>CAYZQL010000076.1:0-9304 GCA_964480555.1 uncultured Lentisphaeraceae bacterium | reverse complement strand
GCACCTCCGCCAACTCCTCGATCGCGGTTTCGCGCTTCTCCTCGAACGTGACCTCCTCGCCGCTCTTCTGGATGTCCACGCGCCACCCCGTGATTTTGGAGGTGAGCCGCACGTTCTGCCCGCGCTTGCCGATCGCCAATGAAAGCTGGTCCGGCGCCACCGTCACGTGCACCGTGCGCGCCTCGTTCGGGTCGATCGATATCCCTTCGAGCCGCGCCGGCGCCAGCGCCTGAGTCACGTACTGCTTGATATCATCGCTCCAGCGAACAATGTCGATTTTCTCGCCGTTCAACTCGCGCACGATGTTGCGCACGCGCCGCAGACCCACACACGCGCCGACGGGGTCCACCTTTTCGTCCAACGTCTTGACCGCGATTTTCGAGCGGAACCCCGGGTCACGCGCAACGCCCATCACTTCGACAATGCCGTCGGCGATCTCGGAGACCTCCAAACGGAACAGCGTTTTCACAAACTCGGGGCAGGCCCGCGACAACACCACCGCCGGGCCGTTGGCTCCGGGCTGCACGCGATAAACGTAAGCGCGGATGCGGTCGCCCACGTTGTATTCCTCCGTGGGGATGCGCTCCTTGGCGGGCAGGATCGCCTCGGTCTTGCCCAGATCGATAATCAGGTCGCGGTGCGCAATCTGACGGATGGTGCCGCTGACGATGTCGCCGATGCGATCCTTGTACTCGTCGTACACGTTCTTGCGCTCGGCCTCGCGGATCTTCTGAAGAATCATCTGGCGCGCGGTCTGAGCTGCGATGCGCCCCAGTTTGGCCGGCGGCACTTCAATTTCGAGGGTCTCGCCCATTTTGGCGTCCGGCTTGACCGCGTGGGCCTTGCGCAGAGAAATGAAACCGAGCCCCGTGTCCTCGTCCGAAACGACGACGGTGTCGAACGCCTTGATGGCCAGCGTCTTGCGGTCAATCTCCACGCGCAGATCGTTCGGGACCTCTAAGCTTTTGCGGGCGGCCTGCTGGATCGCCGATTCGATCGCCTGGATAATAATCTCCCGATTCACCCCGCGGTCACGCTCCAGGTAACTGATAATCGAAAGCAACTCATTGTTCATCGCCGCACCGCCTTCCGCTTCAAGGTTCCATCAACAAAAAAGAGCGGGGATCACCCCACCCTTTTTATTTCATAAAAAAGATGCAGGCATAGTACCTTATATGGCAAGGGGTGTCAATGCACAAACCCGCAAAAAACGGCACTTGCGCTGCCTGTGCATATCCGGTATTTTATCAAGCTAGGTTATGTTTAGTTATCTGTTCAGATTGTTTAAACTCACTACAGGGAGAGACCTATGACGTCCGCTTTGCGTCGACGCGCTTTTCTCAAGGGGTCGGGGGCCCTCGCGGCTTTCACCATCATACCGGCGCACGTGCTGCGCTCGGAGACCGCGCCCAGCAACCAGCTCACCCGGGCCCTGCTCGGGTTCGGCGGCATCGCCCGCTCGGCCAACCACCTCGGATACAAGGCCACCCGGCTTGTCGCGCTGTGTGATCCCGATGCGAAACGCGTGCAGGAAGGCGTCGTTCAGGCTGAGAAGAACGGCTACGGGAAGATTTTCACCTGCCGCGATTTCCGGGAAATCCTTGCCCGCGCCGATGTCGATATCGTACACATCTGCACGCCCCCTCACTGGCACGGCCTCATGTCCGTCATGGCCGCCCAGGCCGGCAAAGACATCTGGTGCGAAAAGCCGATGACCCGCACCATTGGCGAGGGGCGCCGGGTCATGGAGGCCGTCAAGGCCAACGGACGCGTCTTCCGCCTCAACACGTGGTTCCGCTTCCATAGCGGCTTTTACGGCTTCGGCACCGAAGTCAAGCCGCTTAAAAAAATCATGGGGAACCGCCTGCTCGGGTGGCCGGTCAAAGCCGTCGTCGGCGAAACCACCGGCTTCACCCTCAAATTCGGCTGGAGCGGCATGACCAACCTGAAGCCCGAGCCGGTGCCCGAAACGTTCGATTATGACCTCTGGCTCGGCCCCGCCCCGCACAAGCCCTACCACCCGCACCGCACGCACGGCACCTTCCGCGGGTACTGGGACTACGACGGAGGCGGCCTCGGCGATATGGGACAGCACTATCTCGACCCTGTCCAGTACCTGATGGAAAAGGACGAGACCAGCCCGATCAAGATCGAGATCGATTGCCCGCCCCAGCATCCCGACGCGGTCGGTTCCTTCCGCCGCATCACATACACCTACGCGGACGGCTGCCAGATCGTTCTCGACGGCGACAACTCCCTCAAAGGCGCTCCTTTCCTTGAGGGACCCAAGGGGAAAGTCTGGCCGAAGCTGAAGTCGGATATCCCGAACCTCGACAGCCTGCTCACCGAGCTGCCCGATCCCGCACCGCAGCAGACCGATTTCCTTGAAGCCGTCAAGCTGCGGCGCACGTTCGCGCTCAACGAGCGGAACGGGTTCCGTTCTGCCACGATCGTCAACCTCGGGATCACCGCCATGCGCCTGGGGCGCGGCTTCTCCTTCGACCCGGTCAAGCTGTGCGCCGTGGACGACCCAGCCGCAGACAAATTCATCTGCCAGCCGATGCGCGCCCCGTGGGTCATGTGAGGCGCGCCACGCATGTTGAACACGACGATAAGGACTTAAAAATGAAACATTGCATCTACTCCGCTCTCATCTTCGCCCTGCTTCTGGCCTTCCCCGTGCAGGCGCAACTGCCTGCCGCTCAGTGGGCTGCCCAGCAGACGAACGAACTTGCCGCGATCAACGACAAAAACCTCGCCGACCTGCTTAAACAGGGCCAGCCGACGCTGGAGAAACTCTTCGCGGAAATCAAGACAGGCGGCGAAACGGACCCCGTCGCGTGCACCCGCATCGCAGCGCTTTCCCAGTTCGTGATGCGCCCCGTCGGGGCCGCCTCGCGCAAGGCCTACGCCGACGCGCTGCTCGCCGCCGCACGACGGGCCACCGAGGCCGACGTCACGTGCTTCTTCCTCGATCAGCTCCGCTGGTGCGGCCTGCCGCACCAGGCCGACGCGATCAAGGCGTTCGAGAAGTCGGCCGCACCCGGCGTGGCCGCGCTCGCCACCATGACCGTCCAGGCCGTCACCGATGACCGCGCCTCCAAAGCCGCACCCGTCGCCGAGACCCGCTACGCCGCGCTCAACAGGGAACTCGCCGCACTTAAGCCCAAGGCGCTCACCCCGCGCCTGCTTCAAGCGTTCGACGACCCCGATGCCGCCTTTGCGGGTGTCGCGCTCGTCTGGGCCCGCTCCGCCGGCGGAAAGAAAGAGACCGCGCTCTGGGTCGGCAAACTTGCCGCCGCCACAGATCCAGTCCGCACGGTCATGCTCCTCGACATGCTGGCCGCCCGCGGCGATAAAACAGCCTGCAAGCCGGTGGCCGCCTTGGTCTCACATGCGGACGTGGGCATCGCGGCTGCCGCACAGCAGGCGCTCATCCGCCTCAACCCGGCCGCCTTCGCCGACCAACTTCCGCTCCTGCTCAAAGTCCTGACCCCAGAGCGGTCCGCCCTCGTGCGCGACGCAGCCCGGCTGCTCACGACGAAGTCGCTCACGCCTCCGCTTCTGAAGGCCTACGACACCTTCAGCGATTCGGGCAAAAAGGTCGCCATGGACCTTTTCAAGGAGCGTCATGTCACCGAAGCGTCCCGCTTTGCGCTCGCCACGCTGGACGCGAAAGACGAGGAGACCGTGATCTCCGGGTACAGGCTGCTGCGCGAAACAGCCGGAGCAGAGCACGCCGACACGCTCCTCGCGAAACTGCTGTCGTCCGCCGGCCGCGTGACGCCCGAGGTGCAGGCGGCCTTCGCGGCTGCCGCGCGCCGCGACGATTCGGGAACCTACGTCAAAGCCCTGATCCGGGCCCTCCAGACCGCGCCGGCCACAGCGCGTCCAGCCGCCTTGGAGACCGCCTCACGCATCGGAGGAAAGGACCTGCTGCAGACGGTCGAGGCCGCCTCCGCCGATGCCAACGCGGAGATCTCAACGGCCGCGATACGCGCGTTGGCCGCCTGGCCCGACGCTTCCGCCCTGCCCGCGCTTCTGCGCCTTGCGGTCGCAGCCCCTGATTCGAAGCGCCAGGTCCTCGCCGCGCGCGGCGTTGCCAAATTGGCCGCGGCCGACGGGTTCGACAAGCAGCCCTACCTGGCTCTGTGGCGGACGATCCGCACCCAGACCGGCGACGACACGCGCAAGAAAGAAATCGACGCGCTCTTCGCCGAAGAGATCAATGTGGCATTGGGAAAACCGGTCACCACGAACGTGCCGCAGCAGGGCGAAAATGCCCCGTGTTTCCTCGTCGACGGCACGCTCGAAAAAGCCTGGCATGGCGCGAAATGGCCCGCGCAGGCACAGATCGACCTCGGCTCTGTCATTCCCCTTCACGCGGCGCACGTCACTTTCTACCACGGCGGCCGGACTTACACCTTCACGCTGGAGCTATCCCAAGACGGCCAGACCTGGAGGCAGGTCGCCGGCAATTCCGATGCTCCCAAGCCCGCCACCGCAGAAGGGCTCCGCCTGAACTTCACGGCCACGCCCGCACGCTACGTGCGGTTAAACGTGCTCAAAAACAACGTGAACGAAGCCGTCCATGTGCTGGAACTCAAAGTGTTTCAAGCCGTGTTCAAATGATCCAAGTTTACCCGGAAAAGCGACATGAAGGTCGCAGGGCCCGACGCGCGGACTTGTGGTCTGCATGTGTATTTGCTACTGTATGGACATCACGCATGTGAACAATTTGTGCAGAATGCACGAAAAAAAAGGAGAACTCATATGAAACAAGCACTCATGATCGCTATGATGGCCGCCGTTACGTTCGCGTTTGTCGGCTGCAAGAAACAGGAAACCGTCGGCGAAAAGCTGGACAAGACCGTCAAGGCCGCCGAAAAAAGTGCGGATGCGGCCGCCAAGGACGCCGACAAAGCCGCCGGCGACCTGCAGAAGAAACTGGACGGCGCACTCAAGAAGTAGTGCGCAGCACGAAGACGTGCCAAAAGGGACGACAACCACTGTCGTCCCTTTTTCATTGCCTGCAAACAGGACGTATCCTACTCTTTCGGCGCAAAAAATTTCTCGAGCAGCCGGCCGATTATTTGGCACCCGCGCTCATTGGCGTGAACCGCGTCACCGCGGAACCAACCGTAGCACTTGCCCGAATCAAGGATATACTGCCACCACACTCCGGTCATGTCCATAAACGCGCATTTCTCTTCCGCCGCCATGCGCTTCAGGGTGGCGCGGTAATCCGTTCCGTTGGGATCTAACTCGTAACTCCATTTCGCGATATGGTTCGCGAAAGTGAACCCGAAAACCGGTGTCAGCAGCAAAATCTCAGGTTGTTGCTTGGCACGGACTTGGTGGATCACCTCGCGGATCGAAGCCACATCGTCGCGCTGGCTGATGCCGCCGATGATCAACAGATCGGGATGATGTTTGAGCACATAATCTCCGACACGGTTTTCATCCTTGTACCACCAGCATCCGGTCGACCCCCGCGTAGAGACCGTAATGTCCAGTTTGGCTTTAGGATACATCCGTTCAAGCAACAGGTTGAATTGGGAGTTTGCCGTGTTGCCGATGATACTGTCGCCCAGCATCACGACGTTGAGCGTTCCGCCCTCGCGTAACCGGCTTAAGGTTTTCGGCAAATACGTCCAGCGGTCCGCAGGCGGCGTGTAGTTGAGCGGATCCATGCCAGCATAGACCGCATCAATGCGCTGGAGGGGTGTCAGCCCTTCATACGGATCAAACGGAGTCCCGTTCACCAGGAGCGCACCCAGACGCACCCGGCGCCCCAGGCTGCCGGACGGCGGCGACGCAGCCACGCGCAGGCGCAACTCATGCCACTGGGCCGGATCAACCCCTTTCGCCAAACGCTGCGCGTACATCTGAGGCTTTTTGTCCACGCGGCCCTTGCCAAACAACGGGTACAACGTCCACGGACCGCCATCGACAGAGACTTCGACATCGCCCGCGTCATCGCCGATTAAGAAATAGCCGCCCGCCTGATCGCCCTTGAATCTGAATGTGACCGTCGCGCCGGGAACATCACTGACCGCCAGATGCAGAAACGTCTTGTCTGGGCTTTCCTGTCCGATGCGCCACGCCGCGTCCATTTTCGCACGGTCATAGGCCACGCACCGCGCTTCTTCCAGCGGGGCTCTCGTCAGCGGCTCGGGCATTTTTCGTTTCGGCACGCCACCTGCCGGATTCCCCGTCGCCTTCGCACGCATGATCAGTGGCCGCACGGCCTCGGCATAGAGAGCATGTCCACGATTGGTTGGATACTTTCCGTCCGCGCTGAACGCCTCAAGAGTCAGTTCGCCCGCCATGATTTTCTTGGCGGCATAGAGCCCCATGTTCACGCTCGGTATGCCGTAATGCGCGGCGACCTTCTCGTGCCATTTGATCACATCAGGAAGTTCGCCTCTCCGGTATACCTCCATGTGTTTAGGATTCAGCCCATACAGAAAAACCAGGTCCGTGACCGCATATCTTTTCCACATCGAGCGTACCAGCCCCTCCACGGCAGGGAGGACTTCCTCTTCGGTGGAGCCCTCATCGTCCGCGGCGAGATCGATGAACATAATTCCGGCCGGAAGATGTTGACCGTAAACCGCTTGGCCATAGGTGCCACAGCATGCTCCCCACCACGAGCCCGCACCACCGCTGATCAGTGGCGATCCCATATGCGCGTTGAACTCTTTGCGTACGATCCCCATGACCGCACTGCGGTACCCCGCCCCTTCATGCGAGGCCCCCGCGCCAGTCATAACCGGACCGCCTAGTCCAACAACATTTACGGAGAGGAAGGCCCCTTAACAAGCCGATAATCCGGGTTGCCTTCCCGAACCGTTTTGATATGATGCCCCACACTGAAATCGCCCAGGCCGAGAGCGCACATGGGGCGTGTAGCATGTTAGTTATTTCCGGCCCAAAAATTGGGGGGCGTGGTTCGAGCGTGCATAAACACGCGGAGCGGAACAAACGCCAAGTTGGAGGTCGCTGTGCAGATCATTGTTCCCATAAAACAGGTACCCGAGACAAGCAACGTGAAGATGGACCCCGAGACTGGAACTGTGATCCGGGCGGGCGTGGAAACCGTTGTCAACCCGCTCGATCTTTATGCGCTTGAAGCCGCGCTCAGGCTGAAGGAAAAATACGGCGGCACAGTGACCGCCATAACCATGGGGCCCCCTCCGGCCATCAAGGCGCTGAAAGAGGCGGTGGCCATGGGCTGCGACCACGCGGTGCTCGTATCCGACCGCAAATTCGGCGGGTCAGACACCTGGGCCACCTCCTATACGCTGGCGCAAGCGGTCCGGAAACTCGGTTCCTACGATCTGATCATCACCGGAGAACGCGCCACAGACGGCGACACCGCCCAGGTTGGTCCCGGGATCGCCTCCTGGCTGGACATCCCGCTGGCCACCTACGTCGCAAAAATCACGGCTCGCGCGGACGGCGCTTTGACGCTCGAACGGCTGGTGGAAGAGGGCTATCAGCAGCTTTCGGTCCCGCTCCCCGCGCTGCTGACAGTCGTGAAGGAAATCGCCGCTCCCCGTCTTCCGACCTTACGCGGCAAAAAATCGGCGAAGCGCATGGAGATCCCCGTCTTCAATTCGGATAACATGCCGCTTGACCCTTCGTTCTTGGGGCTCAAGGGGTCGCCCACAAAAGTCGTCAAGATCGATACGCCCAAGGTCACGCGCGGCGGACGGACGGCCTTTGCGGGTGACGATGAGGCGGTCGGCGCCGCTGTCGGGCAGCTGATCGGATTCCTCCAGGAAAAAGGGCTAGTATAAGGAGCGCGTCGATGAGTGTCGTATGGACGATTGCGGAACACGTGAACGGCGAACTGAAAGCGGTCTCGTTCGAACTGCTGGCACGCGGCCGCAAATTGGCGGACAAACTGGGGGGGCAACTCGCCTCGGTCGTCATCGGCGATGCGGTGAGCGAGGCACGCCTGCGGGAGCTGATCGAGCGCGGGGCAGACGTGGTCTACTCGGCCCAGGATACCCGTCTGGCCCACTTCGTCTGCGAAAGCTACGCCCGTGTCCTTTCCTCGCTCATCCGGACCTGCCAGCCGGACATCATCTTGGCTGCTGCAACTTCCTCGGGGCGGACACTGATGCCGTACGTCGCCATTCAGGTGAGGGCGGGGCTGACCGCCGACTGCACCGAGCTCGACATCGAGGAAGGCACCGGCAACCTGCTCCAGACACGTCCCGCAATCGGCGGCAATATCATGGCAACGATCAAAACGCCAGACCACCGGCCGCAAATGGCGACGGTCCGGCCCAAGTCCAGCAGGCCGCTCCCCAGAGACCCTGACCGTAAGGGCACGATCATCGTCATCCCCGTCGATGACGGAATGATCGACACACGCGTCTCTGTTTTAGGGTACCGCAAAGACGCCGTCGATTTCGTCAACCTGGAAGAGGCTGACGTCGTGATTGCAGGCGGCAAAGGCATGAAGAAAGCCGAGAACTTCACCCTGTTGCGGGCTCTCGCCGAAACGCTGGGGGGCGTAGTCGGCGCAAGCCGCGAAGCCGTCGACCGCGGCTGGATCGGATACCCCCACCAGATCGGCCTGAGCGGAAAGACCATCTCTCCCAAACTCTATATCGGCGCGGGCATCTCCGGATCGATCCAACATCTTGCCGGAATCAAAACCAGCGAGGTCATCGTATCCATAAACCCAGATCCGGACGCCAACCTTCACAAGATTGCCGACTTTGCCATTGTGGGCGACGCCTTCAACGTGTTGCCGGAACTGCAGCGGCAGCTTGAAGCACGCAAAAAGGGAGTGGAATAGTATGACCGCGAAAGTCGCCTACGCGGCGGTGACGCCAAGAATCATCGACGCCGTGCGAAAAATCACCGGCTCCAAAAATGTTCTGGTGGACGAGGATAAGACACAAGCCTACTCGCACGACGAGACCAGTGCCGAGGAGTATGGCCACATGCCCGAACTGGTCGTCCTGCCGACGACGACAGAGCAGGTCGCCGAGATCGTAAAGCTGGCTAACCGTGAAAACATCCCGGTCACGCCCCGCGGTGCAGGCTCAGGACTCTCTGGCGGGGCCATTCCCCATTTCGGCGGGATACTCGTCTCCTTGGAGAAAATGAACAAGGTCATCGAGCTCGATACCGCCAACATGGTCATCGTGGTCGAGGCCGGCATGATCACAAACGACTTGGCCAATCTGGTTCAGGAGAAAGGTCTCTTCTTCGCAGGCTACCCCATGAGCCTGCAGACCTGCATGATCGGCGGCAACATCGCGGAGAACGCGGGCGGCGG
>CAYZQL010000075.1:0-15614 GCA_964480555.1 uncultured Lentisphaeraceae bacterium | reverse complement strand
GGTGCTGGTCGGCGGGGTCTTGCTGAATCTCACGCCCTGCGTGTTGCCGATGATGCCGATCAACCTGGCGATCATCGGCGCGGGCGCGGGGACGCGCGGCCGCGGCTTTCTGCTGGGCACAGCCTACGGCGCGGGCATGGTGCTGGTGTACGGCGGGCTGGGGTGGATCATCCTGCGCAGCGGCCTCTTTTTCGGCGCGCTGCAGGCCTCGCCGTGGTTCAGCCTTTCGGTGGCGCTGGTTTTCGCCGCGCTGGCGCTGGCGCTCTTCGATGTGTTCGTGATCGACTTCACGCGGTTCGCCCGGACCCAGGGCAGCCGGCGCCAAGGCGCGCTGGCCGCCTTTTCGGCGGGCGCGCTTTCGGCGCTGCTCGCGGGCGCGTGCGTGGCGCCGGTGGTGCTGGCGGTCCTGCTGCTGGCCGGGACGCTCTATGCGGGAGGCGCCACAGGCGCGCAGTTCCTGCCGTTCGTGCTGGGGCTGGGCATGGCTCTGCCGTGGCCGTTTGCGGGCGCGGGGCTGTCGGTCTTGCCGAGCCCCGGCATGTGGATGGTCCGCGTGAAGCAGGCGTTCGGCGCGTTCCTCGTCGTGCTGGCGGCCTACTACTTCTACCTCGCCTGGGTCGGCTTCTCGCCCGCCGCACACGCGGCCCGCGAAGGCTCGGTTCTGGCGGGCGACCGCGCGGCCTGGGATGCCAAGGTGGCGCAGGCGCGCCGCGAGGGCCGGCCGCTGTTCGTGGACTTCTGGGCCACCTGGTGCAAGAACTGCTCCGTGATGGAGAAGACCACCTTTTCGGATGAGCGCGTCAAGGCGCGGCTGGCCGGCTACGTGGTGGTGAAGGTGCAGGCCGAGAAGCCGGACCAGTCCCCCGCGAACGAGATGCTCAAGGCGTTCGACGTGCGCGGGCTTCCCGGGTTCGTCGTGCTGAGGCAACCGTGAAAAAATGACGGGCTCCGATCGCTTGTTGTTTCGAGGACAACAGGGTGTCGGCGACAGGGACACCTCAGGTCTGCCCGCCCTGAGTCAGAGTGTCCCCACCCAGCAGAAAAGGCAGGTGCGTCGGCCCTGCGTGAGTTAGAAAACAACATAAAAAGAGAATTCTATTTTTATGAATGTTAAGCTGTTCCTCCCGTGATACCCTTGCATTGTCATTGGCACTCGCCATAAAGCGGACCGGTTTCATGGAGTCACGGGGGAGAAGAGCGGATGAAAAAAGGAATGATGGCGGCTGGGATCGGTTGCATTGTTTTGATTGCGGGTGGCATAGAAGCGCAGGCAGGAAGTCTCGACACGAACCGCTTTCCGGAGTTGATCGTTGATGTGGATGTCAATGACGAGGTCTGGCTGCGTAAGCATACGATGACGGAAGGGGATGTCGGCGAACTGGCTGCGAAGCTTAAGAACAGCGGGTGTCAGACGCTGCTCATCCGGTGCGGGTGTCTGGGGCATCTGCCGTATCGCACCAAGCTCTCTTATCCGGTGGATGCTTTCGACCCCGAGGATGTCCGGGCGAATCCCGCGCCCGGTGTCATCAAGGACGTCGAGCAGTACCTTGCCCAGCGCGTGCCATGGCAAAAGCGCTATGCGGAGGTGATCCGGTCCTTCAACCCGCCGGAGGTCTTCATCCGCGAAGCGCATAAGCAGGGCATGAAGGCGATCGTCTGGCTCGATCTCTTTGATGACTACTTCCCCGGATACAAATCGAAGTTTTTGGAAGAGCACCCGCACTGTCAGTGGGTCGGCCGGGACGGCAAGACCTATTTCCGGGGGCTGACCGACTATGCCTGGCCCGAGGCGCGGGCTTTCCGTGTGGCGCAGGCGCGCGAGCTGCTGGACCTCGGAGCGGACGGCATTCACTGTTCCACCAGCGCGCACGGCCGTCACCTCCCCAACGTGAAAGAGCTGGATTTCTACGGCTACAGCGAGCCGGTTGTGGCCGCCTTCAAGGCGAAGCACGGCGTGGATATCCGCACGGCCGAATCGTTCGACAAGGCGGCGTGGCACGACATCAAGGGCGACATGATGGTGAAGCTCTACCGCGAGTTGGGCGGACTCTGCCACGGCCGCGGCAAGGAGCTCTGGGTCGGACTGCAACTCGGCGCGCACACGGTTTTTTCTTCCGACCCCCATTTCAGCGCCAACGTGGTGGCGCGGTTCAGCAACCACTGGAAACAACTGGCGGACGAGCGCATTGCGGACGCGTTTATTTTAGGGGATTTTGAAATGGCGTCGCGACCGGGACAGCACTATTGGACCGCAAAACCGGATATCCGGCGCCTGGACGGGGAGGATCTTTTTTCATGGGCCGCCCGCGAGTATCAGCCCCACTGCAAAGGGAAAACCAGACTGTATCTTTTTTCCGAATGGCTGGATAACGCCAAACTGGCGGAGGTGCTGAAGTTCTGGTCCGACGTGACCTGCACGAACGGTTTCGACGGGATCGACATGCACGAGGCGTGGAATTTCGAGCCGTCGCCTGCCGGGATGGCGCTGTTGAAAGAGATGTCGGAGCGGATGAAGGTGTGCACCCACGAGGAACTCTGAAAGATGAAAAGAAGTTGGAGCGTTTTCTTTTGCCTGTCTTGGATAGCGGTGCCTTTTGCGTTCGGGGAACCGGTCATGGAGGTGGCGGACGCATGGCGTGTGCGCGTTACCTCGTCCGGGTTTTCGGAGACCCTGACGGTTGCTCCGCCCGACATCGTGGAGGTGACGGATGAGCGGTATGAGACCCTAGCCGCGTTCAAGGGGCCGGTCTGGCGGCGCGGCACGCCGCTGCTCGGCACCAAGGCCGAGGTGTGCAGCGTGGCCGACGCGCTGGACCCCGACTCCCTGATCGTGCGCGACGGGCCGGGGTCAGGCGCGAAGATCTACGAGTTGGGCAAAGATTACGCGCTCGAACCGCGCTGGGGCGGGTTCGGCCGGCTGGAAGGCGGTGCGATCCCGGCCGACCGGGCGGTTTACGCCAGTTACCGGTATGCGATGATGCGGCTGGACAGCGCGGTGCTGACCGCTGACAGGCGGATTGTCCTGCGCCGGGGCACGCCGCACGTGGCGACGCCCAGACCGCCGGATGTGGTTGCGGGCGAGACGCGGCTCGGCAATGTCTGGCTCTCCGGGCGCATCGCAAGATTGACGGAGGGCCATCTCTTCCCGGTGCTGGAGACGGCCTATCCCGAAGCGGTTCCCCAAGCGCCCTCGGCGGCGGAGAGGCTCTTGCCTAAGACGTATGCGAAACTGCGGGCGGGACAGCCGCTGCGGATCCTGGCGTGGGGCGACAGCGTGACCGAAAGCGCCTATCTTCCGCCGGAAAGCAAATGGCAGTCCCTGTTCGCAGCGCGCCTGCGCGCGCGCTATCCCCAGGCATCGGTCACGGTGGCCAGCGTGTCGCGAAACGGCGGCACCTCGGCGTTTTTTCTTCAAGCCCCAGCGGGCAGCCCCCACAACTTCGCGGAGAAGGTGCTGGCGGTCAAACCGGATCTGATTGTTTCGGAGTTCATCAACGACGCCTCGCTGGACGAGGCCGGAGTGTTGAAACAGCACGGCGGGCTGCTCAACGCGTTCCGGGGGATCGGTGCGGAGTGGGTGATCCTCACGCCGCACTTCAGCCGTCCCGACTGGATGGGGCTTCGAAGCGAGAATCGGATTGAAGCGGATCCGCGTCCGTATGTGCGGGGGTTGCGCCGGTTTACGGAGAACAACGGCGTCGCGCTGGCGGACGCCTCAGCCAGATGGGTGCGGCTGTGGCGGCAGGGTCTGCCGTATTCCACCCTGCTGGTCAACAACATCAACCATCCCGACGAACGGGGCATGGGGCTTTTCGCCGACGCGCTCATGGCCCTGTTCCCGTAAACAACACGAAAGCAGAATTCTATTTTCGCGGACTCAATGGGGAGCCGCCCTGTTATACTGGAAACACGATAAGAAAAGGCGAGCCATGCTGAACAAATCAACGACAAAGGGAAAACGGCGGAACAGGCGCCGGGTTATGCGGCTGTTGGGGTTGGCCGCGGTGCTCGCGGTGTGTGGGGCAGGTCCGGTTGTTGCGCAGGACGTGCCTGTCCGGACCCTTGAGCTGCCGCCCGCACAAGGCAACCCGCGCAACAGCGAGGGTGCGTTCGTCACGCTCCGGGACGGCCGCGTTCTCTATGTCTATACGCGCTTCACGGGCGGCGGGGGCGATCACGACTCGGCCCATCTGGCGGGGCGGTATTCTATCGACGGCGGCAGGACGTGGACTGGCGAAGACCGGATGATCATCAAGAACGAAGGCGGCATGAATGTCATGTCCGCGAGTCTGCTGCGTTTGCAGAGCGGCGAGATCGCACTGTTTTACCTGCTCAAGAACAGCGAGCGGGACTGCCGTCCGGTGATGCGTCTCTCGTCCGACGAGGGCGCGACGTGGGGCGAGCCGGTGATGTGCGTCACGGACGAGGTGGGCTACTATGTGATGAACAATGACCGCGCGATTCAGCTCAAGGGCGGTCGGCTGGTCGTCCCGGTCTGTCTGCACACGGTCAAAGGCTCCGAAAAGCTGGATTTTCAAGGGATGGTCATGTGTTACGTGTCGGATGACAACGGCAAAACCTGGCGGCGCGGGAAGAGCGCGCAGAAAGGCTTTAACAAAGCGGGCCGGCGCATCACCCTGCAGGAGCCGGGCGTGGTGGAATTGAAGGACGGGCGCGTGATGATGTTCATCCGCACAAATCAGGGCTGCCAGTATCTCTCCTTTTCTGAGGACGGCGGAGATGTGTGGACGCCGCCGGCGGCTTCGGACATCACGTCGCCGCTGTCACCCGCCTCGATCAAGCGGCTGCCTTCGACCGGCGACCTGCTGCTGGTCTGGAACGACCACACCCGCATTCCGCCGAACATGGGCAATCGGCGCGTGCCGCTGAGTACGGCGATTTCCAAGGATGACGGCAAAACGTGGCAGCATGCCAAGGCACTGGAGGGAAATCCGTTCGGGTGGTATTGCTACATTGCGGTCCATCCTATGGATGATGCGGTGCTGCTTGGATACTGCGCAATGAAGACGCTGGCGCATTGCCGGATCACCCGTGTGCCGATGTCGTGGCTGTATGCGGATCTTTCTGCGGACAAGAAACGCGAGTTCAAGCCCGTCATGTTCGGCTCGTCCCCGGTTGGGGCGTTCGAGCGGCTGGAAACACCCAACGGCGTTTGGACGGCCGAAGCGGGACATGCAGAGATTCACGTTTATATGCGTGGCAAGGGCGTCCGGCTGATGGGCGGGAACGACAGGGCCGTCATCTTCACCTCACCTAAACCGGTGCCCTGCGGAGCATTGGCGGTGTATGTGGAACGGTTCACCGCAGGGAAACCGTACGAGGTGGTGATGGAGGCGAAGGTCGGCGACGCGTGGCAGAAAGTTTGGAGTCAGGGCGAGGACGCGCAGGCGGGGATGGTGTATGGGGTCGCATGCGAGACGCCTGAGCTGGAGGCGACGCACTTCCGTTTCCGGTGCACATCGGCCTTGGGGGTGATTATCCAAGATTTTCCCATGCGGGATTTCGGCGGGTTCTTCAATGACTGAGGTGTGCGGCAAGAAAAGAGCCGGCAGTGAAAAGGAAAGAGCGAACCATGAAGAGAGGAAGCAGGGAAAGTAAAACGTGAAACGGTTATTTCTTCTGGTCTTGACGGTGTGTTGTCGGTTGCCGGCTTTTGCTCAGGAGGTGCCGGCGCGGACGCTTGAGCTGCGGCCGGGCAAGGGAAATCCGCGCAACAGCGAGGGTGCGTTCGTCACGCTCAAGGACGGGCGGATCCTGTTCATCTATAGCCACTTCACGGCTGGCCGCGGTGACGATCACGATCCGGCCACGCTGGCCGCCCGGGCCTCGTCCGACGGCGGCCGGACGTGGACGAAGGAGAGCCGGATCATGGTCAGGAACGAGGGCAACATCATGTCCGCGAGCCTGCTCCGTCTGCAGAACGGCGAGATCGCACTTTTCTATCTGGTCAAAAAAAGCAGCAAGGATTACCGCGATTGCCGCGATTGCCGTCCGGTGATGCGTCTCTCGTCCGATGAGGGCGCGACGTGGGGTGCGCCCGTGGCGTGCGTCACGGATGAGGTCGGATATTACGTGCTGAACAACGATCGCGTGATCCAACTCAAGGGCGGGCGGCTGGTGGCGCCGGTCGCGTTGCACACCGTCAACGGTTCAGCCGAGTTTGACTGGCAGGGGACGGTGATGTGTTACCTGTCGGACGACAACGGCAGGACGTGGCGCAGGGGCAAGACCGCGCGGAAGGGCTACGACAAGGCCGGCAAGCGTGTGACTCTGCAGGAGCCCGGCGTGGTCGAGCTGAAAGACGGGCGCCTGATGATGTTCATGCGCACGGGCGATGGATGCCAATATCTTTCCTTCTCTGCGGACGGCGGCGACACATGGACGCCGCCGGCGGCGTCAGACATCAAGTCGCCGCGTTCGCCCGCCTCGATCAAGCGGATTCCCTCGACCGGCGACCTGCTGCTGGTCTGGAATGACCACACCGACTTTGCCGCGGTCCTGAACGACCGCCGCGTGCCGCTGAGCACGGCGATCTCGAAAGATGACGGCAAGACCTGGCGGCACCGGAAGGCGCTGGAGGGTAATCCGCAAGGCCGGTACTGCTACATCGCGATCGAGCCGGCGGCCGACGCCGTGTTGCTCGGTTACTGCGTGTCCGGCCTCTCCCACACGCGCGTGACGCGCGTGCCGGTGTCGTGGCTCTATGCGGACCGGCCGGCAGGGGCCGCGACGGACACGCAGGCGCTGTCGCCTCTTTTCGACGCTGCGGACAGAGGCCCGCTCAAGCGGCTGGAAACCCAACTGGGCACATGGAGCGCGGAGTCCGGCCACGCGGAGGTGTGCGGATATGCGCGCGGCAAAGGGATCCGTATTCTTAAAGGAACCAACCAGACCGTAGTGTTGACCCTGCCGAAATCGGTGTCGTGCGGCACGCTTGCGCGGCTGGCCGTTGAACGCGGGCGGTGGCCTGACATGCTCGCCCCGTATGTGCTCACCCTTGAGGCGCGCGTCGGAGATGCGTGGCGAAGAATCGGGGAGCAGGGCGAGGCCACTCAGGTCGGGCTGCCGTATAAAGTCAAGATTCAGGAGCCGGAGCTTCAGGCGGCGCAATTCCGTTTCCGGTGCACCTCGGCCCTCGGCGCGACGCTCATCGATATGCCGGACATCAATTTTTATGGGTTTTTCAACGACTGAGAGGGTGCGGCAATAAAAGGAGTTGGTAATGAACATCAAGCGGATAATGGCGGCAGGGATGGTCGGAATGTTCTGCATGTCCATGGCACGTGCGGTGGACTTTACATGGAACGGAAACGGCGGAGACAGCAAGTGGACAACCGCCGCGAACTGGGACAAGAATCTGGACTATCCGAGAACGGCTGCGGATCAAGCCTTCGTATCTGCGGCCGATGCGCTTCACATGGATACCAACAGCGTCGTGTCGCTCTACAAATTGGATTTTTCGCCGGTCTTCCCGACGAATTTGACGGTGACGGGGGATGCGGGCGCAGGACTTGCCTTCACGCACTGTACGGTGGGCGGAACGAGTGTCGTCGAGTTCCTTCCTGACCTCACCTTGTCTGCCGAGTGCTGGAAGTCGGGCAGCGGAATCCTCGATGTTCCCGGAAACCTGACGACCAGCCAGCGGTTCAACATTAATGACGGCATGCTCCGCATCGCCGGGGGAAATGCGTTTTTTGGCGGGATTGTTTCGGTGGGGAGCAGCGGCAAGACGGCAGCCCTCCAGCTGACGGAGGGAGGCGCCATGCAGTGGAACAGCACGATTACGTCGGCAGGCGGGACGCCGATCGTCCGGCTTTCCGGCGGAACCCTGCGGGTCAACGCGGGCGGAAACTGCTATGTCCCGCTCGTGGTGGACGGGACCAACACGATCGACACGGCGGTGCTTCTGAGCTTGACCGCTGGCCTGTCCATCACCGGGCAGGGCCACCTGATCAAAAGCGGTTCGGGCGCTGGCTTAGCGATTAGAAGCGGTGGCACGAATTTTGTTTCGGGAGGGCTGACGATCAGCAACAGTTACGTTCAGTTCAGTATGAACACCTTGTATGAAAGCTATGGGGGTTCGACAGAGCCGTGGCATGTCAGGGTCTGCAACGGCGGCCGGTTTTTTGTGGGGAGTGTGTCGTCCATCTTTACGGTGCCGCTCGATCTGGTGATGGAGCCCGGCGGCACCGTCGAATTTGCGATCTCTTACGGGGACAACCGTAACACGCTGGTCGCTCATTCGATTGTGACCAACGGGGTCTCTTTGCCGCCGGGCCGGTATACCGACAAGACCTGCGGGTTCATCCCGACAGGCGGGTCGGTTGGCGGGGCAGGCTCCGTCGTGCTCGCGACCCGGTGGACCGGGGCGGGGGACGGTGTGTCCTGGACGAATGCCAGTAACTGGAACGGTCCCGTCCCGGACGGCTCGAATGCGGTGGCGGACATTTCCAACGCCCAAGGGCCGCTCGATCTGGGTGGCGAAAACGTGACGTTGACTTGCCTCGTCTACAACCCGCAGGGAACGCAAAGAGCGGTCACGGTCACGGGTACCGGGACGCTGAATCTTTACGCGCCCTCTGCGAACGCGGGCTGTCTGGTGGTGGGGCCTGGGCGGACGTTGACCTTGGACGTGGCGGTCGCCCGCGTGAGCGGCAGCAGCTCCCTTGGGATTTTCGGCAACGGCACCGTGATCGTCAAAAAGGGTTTTCCCGCAGGGGTTCCCACAGGCAAACCGTCTGTCGGCATCATGGGCAACTTGATTTTCGACGGCACGACGGCGATTACGGGTGACACGTACAACATCTTGAGCATGAACGCGCTCTCCCAGCCGAACAGCGCAACGTACACGAACCTCTTCGATTCCGCAGTCACGTTCGCCACAAACTGCCGCATGACCGTGTTCGGCATTTTGGGCAGCGCTCAAGGGTACTACCCCGTCAGCCAGATCATCCACGACGGGGCGGAGATCGCGGTGGCGAGCGTGCCGAGCGGGGGTTATGTGTTCATCACGCGGTATGCGGATTATTATCCGCCGCCCTTCGCCTATTTCATGCGCGCGGGGAAGCTGACCGTGCCGTCAAACAGCGGCTTCGGGATCGCGATCGGGGCGAATTACTCAAGCTCCTGGCTGAGTTCCAGACGGGGCGGGGGGGCGTTCGTGATGACCGGCGGCGAGGTCACGACCCCCAAGGTCAGGCTGGGGACGCCGGAGAGCGTGTTGACCCTTCAGGGCGGCGATGTTTACCTGGGGTCAGGCGGCATTCTTTCGGACACCAACATCCAAGGCGCGGTCAATCTGGGCGGCGTCGCGATTCACGCTGCGGCGAATTGGGGTTCTTCGTTGAATCTGACAATGACCGGCGAGGGCGGGGCGACGGTTTTTGACACAGCCGCCAGGACGGTGACGCTCAGCGGCGTGTTGTCGGGGACAGGCGGTTTGACCAAAACCGGCACGGGGACGTTGACGCTGTCGGGGACCAACTTCTTTGAGGGCGGCGTGACGGTCGCTGGTGGCACGCTGGTGGCGAGTAACGGTTTGTTGAGCGTGACGAACCTGTCGGTCGCGGCGGCGGGCGCGGTGCTGGTGATCGGATGCGCGGATTCACTCAGCTCGAACGCGGCGCTGACCGTGGTGTCGGGCGGGCTCTTGAACCTGAACTACAGCGGCACGGCGACGGTCAACGCGCTGGTGGTGGCTGGTGAGGAGAAATCACCGGGAACCTATAACAGCGGAAAGTCTTTCATCACAGGGACAGGCGCCTTGCGTGTGCTCAATGGCCCCCCGCCCTACGGAACGTTACTTTCAATTCAGTGAGAGGCCGGAAAAACGATGAAGAAGATCGTCAATCTATCGAGTGCGGTGGGCATCATCAGCCTGTCTGTCGCCAGTCTGCCGCTTTTTGCGCAGCGGTCTGAGCCTTTAAAAACGGCGCGGCTTCTGTCAGAGGCGTGCGAGCCGGTGCGCGTCGTTTGTTTCGGGGACAGCATCACCGGCGCGTATTACCACAGCGGAGGTAGGCGGGCGTGGCCGGAGATGCTCAAGGTGGCGCTGAACACGCTCTACCCGAAAGCCGATGTGACGGTGATCAATGCCGGGGTGAGCGGGCACTCCTCCGGTCAGGGATTGGGGCGCATCGAGAAGGATGTGCTGGCCCACACGCCGCATCTGGTGGTCGTCATGTTCGGCATGAACGATCTGTGTTATGGCGCGGTAGCCCCGGAAAAGGACGCCGCCATCAAGACGGCGTTCTCGGGGAGGCTTAAAGCCATCGTCGAAAAGTGCCGCGCCGCCCGAGCGGAAGTGATCCTGTGCACGCAGAACCCGGTGTATCCCGAGGCGCTGCCCCATCGTCCGCCGGAGCGCGTCGGCGAGTTCGCCGGACTCATCCTTCAGACTGGCGCGGAGCTCAAGGTCCCGGTGGCGGACATTTACACCGAGTGGGAAACGCTGAGAAAAACGGATGTCCGCTCCTGGCGGCTGCTGATGAGCGAGACCGTCCACCCTTCGATGGCCGGGCACAAACGCATGGCGGAACGGGTGGCCGAAACGCTCTCCGGCCGCGCCGTTTCGCTGGCCGACGTCACTGCGGAACAGCCGGTCTGCGAAACGGCCATCACCCGCCTGAAGGACGGCACGCCCGTCGTCCTCGCGGCCACCGAGGCGCTCGCGCCGCTGGTCGCCGCCGCGGTGAGCAACCGCTTCCCCAAGGCGGTTTTCACGGTGACTCCCCTGCCGGTTAAAGCCAAGACCATCGCCGCGTTCGCCAACGGGTGCCGCGGCGTCCGCAGTCAGGCGCCCGCTTTGGTTTTTCTTTCCCCCGCGCCTGACCTGTTGATGTTTGACGATGAAGAGGCGTTCGTCCGGCAGATATCGTGGGCGGTCAATTGGTCGCTGCCGTTTGCGGGTTCCGCGTGGACGGCGGTCGGCGTCGATCCGGCCCTTTGGCTGCCGGGGGAAGAAGAGCCGGATCGGGCGGAGGGATGTCGTCTGTTTGAAGCGGTCGTGCGGGCGCATGACCTCGACTGGATTGCTCGGCCTTCCGGTATGAAAGCCGGACTGGCCGCCGCGCTGGATCGGTGGTTCAGCGCCCAGGCGGCGGCGTGCGGTCACGGGAAATAGGACCGGGAACAACACAAAGGGCTGTTTTTCCTTATGTTTTTTGGCCACGCGGTGATGCGTGTCTGGCCGATCGGGGGTAGGAATGAAAGGGAGAGCCATGAAGAGAACGGGCACGTCGGGTCTGGCATCTGGGGGGAAGCGGCTGCGGATGGGGGCGCTGCTGGCTGCAGGTGTGCTGCCGTGTTTTGCCGCGGAGCACGCGGTCAACATCGGCGGGCGGCGCGAGCTGTTCGTTGACGACGCGATGATCGGCAGGACTTCGGGTGACCTGCGGCTGGTCCTGCACCGGCCGGAACGCAAGGAGATCGTGTTCAAGACGGACAAACCGTGGGAGGGTAACGCCTCAGGTTTCCAGTCCGTGTTTGCCGACAACGGCAAGTTCCGGATGTACTACCGCGGTCTGCAATACGGCAAGAACCTGGGCATTCCCGACGCCACCCTCGCCGAGCACGAGTGGGTGCTCTGTTGCGCGGAGAGCACGGACGGCATCCATTGGACGCGGCCCGATCTAGGGCTGTTCGAGTTCCGCGGCTCAAGGGCCAACAACATCGTTCTGAACCGCAAGATGGTCGAGGCGGTCAAGGGGTGTCCGGCGCATTCGGTGGTGTTTCTTGACAAGAACCCGGCATGCCCCGCCGACCAGCGTTACAAGATGGTCGTCGCGCACCCGGCGATCAAGCCGCCCCGGGGGCTTTACATCATGGGGTCCGAAGACGGCATCTGCTTCCGTCTGCTCAGCGAGAAGCCGTGCATCATTGACGGATCGTTCGACTCCCAGAACCTGATCTTCTGGGATGCGGAGATCAAGAAGTACCGGGCCTATTACCGGTCGACGCGCAACGGGTTGCGGACGATCAAAACATCCGTCAGCGAGGACATCCTGAATTTTCCGCCCGGACAATTGATCGTGCGGGATACGGGAAACGAGTTTGAGCTGTATACGAACCAGATGCAGCCGTATCACCGCGCGCCGCACATCATTCTGGGGTTCCCCATGCGCTATTACGACCGCGGCACGAACGCATGGGATTTTCCCGCCATGCAGGCCTTGCCTGGCCATGCGGGCCGGGTGGGCCGGCACACCGTTGAAAGTCGGCACGGGGTCGCGGTGACCGATGCGGTGCTGCTCGCGAGCCGGGACGGCGTGAAGGTCAAATTCTGGAACGAGGCGTTCATGCGCCCCGGGCCGCGGCGGGAGGAGAGCTGGGTCTACGGCGACAACTTCATCTTCTGGGGCATGCTGGAACTGCCGTCCGCTTTGGGGGATGCGCCGAACGAGCTCAACTTCTACTCGACGGAAGGCTACTTTGAAGGCAACGACACCAAAATCCGCCGGAGCACGCTGCGGCTGGACGGGTTCGTCTCGGCGCAGGCGATGGCCTCGGGTGGCGAACTGGTCACCAAACCCGTGATCTTTGCGGGCAACACGCTCGCGATAAATTTCGCGACCGGCGGCCCCGGCGAGCTGAAGGTGGAGATACAGAACCCGGACGGCACGCCGGTTCCCGGATTTACGCTGGCCGACTGTTTCCCGGTCTTCGGCGACCACATCGACTTCCCGGTCTCATGGAAGGGCAAGGGTACGGACGTGAGCGCATGGGCCGGGAAACCCGTCTGCCTCAGGTTCACGCTCAAGGACGCGGACCTGTACGCGTTCCGGTTTGTCGCTAAAGGGTCCTCGAAATGATGTGAAAATAGAAATCTATTTTCGTGAACGTTTTATGTGCCACGCCTGTTACACTTGAAAAAACAACCTCTGTGCCGTCTACAGGGATTCTGCTCATGCGGCAGAATGAGACTGGCGAGAGGGACTGGGTGTTACATGACGCGTGTAAAAACGCAGAACAATCGAAAGGAGCATCATGAAAACAATCATCTGTCTTCTTCACCTTGCGGCCTGTGTGGCAGTGGCTGCGGATAGGCCTCTGACCCTGCATCCTCTGGCGAAGCCTTTGCCGTTCAAGCATCAGGGGCCGTTCGTCACGACGGCGGATAGCGGCGTGCTTTGCATCGATTCAAAGAACGCGCTGCGCAGTGCTGATGGAGGGAAGACGTGGGCAAGCGCACCGCTGTTCGGAGGTTCACCCAAATACACTGTCAGCCATGAGCGCGCGCTGTTGCGAACCCGAAACGGCGTCATCATCGCGGGTTGGATGAATGGTGCGGAGCGTGCGGCGCCGAAGAACTGGAACTGGGGTGCGACCGACGCGAAATGGACGGACTTTGTGCTGCCGACTTATGTGTGCCGCAGCGTCGATGACGGCAAGAGCTGGGAGACTCCGGTGAAGCTGAGCGAGCCGTGGTGCGGCTGCATTCACTCGCTCATCGAGATGCGCTCGGGTCGCATCGTGCTCGTGGGGCAGGAGATCATTCCTGAATGGCGGCATGCAACGGTGATGTTTGTTTCGGATGACCAGGGCAAGACGTGGCAACGCAGCAACATGCTCGACTATGGTATTGGCAAACATGACCATGCGGGCTCGCTTGAAGGCACGGTGGTTGAGCGCAAGGATGGCACACTTTACCTGCTGCTGCGCACGGAGAGTGGCTATCTGTGGGAAGCCACGTCGTCCGATGGCTTGAAGTGGGAGGGCTTGCAGCAGACGCGGATTCGTTCCGTTACCTGTTGTCCGCAGATGATGCGGCTTGCGGACGGACGAATCGCTTTGCTGTGGAATCATCCGCCACGGCATGCACCGGAGAGCGGTTCCAGCCGCGAGGAACTCAGCATCGCGTTCTCTGACGACGAGGCGCGATCATGGTCGAAGCCCGTCGTCGTTGCTGCCAATTACGGCAAGGGGCTGCGCGTGTCGTATCCCTATCTCTATGAGCGCAAACCGGGCGAGCTGTGGATCACCACGATGCAGGGCGGTTTGCGCATGATGATCAACGTCGCGGACATTGCTCAGGCGGAGATTCCGGTTCACAAACTGCCGCCCGTGCCAGTTCCGGAACCGGGCGGCATTGTCATGTTCGGCGATTCCACCACGGCACCTCGTGACGGCATCAACAAGGTTTATTCCGAGCGCGTGCAGGAAGCCTTGCTGAGCCTCGGCTCCCGCATCACGGTCGCCAATGCGGGTGTCAGCGGCAACACGACGCGCGAGGCGAAGAAACGCCTCGCGCGCGACGTCCTCGCTCTCAAACCGCGTATCGTCGTCATGCAGTTCGGCATCAACGACTCTGCGATTGATGTCTGGAGGAAGCCGCCAGCCTCTGAACCGCGTATCCCGCTTTCCGAGTTTGGGGATAACCTCCGCGGCATGATCCAGCAATGCCGCGAGCGGAAAGCGACGGTTATCCTCATGACGACGAACCCTTTGCGCTGGACGCCGAAGCTGAAGGGCCTTTATGGTAAACCACCCTATCGGGCTGATGCTGCGGATGGCTTTGATTCACCTTCGCTCGCCCGTTACAATGAGGTGATCCGTCAGGTGTCCCAAGAGTTGAAGAGCCCTCTTGTGGACATCCGCGCGGCGTATCCTGAATTTGCGAAAGCGCACAACACGGACATCGACGGTCTGCTGCTCGACGGCATGCACCCCAATGAGCTCGGCCACCAGTTGGTGTCCGAACGGCTCCTGCCGGTGATTCAAAGCCAGACCCGATGACGCGCAGCGGACAAAGGAAGGTAGGCGCGATGACCGGGAAACTTGCGGCGCATGTGAAAGATGAGCGTGCGTGAACATGCAGAAAGGCGAAGAGGTTGTAGTGTTTTTCCGGAAACAGCTTCTGGGTGGCGCGATGCTGATGGTTGCGTGCCTGGCGGGGGCGGGGGAAAAGCCGCCGGTCGGGCTTGAATGGTCGGCCGGTTTCTCCCTGCCGCCGCAGACGGATGGGCGTGCGGCGCTCGGTGTGGGCGCGCCGTTCTTTGGCGAACATGACGGGGTCGCACTTCTCGCAGGCGGCTCGAACTTTCCGGATGTGCCGCTGATCAAGGGCGGCAAGAAACATTATTGTGCGGACATCTACGCGCTGCCGCCGTGCAGCACGAATTGGCTGCGGGCCGGGAGCTTGTCACAGCCGGCCGCGGAGGGGATGTCTGCCACCGCGCCGCGCGGCATCGTATGTGTGGGCGGCAGCGTGGACGGGAAAATCACATCCCGGACCTTCCTGTTGACTTGGGACGCGGCGCGGGGACAGGCGGTCGAGACGGCGCTGCCGGATTTCCCGTGCGGCGTACGGCTGGGCTCCGCGGCGGCCAAAGACAACCGGGTGTACGTGGCGGGCGGCGACTATTCGGAGACGATGCCGAGCGATGTGTGGACGTTCGACCTGGAGGCACCGCAGGAGGGATGGCGGCCCCTGCCCGCGCTGCCCGGGCCGAAAGGGCGTTCGCTGCCCGCGGCCTTTGTGCAGAACGGGGATCAGAAGAAGACGCTGCTGTATGTGATCGGCGGCTACGCGAAGAATGCGGACGGGATCATCCAGTCGCTGGCCGACGGCTTCGCCTATGATCTGTCGCAGCCGC
>CAYZQL010000074.1:287-15730 GCA_964480555.1 uncultured Lentisphaeraceae bacterium | reverse complement strand
AAGGTGTTCCGCCATGCGGATGCCCTTGACTAGCCTTCTCATAGAAGAATTGCTGCCACAAATCCGCGACAAACCGCCCCCAAACCGCCCCCAAACCGCCCCAACCAACCAGTCTGACCATGGATACCCACACTCAAAACACGCTGAACCACATTTGAGGCACCCGTTTCCAATTGCCCATCTTCCCTCCCACCCCTCGCGCCTTAACGATCCCGACTCGATGCCGTCACCACCCGATACGACTCGAGCATCGCCGTCTCTATATAACCGCAATGGCTTCGAGGGGGCATTCATGCATTGCTTCTTGGCAGGACTCTTCCGCGTGCGCAGGAACGGGATCTGCCACTACGTTTGTCACTTGGTCCTTCGTCGTAAAGACATCCGGACAGATCTCAGAGCAACGGCCGCACCACACACAGCGGGTTGTGTCGACGCAAGCTTTCATGGAGGATTCCTCGTAGGGCCGTTAAGATAATGATCGGACATAAGAAATGCCTTCAACGTTTGATAGCATAATGGATTTTTAGGCCAATACCCATGGGGTCGATCCCCCACTTGGCACCGGTTTCGGGCCACGGTGATTTTGCGTGCTAGTCAAACCTCCTCGGTAGGGTTACACCCCATGGCTAAGGCGCAGGCCATGCCGTATCTTGCCTTCATTGAAGCAAAGTCCACATCTCATAAGTGTAACGCCCCTTTGAAAAACGGGCCGTACGGTCAACTGGAGGAACAATGATGAGCAATGACGCAGCACAAAAAGTAACTTCACACATCCTTCCGGCTCTGCCTTACGCTGAGAATGCGTTGGAGCCTGTGATCTCGGCGAACTTGCGGACCGCCAAAAGACCAACTTGATGCTGACCTGCTGAGCTTCCTAAAATCTTGAAGGAGGAGCATGGCCTGCCCCAAGGCGCCAAATCCAGCTACACGGACAAGCAGAATTGTCAGGCAGAGAAGAAAGATCTCGGTGCCTTTGAAAACTAAGCGAGAGGCAAAAGACTTCCCCGTTGTGTGCGTAGGCGGTTCGGCCGGCGGGCTCGACGCCTATATCCGGCTGCTGCGGCATCTGCCGGCCGACATGGGGGTTGCGATCGTGATCGTCAATCACCTGAGGACCGTCGCCACCCTGCTCCATGAAATTCTCCCGCAGCACACCTCGATGCCGGTTGAACTGATCACGGAAAGATTAGTCATCGAGCCGAACCACGTGTACATCATCCCGGAGCAGCGCGATTTGCATGTTCTGGGTGGCGAGTTCCGTCTTACGCCGATATCAAAACCCAGGGGGTGGCCCGACGTGATTACGGTTTTCCTGCGCTCCATGACGGAAAACTGGGACGGCAAGCTGGTCGCAGTCATTGTCTCCGGCTACGACGGCGACGGGGCGGCGGCGTTGTGCGGAATCAAAGAAGCGGGCGGCATTACCATCGCGCAGAAACTCGACACAGCCTCGCAGCCTGACATGCCTGAGAGCGCAATTGCGAGCGGCTGCGTCGACCTGATCCTTTCGCCTGAAGATATCGCCAAAGCGATTGTGCGAATTGCGCGCGCGGATGAGCACACGTGATCCCCGCCCGCCCCGCGTAATCGGAGAACCTGTCATGAGCAACCAGCCCCATCCAGAGGTGAAGCAGCCCGCGATGACGTTCCATGTGCTGCTGGTCGCGGCGCTGTTTGTCTTCATTCACACCTTCTCGGTGCTGTCTCCCATTCTGCTGTCGCTGCTGCTCATTCTACTGATTTCGCTCGCAGTCAATCCAGTGATCTCCAGGATGCGAGTTTGGACGGGGGGAAGGAAAGGCGCGACCGGGCTTATCGTCTTGGCCTTGGCCGTGGTCGTTGGTTTGACAGGCTGGGCTTTCTTCGTGCCGATGAAGGCCTCGGTCACCCGTCTGGCGGAGCAGTTGCCCGCTTACTGGGAGAGGCTCCAGAAGCCATTAATCAAAATGGAGCAACAGGCCGTGCGTTCGGAGGAAAAGCTCCAAGCGGAAGTCACCACGGAGATTGCCCGGAACACGCCCGCAGTGCCCAAGCCCAAAGCCGCACCAAGAACCCCGGAGCCGGCTTCGTCCAAACCTGCAAAAGAATCAGGATCGCTTCGTTCCAACTTGAACCAAACCTTACAGGGCGTGGTCGGAAGTTTCGCGGCAATGGCGTTCAATGCGGCTCAGATTCTGGTCGTGTTGATCACGGTCTTCTTCGGCGTGACCTTTATCCTGATGAATCCCCGCCCGATCTTTGGGGCCATTTTTTCCCTCGTACCCGAGAGCCACCATGATCAGGCACTGATGATCGCACAACGCATTGGCAAATTTGTTCCCCGATGGGCCGCAGCCACGCTGTTGGGAATGGTGACGATTGGCGTGCTGGTTTTCCTGCTCATGTGGCCAATCTTGGGTTTCATGGACGCGCTGGTTCTGGGGCTGATCGCGGGTGTCCTGGAAGCGGTTCCCTTTCTGGGCCCGCTCCTCAGCTCAGTGCCAGGACTTTTGCTCGCCCTGAGTAAAGGCGGCATGACCCCGCTGTGGGCCGTGCTTGCCTATCTGTCCATCCAGGCCTTGGAAAACAATGTGATTCTCCCTGTCATCATGTCGCGGGGCGTCAAGTTGCATCCGGTGGCGGTGATCTTTTCCATGCTTGTGTGTGTCCGTCTTCGGCGTGCTTGGCGTTTTGGTTGCCGCACCCATGGTGGCCATCGTGGACATTCTGCACGACGAACTCTATCGGAAGCGATTCCTGCCCACGGCAACAGATGCTGACCTGGACCGTCTGGCACGGAAAGCCCTGCACGAGAAAGTGTCCGAGGAGTAATCATGATGAATGCGGAAACGACATCGGCTCATTGGCACGCCCTGGATGCGAAGGCTGTCTTTGAACGTCTGGACTCCGGCGAGAACGGGCTCGACGAGGCGCAGGCCAAACAGCGGATGGAAAAGACGGGGCCGAATTCGCTGGACGTCGAGGCAGGCGTGAGCCCGCTGCGCCTGCTGGCGCGTCAGGTGAATAATCCGCTCATCTACCTGCTGCTCGGCGCGGCGGTATTATCTTTTGTGATCGGCCATCGCGTGGATGCGGGGGTGATTGTCGGCGTCGTCATTCTGAATACCCTGCTGGGATTCTTTCAGGAGTGGCGAGCCGAGGGCGCGCTGAATGCCTTGCGTGAAATGTCCGCGCATCACGCCCGGGTCCTGAGAAACGGACAACCTCAGAAAATCGACGCAGCCCAGGTGGTGCCCGGCGATGTGCTGGCGCTCGAAACGGGCGATCGGGTGGCGGCCGATGCCCGCATGCTCTCCGGCGACAATCTGCACGTGGACGAATCCGCGCTGACCGGAGAATCCCAAGCCGTCACCAAGCAGCCGGAAAACGCTGCCGAGGATGCGCCGCTGGCGGATCGGCACAATATGGTGTGGATGTCCACAAATATCACTGGAGGCCGCGGACGGGCTGTGGTGGTCGAGACCGGAATGCGCACCGCCATGGGGCGGATTGCCGGAGAGGTGCGCGCAACCGTCCGGGAAAATACACCGCTGCAAAAGCGCATGCAGAAGCTGGGCCTGATTCTGGGAGTCGGAGGAATCGTACTGGCGGCGGTTGTGTTCGGACTCGGTCTGCTCCGGGGTTATGAATGGAAAGGAATGCTGATGTATTCCGTGGCAGTGGCCGTCTCCGCGATCCCGGAAGGCCTGCCCGCCGTCATCAGCGTGACCTTGGCCCTCGGCGTGCGGCGCATGGCCCTGCGGAATGCCATCGTCCGGCGCATGTCGGCCGTAGAGACGCTCGGTTCAACGACGGTCATCTGTACCGACAAAACCGGTACGATCACAGAAAATCAGATGACCGTACGCAAGCTCTGGGCGGGCGGGCGGGCGTTTGAAGTCAGCGGCGACGGCTATCAGCCCGAAGGAGACGTGCGTCAGGAAGGCGGCGAAGCGGTTGGCGAACGCCCCCCTGCCCTCGAACGGCTTCTGCGTATCGGCGTGTTGTCGAACAATGCCGGCCTTAAGGAAGAGGACGGTCAGTGGCGCGTCGACGGCAACCCCAGCGAAGGGGCGCTGCTGACCGTGGCGGTTAAAGCCGGCATGGACATCGGCGCGCTGCAAAAGGAAAACCGCCGTTTAGCGGAGATCCCATTCTCCAGCGATGCCAAATACAATGCGACACTCCATGCGGATTCGAACGGCGATGGACGAAGCGCCTACGTCAAGGGCGCTCCGGAACGGATTCTGGAATCTTGCACACATGTGCTGAAGGACGGCAAACCGGTGGACTTGAACGACGAGCTTCGGCAGGAGCTCGTCGGGATCAACGACCGCTATGCGTCAGAGGCACTGCGGGTGATGGCCGGTGCGTATCGCGACATGCCGCAGGGTCAGGATCGTCTGGAAAAAACCGACGGGGAGAACGGCCTGACGCTGGCCGGTCTGTGGGGCATGCTCGACCCGCCGCGCAAGGAAAGCGCTCAGGCCGTGCGCGACGCCAAGGGCGCGGGGATTCATCCCGTCATGATCACGGGCGACCACGCCATCACGGCGCTGGCGATTGCCCGCCAAGTGGGAATCACCGAAAACGGACCGGCCCTGACGGGGGCGGACATTGAGAAAATGGAGAAGCTGGAACTGGCCCATGCGGCACTGGCCGGCGGCGTGTTCGCGCGCGTCTCCCCCTCGCACAAACTCAAACTCATGGAGGCCCTCAAAGAGCAAGGGCATATCGTCGCCATGACCGGCGACGGCGTGAATGACGCCCCTGCGCTGAAAGGCGCGGATATCGGTATCGCCATGGGAAGGGCCGGAACCGAGGTCGCCAAGGAGGCCGCCGACATGGTGCTGACGGACGACAACTTCGCCACAATCGTTCACGCGGTGGAAGAAGGCCGGGTTATTTACAGCAACTTGCGCCGTGTGGTCTATTTCCTCCTGACGACCAACCTGGGCGAAATCCTCACGCTGGTCGGCGCGCTGGTTATCGGCATGGATTTGCCCCTGACCGCCGTCATGGTTCTCTGGGTCAATCTGGTGACGGATGGCGCCTGCACGGTGCCCCTCGGCGTCGAGCCCCGGCATTCGGATGTTCTCAAGCACCCGCCGCAGGATCCCAAAACCTTTATCGTGGACCGTCATGCGGCGTTGCGTATGGCGTTGCTGATGCCGCTCATGGCAGCCGGCACGTTAGGCCTGTTCTGGTATGCCCGTCAGCAGGGTGAACTGAATCATGCGCGAACCGTAGCCTTCACCACCATGGCGGCTTTCCAGTGGTTTCAGGCCTTCAACGCCCGCTCCACCAGCCAGTCCGTTTTCTCCATCGGCGTATTCAGCAACCGCCCGCTGCTGCTGGGCGTAGGAACGGCCATCTTGCTACAGCTCGGGGCCGTACACACATGGATCGGACAGAGGCTTTTTGGCACCGCCGGACTGTCGCTGGCGGACTGGCTTCAGATTGTTGCGGTGTCGAGTTCGATTTGGATTGCGGATGAAGTTTTTAAACGGCTGGGTATGTACGGAAAAACGCCTCGGTGACGAGGCAACCAGAGTAACACCCGAAGTGCGGGTATAAACGGAAAATGGAGAACAAAAATGAAGAGTCGTAACGTTGTAATCTGTGTCGCTGCGTCTGCGTCTGTCTTGGCGCTGTCATTCCTGACGGTCGGTTGTGACCGCGAGGTTTCCAAATCGAAGAGCACGAGTGTGAGCCGCGACGGCACGGTTAAATCGCAGGAGAAGATTGTTACCCAGTCTTCCGACGGCACCGTGACCAAGACCCAAGAGTCCAAAACCACTGAGCCCAATAACAAGTAAGCGTAGGAGATGCGATCATGAATAAGTCAATGCGTCTGGTAGTCGCGGTATGTTGCTTCGGCCTAATGAGCGGGGCGCTTCGGGTGATGGCGGAGGAGAAATCAACGACTTCGGCGGACAAGAAAGCGTCTGTGACGCAGTCTGTCTTTGCCTGCTCACACTGTCGCACCATGGCCATAAAAGCCGGACAGTGCGGCACATGCGAGAAAGAGATGAAAGAGCAACATGTGCTCAGCGTGAAGGATGGCAACGCGATGCTGTGCGCCTGCGAGGCGACCTGCGCGTGTAACGCTGCGGGGATGAAGGAAGGCAAGTGCGGCTGCGGAAAAGAGGTCAAGACCGTGAGCGCGAAAGGTATGTACGTCTGCGCGGACGGATGCCCCGAGATCGCAAACAAGCCCGGCAAGTGTGCCTGCGGCAAGGAATTAAAGAAAGCCGAGTAGACCTGACTGTTCACACGGACCGGCAGGCGCGGATGCGCCTGCCCGGTGAACCACCGAGGGTCCGGATGTGCACGGTTTTCGCATGCGGTCGTCGGCCATTGCCCGGTACTGCTCGGGTGCTATCACGGGCAAGATGAAACCAAGTACCAGATGTAACAAATCAAGCACAGTCCGCAATGAGCGGACGAAAGGAAAACAGATGAACAGCAACAAACTCAGTGCCTTGTGGTTGACGCTCGGGCTTCTGACCGGAGTCGCTGCGCAGCCGGCGCTTGCGGACTCCGCTTCGTCGAGTCAATCGGTAACGACGCAGAGGACCACAACGCAAACGACCGTGACGCAAATGTCGCAGAGCAACGAAATGCCGAGAAAGCATCCGATCCTCATGTATATTCCCAACCGTATTTTTGATGTGTTGGATATCGTGCGTGCTCGCGTGCGTATCGGCCCCGGACTTTCCGTGGGCGCGCGCGTCGCCTCGATCGTCACAGTTTTTGTCGGTGGTCATAGCACGGCCTATGTCGGTTTGCCTGGCCCGCGCGGCAAACCGGAAGTTTCCCTGCCGTTCGGACTTGAGGACAACTCCGGTCCGGCACTCGCACCCACCAAGGAAAACAACGAGAAAACCGAGAAGCACCCGTACTATGGCCCGGCGGAGATCGGCGCCGAAGCCCAGGTGGCCATTGTGGGAATAAACGTTGGCGTCGAACCGCTGGAAGCGCTGGACTTTCTCGCCGGCATCATCTTCATCGATCTGAAGGGCGACGATTATTGAAATAAACCATTCCGTAAGTTCATGCGCCGGTCGGCAGCAGTTATTTTTGAAGCTTTATGAGGCGACATCGGCACAAATTATGTCAGTCTGTCTTGTCCGAGAATGGCTTTGGCTTCGTTCCGGGCAATCACGTCACGCTGTTGCATAACGGGGATGCCTACTTCCCCGCCATCGAGGCAGCCATTGACCGGGCCAGGCACGAGATCTATCTGGTAACGTATATTTATGAGAATGACGATACCGGACAGCGGATTGCCGACGCGCTGAAGCGGGCGGTCCTGCGCGGGGTAAAGGTCCATGTGCTGATCGACGGCTTCGGCTCCAAGGATCTGCCGCAGAGCATGCTGGACCGCTTGCGGGCGGATGGCGTGCAGGCGCTTGTCTATCGTCCGCAGATATCCCCTTGGACGTTTCGGCGCAAGCGCCTCCGCCGGATGCACCGAAAGATCGTGGCCGTGGACAGGGAAATCGCCTTTGTCGGCGGGATCAACATTATCGACGACAGGAACAAGGGGGGTGATTTGGCCCCTCGCTACGACTTTTCAGTCGCCGTGGAAGGGCCGTTGGCGGACGTGATCCGCCTGTCCGCCAAGCGTTTGTGCTCGCTGGTGGCGTGGCGGAGTTTCCGCGCAAGAACGGGCAGGGACGTGGCTCTGCCTGCTGCAACGTCCGCCGGGGGGCATATCAGCGCAGCATTCTTCGTGCGGGACAATTTCCGTCATCGCCGGGACATCGAGGCTGCGTATTTGCGGGCGATCGCGCTGGCGGAATCCGAGATCATCCTTGCCAATGCCTATTTTTTGCCGGGAATCGAGTTTCGTCATGCGCTGATCCGTGCGGCCGAGCGCGGCGTGCGTGTTATTTTGATGCTGCAGGGGCAGGTCGAATATCCCCTCGAGCATTATGCGGCTCGCGCGCTCTACGGCAGTTTCCTCGACGGGGGCGTCGAAATATACGAATACAACACGAGTTTTCTCCATGCCAAAGTCGCTGTGGTCGACGGGCATTGGGCGACGGTCGGATCATCGAATATTGATCCGTTCAGTCTGCTGCTGTCACGCGAGGCGAACGTGGTCATTGACGACGAAGCCTTTGGCGCGTCCCTGGCTCAAGAATTGAAAATGACTGCGGAGACTGAGTGCCACCGGATCTTAGCGGACAACTGGAAACGACAGCCCGCGTGTCTGCGGTTCATCAGTTGGCTCAGTTACGGCTTTCTACGATTGATGATGGGTATCAGCGGTTATGCCAGTGAAAGCAGATGGGCCGCGCCCGCACGGAAGAAGAAATAAGACGGCGGGTTCTGCGCCGCCCCAATAGGGTTACACCCCATAGCGAGGCCGGGAAGCGCCAGCGTAAGATACAGTTATCGCATCGGATTGAGTGTCGAAAAAGAAGAGGAGCCAGCCTATGAAACGACGTGAACTGCTGAGTCAAGCCGTGGCCTTCGCGGCATGGTCAAATTTACGGGGAGCCACGATCGACGAGAAGACCGCTTTGCCTTGGCCCGGGTTCGGGCCCGGCCCCGCAGAAGTCCGCAAGGGAGAGATGCTCTACCGTGCGCTCGGACGCACCGGAGAGAGCGTTTCCGCGTTCGGTCTGGGCGGACACCACATCGGACAAGTGAAAGAGGAACAGGATAGCGTCACGCTCATCCGCTCGGCCATTGACCGGGGCATCACCTTCATGGATAACTGCTGGGACTATCATGACGGTAAGAGCGAGGTTTGGATGGGCAAGGCCCTGCGCGACGGGTACCGTCAGAAAGTCTTCCTCATGACCAAGATTGATGGACGAACCCGGCAAGCCGCCGCCCGCCAGATCGACGAATCGCTCAAGAGGCTGCAGACGGACCACGTCGACCTCATGCAGATCCACGAGATCCTGCGCATGGAGGATGGCGACCGCTGCTTTGCTGAGGGCGGGGCCATCGAAGCTCTCGAGGAGGCGAAGAAGGCCGGCAAAATCCGCTTTATCGGTTTCACCGGCCACAAGGACCCCATCGTTCACAACCGGATGCTGGACGTCGCAGCCGAGCACAGTTTCCATTTCGATGGTTGCCAGATGCCCCTCAACCTGCTCGATGCCAACTTCCGAAGTTTCGCCCAGCATGTTGTCCCGCGGCTCCTTAGCGAGGGAATCGCCGTTCTCGGCATGAAACCCATGGCCAGCAGCGCCATCGTCAAGAACAAGATCGCAACGCCGAAGGAGTGTCTGACCTACGCGCTCACGCTTCCGACCTCGGTCGTGATCACCGGTATCGAGAGCATGGACGTGCTCGAGCAGGATCTGGAGATCATGAAGAAATTCAAGCCGCTTGAGAGCGGGCAGATGCGCGAACTGCTGGCCCGGACCCGGAAATCCGCCCTGAACGGCGCTTACGAGAAGTTCAAGACCGCCACCCAGTATGACGGCACCGCCCTCCACCCCGAATGGCTGGGCTGAAGCAAGGGAAAGGGAAATCGCGATGGCGCTCATTTTTGAATGCATTCAAACGGATGGTATCGCCGAACTGTCCTATCTGGTCGGTGATGATTCTGAAGGCGTGGCGGCCGTAATTGATCCACGCCCGGACGTGGCGTGTTACGTTCAGCTCGCACGCGAGAAGCGGGTATCGATCACGCATATTTTTGAGACCCACATCCATGCCGATTTCATCAGCGGTGCGCGAGAGCTTTGCGCACGTGTGGAGTCGGCTAAGATCTATCTCAGTCACGAGGGCGGTGCCCGATACGGCTTTGACCACGAGAAGCTCAAAGACGGAGACCGCTTCACGTTCGGCGCCGTCAGCATGACGGTCAAGCATGCGCCCGGACACACGCTAGAACTGGTTGCGTACCTTCTTGCGGAGGAGGATCATCCGGACGGGCCCTGGGGCGTGCTCACCGGCGACTCGCTGTTCGTCAATTCCGCCGGGCGGCCCGACCTTCTCGGTCGTGGCCGGGAGAAAAAGCAAGCCGCGCAACAGTACCACACGCTATATGACTTTTACCTGAAGCTCGCCGACGGCGTGACGATTTACCCCGCGCACGGTCACGGCTCGCCGTGCGGCGCGGACATCGGCGACCGGCTCAGCAGCACGATCGGTTATGAGCGCCGCTTCAATGCCTTCCTGCAATTCAAGGACGTGAAGAGCTTCACGGATTACGCCCTCGGTTCGGTCCCGCCAGAACCCGCCTATTATCCGCGGATGAAGAAGCTGAACGCCAAAGGCCCCGAGGTGCTCGGCAACCTGCCGACCGTCTGCGCGCTCCCCCCGAAGAAATTCCAGAAAGCCATCGGGGACCGGCACAACGTGCTCGTCGACACACGCATGATGCTGGGCTTCGGCGGCGGCCATATCAAAGGCGCGCTCAACATCGGCGGTTCGCCCATGCTCTCGCTTTGGGCGGGTTGGCTGCTGGATCCCGCCAAGCCCATTCTTCTGGTGTTGGAATCCGACGAGCAGCTCAATGAAATCGTCCGCCTCTTTCTCCGCACCGGCTATACGAAGTTCGCCGGCTACCTCGTCGGCGGAATGAAGGCGTGGGACAACGCGGGCCTGCCGCTGGAGGAGACAGGGCAAATGACCGTGCATGAAATCAGACGCGCCAAGAAAGGGTTGCAGCTGCTCGACGTGCGCTCGCCGGACGAATGGCAGGGCGGTCACATCCCCAAGGCCCGCCATATCTTTCTGGGTACGCTGCTTTCGCAACTCGGAGAGCTGGACAGGTCCAAGCCGACGGCGGTGTATTGCGACAGCGGCTATCGCGCGAGCATAGCGGCGAGCCTGTTGAAACAGGAGGGGTTCGGCCGCGTCTATAACGTCCCCGGGAGCTGGCAGGCCTGGAAGCGATCAGGATACCCGGTCGAAAAAGAGATCCGAAAGAAGGAGAAGAAATGAGCCCGGCCGACACTCCGGGGCCGGCCTGGTCTCCGTATCTCGTGGGTGCTGCCATCGGGGTGCTTTCCTGGCTGACCTTTTACGTTTCTGACAAACCGATCGGAGCCTCTTCGTTCTATGCGCAGGTGGCAGGTTTTCTGGGCAAGCTTGTCGCGCCGCGACACACCGCGTCACTCACCTATTTCAAAGACAATCCGCCGCGTGTAGGGTGGGAATTTGTCTTCGTCGTTTCAATCGTTCTGGGGGGCGCGATCGCAGCCGTCACCGGTGGCGAGTTCACCAGCGAGTGGCTCCCGCCCATGTGGGTTGCGCGCTTCGGCGACAGCATCGCGTTGCGCGCGGCAGTCGCATTCGGAGGCGGCCTTCTGATGGCCTTTGGCGCGCGCCTCGCCGGAGGATGTACCAGCGGCCACGGCATCAGCGGGGCACTTCAACTCAGCGTGGGCTCGTGGATCGCAGTGCTCTGTATTTTCTTGGGCGGAATCGCGGTGGCCGTACCCCTCTTCAAACTTTGAGGCTCCTATGATGGCTCCTGACAAGGCATATCTCACGCAGGCAGGAAAACCCGCACCGCCTGTGGCCGTGGCCGCGCAACGGGTCGCCGGCGCGGTCTTCGGTTTCGTGTTCGGCTTTCTTCTGCAGAAAGGCGGCGTGGGGAAGTATCCTGTTCTCATGGGCCAACTGCTCCTCGAGGACTGGACCGTCGCCAAAATCATGCTCAGCGCGATTGTCGTCGGCATGGCGGGCATCTTCACGTTGCACCGCTTCGCCAAGGTGAACCTGCACATTAAGCCGACGAGGATCGGCGCCCACATCATCGGCGGGCTCGTTTTCGGCGCGGGCTTTGCGCTGATGGGCTATTGCCCGGGCACGGCGGCTGCCGCGCTGGGGCAGGGAAACTGGGACGCGCTCTTCGGTATCGCGGGACTCATTGCGGGCTCATGGGTTTTCGCGGAATTTTCAGGATGGACAAAACGAACGGTCGAGACATGGGGCGACTTGGGAAAAGTGCTGCTGCCCGACCTGTTGCACGTGCCTCGCACCGTGTTTGTAGTCGGCTTTGCCGTGGCGCTTGCCGCGCTGCTCGTGCTGCTACACCGCTTCGCCCCCCGTTGAAGGTAAGAGCATGAACACCCATCAATCCTTCATAGTCGGCCTGAAACGACACGTCAAGGTCGCCATTATCGGTGCCGGGAGCGCCGGACTTTCCGCGTTGCGGCAGGTCAAAAAAACGACGGGGGATTACCTCCTCATTGATCAAGGTCCCTTGGGGACCACCTGCGCACGCGTGGGGTGCATGCCATCAAAGGCGCTGATTCAGGTCGCCCGTGATCTTCACAGTCGACGCTTGTTTGCGGAGTCCGGCATCACCGGGTCCGAGCATCTGGCCTGCGATATCCCTGCCGTTTTGAGACATGTGCGAGGCCTGCGCGACCGGTTCACGTCGGGCATGGCTCAGGCGATCCGGGCTCAGGCGAGTGACCGGCTTCTGGTCGGCCAGGCCAAACTCTTGGACGTTCATCACATTCAGGTCGGGGATCTGTTGATCGAAGCCGATCATATCGTGATCTCGGTGGGAGCAAGACCTGACGTCCCCAAAGCGTGGCAGCGCTTCGCCGATCGCATCTTGACGTACGAGAGCCTGTTTGAGCAGGAGGCGCTCCCGCCCCGCATGGCCGTGATCGGGCTTGGCCCCATGGGGTTGGAACTGGGGCAGGCACTGAGTCGACTGGGCATTGAAATGACGGGCTTCAGTTCGAGTAAGTCTCTCGGCGGACTGAGCGATCCGGAGGTCAGTGCGGTGATGCGGAAGGCGATAGCATTGGAGTTCCCGATCCATCTGGGAGCGCCCGCCGAAGTGGAACCGGACGGCGACCTCCTTGTTGTCCGCTCGGGGAAGACTACGGCAACGGTCGACAGCCTGCTACTGGCCATCGGTTCGACGCCGAATCTGGATGGCTTGGGGCTCGATAATCTGGGCGTGGCTCTGGATGAACGGGGGCTCCCGGCATACGATGTCCGGACCTGTCAGGTCGGCAACCTGCCCGTCTATATTTCCGGCGACGTCACCGGATTCCGTCCCGTCCTGCATGAGGCGCTGGACGAGGGACACATCGCCGGGTTAAACGTGCTGGCAGTCGCCGCCGAGGCGTACTGCAGAAGACCGGCTTTGCGGATCGTGTTCTGCGAACCGCAACTGGTCATGGCAGGCCGGTCCTTCGCCCAATTGCATAACGCCGGAATCGTGATCGGAAGTGTTGGGTTTGAAGACGAGTCGCGCGCCGTCATTGAGGGGACAAACCGAGGACTGCTGCGGATTTACGTCGATCCGGCATCAGGACTCTTGCTGGGCGCGGAAGCGGCCTGCCCCGGGGCTGAACATCTGGGTCACGTGCTCGCTTTGGCCATTCAGCAACGCATGACGGTAGCTGACCTGTTGCAGATGCCCTTCTATCATCCGACTGCGGAAGAAGCCTTACGCGCGGCGCTGCTTGACGCGGCACAGAAATTACATGTCGGAGGTGGATCTCCCATACCTGCCCTTTGCGGAAGTTGCCCCGAACCTCCACTCCGCTGACACGATTATCGAATTCACAACACGGAGACAATTTCGCCGTCAGCCAAAAGGCTGCTGGCGTTTTACGACACACAGCAACGACCACAAAGAGGCCGGCACAAGTTGCGGCTGCGGTTGCAAATAGAGATCCCGGCACCGAAAAGGAGGTAAGACAATGACAATGGAGAAAAGCGAGCATATCAGAAATGTTTTGATTGCGGCTGCGCTGACTGTCATGGGCGGCTTGCTGGCCGCATCATTGACGTGGTATTCAGCTTACATCGCTTCGTTTGCAACAACCCCGACGATTGCCTCGTCGGCTGCTGAGCGATGACCCATCTGTATTACACACACCGCCGGATACCATACAGAATATTCAGCGCCTCTGAACGGTGGCTTGCGCCTTCCCGTTTATAAGTACCCGACCGTGTCCGCCACTCAATCCACTCACCGACGCGGCGAAAACGCCCGCCACACGCCCCGTGCCCCCCGCCGCGTCGAGCAGCGCGTGCGACGGAGCAAGTTCAAGCAGTTCGCCCAGCACGCGCGGGTCGGGCGGCGGGATCAGCCGTTCGTAAATCGGGGCCAGAATGCCGAAGGGGGCAAACATCAGTAGGTAATCAGCAGCCGTTTGCCGTCCGCCGGATCTAGCTTGGCCTCATACCGGGTCAGCCCTTTGTTCGCCAGCCCCTTTTGCAGCGCGCCGTCCGTGGCGAACTTGGAGTGTCCCAGGCTCGCGCAGCGGAAGCGCTGCTGCTCGTGCTGGTACTCGACCTCCACGCCCCGGTGCGGGCAGAGCAGCGACACGACCGCGTAGTCGGCCTCGCCCTTCCGCGCGATAATGATGGGCGTGGGCAAGCGCGCGTCGATGAGCTTGGCCGACCCGCCCACAGCCGACAGCGCAGGCACCTTGTCCAGCGCCACCTTCACCGCGCTGCCCTCGATCACATACGCCTCGGCCGCCAGCGCGGACGTTTTCCCCGTCTTGGTGAACGTTGCGCAGCCCGCGCCCATGCCGCATACGCAGGCCCCCGCGCCCGCCGCGCCGATGGCCGCGACCACCCCCCGTCGTGTCACTTTCTTCATGATGCCCTTTCTCTTAGGTTTGCTCTCCGTCACCGCCCGCGCCGCCGAACACCGACTGCCCGGCGTGCGCCTGTAAGTGGTCGTCCAGCAGCTGGGCAGCCAGGCCGACAATCTCCAGACACGGCCGCTTCTTGTAGTACTCGGCCGTCCGCGCTTCCGACACCGGCGTGTCGGCGCCTTTGGGAAGCCCCAGCAGGTCGCGGCAAATGAGCGAGCCTGTCTGGCCCTTGAATTCGGCGGCGAGAGCCTGAACCCGCGCATAGTGCCGGTCTTTCTGCTCCTTGCCCGTCAGGTCGCAGTAGCCCTGCTTCAGGCCGAGCACCAGGAACATGCCCGACACCGCGCCGCAGACCTCCCTCAGCCGCCCCATGCCGGCGCCGAACGAGGAGGCCAGCCGCATCGCCTGGTCAAACTCCAGACCGCACTCCTCGGCATAGGCGCCCACGACCGCCTGGGCGCAGTTCGCGCCGCTTCGGAACAGCGTCTTTGCCGCTTCGCTCTTATTCATCGCCGCCTCCTGAAGTGCCGCTCACGTTTATCAGACCGTCAGCGCCCGGACGATCTCGCGGAACGCGCCCGCAGCGGGCGAACGCGCAGCCGACTCGACGAACGCCTTGCCCTCGTCGCCGGACTCGGCGATCAGCGGATCGATCGGGATCGCCCCCAAGAAAGGAACGCCCATCTCTTCCGCCATCACGCGACCGCCGTGCGCCCGCAGGATCGGCGTGACCTCGCCGCACTTCGGGCAGGCGAAGCCGCTCATGTTCTCGATCACGCCGAGCACCCGGACGCCCAGCTCCTTGCAGAAGTTGATCGATTTCCGCACGTCGGCCGCAGCCACCTTCTGCGGCGTCGTCACGATCACCGCGCCCTCCAGTTCGGGAATGAACTGGCACACCGT
>CAYZQL010000074.1:0-277 GCA_964480555.1 uncultured Lentisphaeraceae bacterium | reverse complement strand
GAAAGCGGTTCGTCACCGGTCCCCGGGGGCACGTCGATCACCAGCAGATCCAAGTCGCCCCAGTCGACGTCCTCGATGAACTGGCGGATCACGCCGATCTTCATCGGCCCCCGCCAGATCACCGGATCATCCGGATGGTTCAATAGGAAGCCGACCGACAGCACCTTCAGCCCGCCGACCTCGACCGGCAGCATGCCGTTCTCGCCGCCCTCGAGGCGGCAGCCGACCAGCCCCAGCATCGTCGGCACGCTCGGCCCGTGCAGGTCCACGTCCAGCA
>CAYZQL010000073.1:6171-15854 GCA_964480555.1 uncultured Lentisphaeraceae bacterium | reverse complement strand
AAGGCCACGGTGCAGGCCGCCCTGGGTGGGGCTGCCCTGGCGGCCGGGGTGGCGTCCGGTTTGAGCTGGCTGACCCTGTATCACGTCGGTCCGGTGGCGGCGCTGCACGGCCGCGTAGGGGACTTCCTGAAGCTCGGGATCGGGGGGCTGGTCTTCGGCGTTGTCTATCTGGCGGCGGCCTACGGTTTGCGGATCAGCGAACTGCGAGAGCTGTTCACGTTCGCGCTTCAAAAAATGCGTAAACAGGCTTGAGGCGCGAGGCGGGTTTGTATTAAAATTTGTATTCAATTAAACCAGAACAGCGTGCGCGTTTGCGCGCATCCACGATTTTTAAGGAGTATGTCTTATGGGCATGTTGGATCAAGTGAAACAGGCGATGCAGATGCGCAAAGAGGCGAAGCGTATCCAGTCCGAGATCGAGAAAATCACCTGCGAATACGCCAACGGCGGGATCACGTGCGTGGCGCGGGGCGATTTCACCATCGTCTCGCTCAAGGTGTCGCAGGAAGCGCTCAAGGAAGTGCTTGCCGGCAAGCCGGAGCGTTTTGAGACCATGCTGAACAACGTGGTCAACGGCGCGCTCAAGGGCGTGAAGAAGCAGACGCAGGACGCCATGGCCAAAATGATGCAGGGCTCTGGCATGGGCGACATGTTCGGAGGGTGATAAACCCATGGTGCCTCAGGTCGATCATCTGATCCGTGCATTGGCCAAGTTGCCTGGCCTGGGGAGGCGGTCGGCTGAGCGGGCGGCGCTTGCGTTGCTCCGCCGGCCGGAAGTGTTGCTCGACACGCTCGCCGCGGCGTTGCAGGAGGCGCGTGCGTCGGTTTGCTGCTGCTCGGTCTGTGGCGCATTTACCTCGAAAGAGCAGGAGCCCTGTGCGCTTTGCACGGATGCCACGCGCGATGACGCGGTGTTGTGCGTGGTCGAGGAGCCGTCCGACATTTATTCGATCGAGCGATCAGGCGGGTTCTCCGGACGTTATCACGCGCTGATGGGCAAGCTGTCGCCCGCGAAACAGACCGGCCCCTCTGACTTGCGATTGCAGACACTTTCGCAGAGGGTCGCCCGCGGTGTCGTCAAGGAGGTGTTGTTGGCGTTGAGCACGGACATGGAGGGCGACGCCACGGCCGGGTACATCGGCGAGATGCTGAGGCCTTACGGGGTGCGTGTGACGAGGCTCGCGTTCGGGCTGCCTGCAGACAGTGGTGTGGGTTACTCTGATCCTTTGACGCTCAAACGGGCCATCAGCGGGCGCATGGACGTGTAGCCGCCGGAGCTGGCCGGCGCTTTTTGGTTGGCGAAGAGAATAAAAACAAGTACTGTAAATCCGTCATGTTCTGGCTCTCGCAACGAGAGCGTTCACGCACGGGTTGCGGAGGTTTCTTATGGGCGGTTTCTTTGGTGTTGTCGCTGCGGAAGATTGTGTGGCGGACCTCTTTTTCGGGACGGATTACCATTCGCATCTGGGAACGATGCGGGGCGGTCTGGCGGTGCTGGACGCCAAAGGGTTCCAGCGGGCGATCCATGACATCTCAAATGCGCAGTTCCGCTCCAAGTTCGAGGCCGATTTCAGGCGGTTCCACGGGGCGTGCGGCATCGGCGTAATCAGCGACAATGAGGATCAGCCGCTCATCATCGCCTCACACTTGGGCGTGTATGCGATCGTCACCGTCGGGGTGGTGACAAACAGTGCGGCCTTGGTGCAGGAGCTTTTTGTGCATCGTCCGGTTCAGTTCTCGGAAATGAGCCGGGGCGGCATCAACCCCACCGAACTGGTTGCCATGCTCATCAACTCGCAAGAGACGTTTGAACAAGGGGTGCGCTACGCGCAGGAAAAAGTCGAGGGGTCCTGCTCAATGCTGTTGCTCACCAGCGAGGGCGTGCTCTATGCGGTGCGCGACCGGTACGGGCGGACGCCGGTGGTGGTGGGGCAGAAAGAGGGCGCCTTTGCCGTAGCCATGGAGACGTGCAGCTTCCCGAACCTCGGTTACGAGGTGCTCAGGGAACTCGGACCTGCCGAGATGGTGCGCTGCACGCCGGAGGCTGTCGAGACGGTTCTGCCGCCGGGAGAGGAGATGGCGATCTGCTCGTTCCTCTGGGTCTACTTCGGCTATCCAGCCTCCTCCTACGAGGGCCGGAACGTGGAAGTGGCCCGGTACCACTGCGGCGGGGCTCTGGCCCGGCGCAATCCGGTTGAGGCCGATTCCGTGGGGGGCGTCCCCGATTCGGGCGTGGCGCACGCGCTGGGGTATGCGGTGGAGTCGGGCATCCGTTACTCCAGGCCGTTCGTGAAATATACCCCGACGTGGCCGCGCAGTTTCATGCCGCCGGATCAACGGGAGCGCGAGCTGATCGCGCAGATGAAGCTGATTCCTGTTCCGGGGCTGATCCAGGGGAAGCGGCTGATCTTCTGCGACGATTCGATCGTGCGCGGCACGCAGTTGCGCGATCAGGTCAAACGGCTGTATGACGATGGGGCCAAGGAGATTCACATGCGCATCGCCTGTCCGCCGCTGCTGTATCAGTGCCGGTTTTTGAACTTTTCCCGCTCCAAGGGCGAGTTGGACCTTGCCACGCGCCGCACGATCCGCGAGATCGAGGGCGACACCGCCGATGTTTCGGCTTACCGCGACGCCGACGGAGCGCCTTTCAAAGAGATGGTCGGCCGCATCCGGCAACGGCTCGGGCTCGCCTCCCTGGCGTACCAGCGGCTCGACGATCTGGTGGCGGCCATCGGGTTGCCGCAGAATAAGCTGTGCACGTACTGCTGGACGGGCGAGGATGTTTCCAAGCCCGCCCGGTGCGTTCACGGCTGCGTGAGGTGTGACCAGCCTTGTGCGGCGGCAACGGCATAAGGTGAGCGTTTGTGATGCGCGGTGGACGCGAATTTGATTGGGATCGAAGCTTGCGTGTTCCAGCGTGGTTATATTATACTGGAAATAATGATGTTGTAAGGCGATTCCCAAAAGGGGGCAGCATTGAGGGGACACGTGCTGACGCGGGGAAAGTTGAGGCATCGTGAAGAGTGTAACTCATGATATTCGAAAAGGATAATGCGGGGGAGGCCGACGGACACGTCGAGGTCGACGGCGCCGTTTTTGGCGGCGGTCGTCTGGTTCTGATTGCCGGTCCGTGCACTGTCGAAAGCCGTGACCAGATGATCGAGATCGCGCGCGCGGTCAAGGAGGCGGGCGCCACCATGCTGCGCGGCGGCGCTTTCAAGCCGCGCTCTTCGCCGTATGCGTTTCAAGGCTTGTGCGAGAAGGGCTTGGAAATTTTGGCTGAAGCGCGGGCCCTTACCGGTTTGCCGGTGGTGACCGAGGTGCTTGAAACCGCTCATCTTCCGGCCGTTGCCGCCATCGCCGACATGGTGCAGGTCGGCTCGCGCAACATGCACAACTCGGTCTTGCTGCGGGCAGCGGGCGAGTGTGGCAAGCCGGTGCTGCTCAAGCGCGGCATGAGCGCCACGGTGGAAGAGTACCTGTTGGCGGCGGAGTATGTGTTGTCCGCGGGGTGCAGGCGGGTGGTGCTGTGCGAGCGCGGTATCCGGACGTTCGAGACGGCGACGCGTTTCACCTTGGATTTGACGGCGGTCCCGTTGTTGAAGCAGAAGACGTGGCTGCCTGTGATCGTCGATCCGAGCCACGGCACAGGACGAGCGACACTCGTGTCGCCCATGGCGCGTGCGGCGGTGGCCTGCGGCGCGGACGGACTGATGGTGGAGGTGCACGCCCATCCCGAGCAGGCCTTGTGCGACGGGGAACAGAGCGAGACGCCCGAGATGTTTTACAAGCTGGTCAGGGACTTGAGAGCGGTTGCAGAGGCGGTCGGAAGGACGGTTTGATCCGGACATATCAGGCACGCGAGGCAGACGTTACGAACACAAATGCCGGTGTATGGGACAGCCGGCGAGGAGACAAGCGGAATGAACGCAGCAAAGAGTGCAGGCATGGGCGTGTTGTTGGCGGGGTGGGTCGGAGTCGCGTGTGCGGCCTCGTATCTTTCGCCTGAATATGTGGCGGTTGCGCCGGGCGGCAAAACGCTCTACGTGACAGCGGCCACGGCGGGCAAGCTGCTGGTGTTCGATGTGGGTGCCGGCAAATGTGCCGGCGAGTGGGCGCTCAAGAGTGACCCGAGCGGAGTGGCCGTTGCTCCCGACGGGACGGTGTATGTGACCGGCGGCGGGGCGGAGGGCACGCTCTACAAGCTGGATGCGGGCGGGAAGGTCTTGGCCAAAGCCCAGACCGGGTACGCGCCCATGTCGCCGGTGGTCAGCGCGGACGGTTCCACCGTTTACGTGGTGAACCGCTTCAACAACAACGTGGTGGCCGTGAACACGGCCACCATGAAGGTCGCGGCGACGGTGCCGGTTTTGCGCGAGCCGCATGCCGCGATTCTGGGCGCGGGCGGCAAGCTCCTGTTCGTGGCCAACCATCTGCCTGCCTGCCGCGCCACGGACGATGTGGTGGCGGCTTCGGTTTCCGTCGTCGACACCGCCGCGAACAAGGTGGTCAAGACCATCCTGTTGCCCAACGGCTCCACGGGCGTGCGCGGCATCGGCGCCTCGCCGGACGGGAAATGCATTTATGTGACGCACACGTTTGGACGGTATCAGCTGCCGACGACGCAGCTCGAGCGCGGCTGGATGAACACGGCGGGGCTGAGCGTGCTCAACGGCGAGACCGGCGATTACGTCAACACCGCGCTGCTGGATGACGTGGACCTGGGCGCCGCCAATCCGTGGGGGGTTACGGTTTCGGCGGACGGCAAAACGTTGGTCGTGGCACACGCGGGCACGCGCGAACTCAGCCTGATTGACCGCGAGGCGTTTCACGCGCGGTTGGACAAAGCGGCCAAGAACGAGAAGGTCACGGAGGTGACGAAATCCGCGGCTGATGTGCCGAACGACCTCTCCTTCCTTGTGACCATCCGCCGTCGTGTGAGGCTTTCCGGAGATGGCCCGCGCGGCGTGGCGGTCGTGGACGGGACGGTGTATGCGGCGATCTACTTTGCCGACGCGCTGACCGAGGTGAAGCTGGCGGATGTGGTGGCGAAGCCCAATCTGGTTGCGCTGGGGCCGGCGGTCGACCTGTCTAAGGACCGTGTCCGCCGCGGCGAGGTGCTTTGGAACGATGGAGCGATGTGCTTCCAGCAGTGGCAGAGCTGCGCGAGCTGCCACCCCGACGCGCGAATGGACGGTCTGAACTGGGATCTCGTGAACGACGGAATCGGGAATCCGAAACAGAGCAAGAGCATGATCTACTCGCACCTGACGCCGCCGACGATGATCACGGGTATCCGAGCGGACATGGCGACCTGTAACCGCAAGGGCATGACGCACATCCAGTTCGTGGTGCGTCCGGAAGAGGACGCGGTTTGCATTGACGAGTACGTCAAGTCGCTCCGGCCTCTGCCGAGCCCGTATCTCGTGAACGGCAAACTTTCCAAGAACGCGAAAAAAGGCGAAAAGCTTTTCAAAAAGGCCGGCTGCGCAGAGTGTCATCCCTCCGGTAAAGAGGGCCCGAACAATGAGAGGCTCTTCACCAACCTCAAGAAATACGACCTCGGCTTGGGTGTGGGCAACGAGGAAGGCCGGGAATTCGACACGCCCACGCTGGTTGAGAACTGGCGTACCGCTCCGTTCCTGTATGATGGCCGCGCGCTGACGGTGGAGGAGATGCTGACGGCATGTAACCCGAAAGATGATCACGGGAAGACGAAGAATCTCGCGCCGGAAGAGATTAAGGCTCTGGCGGAGTATATCTTGTCGTTTTGACAACTGTGGCGTAGTGACAGGGGGATGAATGGCCATGCTGGGATTTGTGCACGGAGGCGTGACGCGTCGGCAAGAGTTGGGTCTGCTGAATGTGGCGCAGGGCGTGTTGCCGGTCCGTTCCGGGCGCGTGTTGTCTCAGACCGGGTGGGGAACCCGGGATGAATTGGTGCGTGCGGCGGTAGGCGCGAAAGGCACGGATGTGCCGCAGCTCTGGTTGTGCGGCGGCACGGGCGCTTTGCCGCCTGTGTACCAGCGTTTTGTGGTCGAGGGCGCTGAACCGCGGCTGATCCGTCGGCACGGCTGCACGGTTGGGATGCGATACGAGGATGAGCACGCCGACTACTGCCTGTTGACCGGGGTGTTGCCGCCGGACCTGGGCGCGTCGCGCGAGGCACAGACCACCGCCGTCTTCGAAGGCATCGAGGACGCTCTGAAAGATGCGGACATGACCTTTGCGCATGTGGCGCGGACTTGGCTGTACATGGACAAGATTCTGGAGTGGTACGACCCGTTCAACCGTGCGCGTGACGCGTTCTTCCGTTCGCGCAAGGTGTACGACGGGCTGGTGCCGGCGAGCACCGGGATCGGCAGCGGAAACCTCTGCGGGTCGGCGATCACCGCGTGCGCGATTGCCGTGCGGCCGAAGAAGCGCGGTGCGGTGACCGTGCGTGCGCTTCCCTCGCCTTTGCAGTGCGCGGCGCTGCAGTACGGAAGCTCTTTCAGCCGGGCAGTGGAAATTGCGACTCCGGAGTACCGCACGGTCATGGTGTCGGGCACGGCCAGCATCGAACCCGGCGGCGCGACGGCCTATGTGGGCGATGTCGCGAAGCAGATCCAGCTGACCATGGATGTGGTCGAGGCGATTCTTGAGTCGCGCGGCATGGGCTGGAAAGACGCGACGCGGGCGGTGATGTATCTGAAGCAGGCTGCTTACGTGGAGACTTGGCAGGCGTGGCTCAAAGCGCGCAAGCTGGAAGCGATGCCGCTGCTGACGATCGAGGCCGATGTCTGTCGCGATGACCTGCTGGTTGAACTTGAGGTCGATACGGTAAAGAAGGTTTGAAGGCTTTCCTGAAAAGAATGACCGGGTTGGGTGGTGCCGCCTGGTTGTGCTGGATTCTCGCGCTGGGTTCTGTGGCTTTGGCGTTCCCGGGGCCTGAGCGGGCGGGCGCGCTGATGACACGTCCTTTCATGCAGGGCTTCACGGCAGGTGTGGCGGCCCTGCTCGCGTTCAATGGGCTGCGGGCGCTGAAGCGAAGGCGGCTTGATTCGGTCCTCTTGCACCTCGGGTGCGCCTGCGTGCTGGCGGGGTGGCTTATGGGACGCCACGCGGAGCGCACGGCTACGCCGGGCAACCCGGTGACCGGCTCGATGGCGATGGTCGACGGGGACGTCACGGACAAGCTGTGGGATGGGCCTCAGCTCACCCGGTACGTCGGGCGCTTGCCGTTCCTGGTCAAACTTGAAAAGTTTTTTGTCGAGTACTATGACGCCAATGCGCAGGACCGGGATGCGGGGCGCATGCCGCCGGTGCGGGAGTACCGCAGCCGCGTGACCCTTGCGGAGCCGGGCAAGCCGTCCTATGTGGCGAATGTGCGCGTGAACCACCCCGTGAAAGTTCAGGGATACCACATCTATCAGTTGAGCTGGGGGCAGAGCCAGGACATGTATGGCCGCCCGGTGACCTACACGGTTTTGCAGTTTATCCGGGACCCGGGGCTGCCGGTTGTTTACGCGGGTTTTGTCGTGCTCTTTGCGGGTGTGCTGCTGTTTGCCGTGAGGGTCTTCCGCATCACGTTGCCGGACGCGCGGGAGGTTTCGCCATGATGGTCAAGATGACGCTTCAGGGCGGGCTGATCTACCTCACCTTCGCGCTGTTCGTGGCGACGGTGGCGGCTTTGTGCCGCGGTCGGCGTGCGGTCGGACGAGGTTTCTGGTTCGCCGGTTTTGTGGCCGCGGTGGCGTCCGTCGCCTGGCGCGGGGTGCACACCGGGCACCCTCCGATGCAGAACCTGTTCGAGTTTTTCCTATGCATGGCGGCGGCGCTCTGGCCGCTTTCGCAGTGGAGCCGGTGGCGCAACGGATTGGACACGGCCCTGCAGGACGCGCTGCTGGGGGCGGTGATTCTCTTTCCTGCGGGTTTTGTTTTCGGCGAGGAGGTGCGGAGATTGCCGCCGGCGCTGCAGAGCCCGCTCTTCATCCCGCACGTGGCGAGCTATGTGGCCGGGTATGTGATGCTGGCGCGGGCGGCGCTGATGTCCCTGCCTCTGATGCGCGCGTCAACCGATGCGGTGCGGATGCGGCAGACGGATGCGGCGGCGCGACAGACCGCGGCGGCGGGGTTTGTGCTGCTGACGCTGGGACTGTTGCTGGGGTCGCTTTGGGGTAAGATCTGCTGGGGCCACTACTGGCAGTGGGATCCCAAGGAGATGTGGTCGCTGGCAACTTGGCTGATGTACGGGGGATATTTCCACTACCGGCTAAGGCATGGCGTGCAAGCTCCCAAGACGCTGGCTGCGCTGCTCTGGCTCGGCCTGCTCTTTGTGGTGCTGACGTTGACGTGGATCAACGTTTCGCGCCTCTTCGCGGGCATGCACAACTATGCGTGATTGCGCAGCTTGAGCTCTGCCGGATGCGGGTAGAGGTAGTGCTGCTGCATCAGGTAGGTGGTCTGGTACTTGAAGATATAGTGGCGGAAGAGCGTGACGGGCACGATCAGCGGGACCTGCTCGCGCGCGTATTCGTCGAGCACGTTGGCGAGTTCTTCGCGCTCCATCGGCGTGAGCTGTTCCGAGAAATACCCCTGCATGTGCTGGAGCACGTTCACGTGGCGTCCGACGGTGGCGCACTCCGATAAGGTGGCGAGAAAACGTGTTTCGTAAGCCGCCAGCGTTGCGCCGAGGTTCTCTGGCGTTGCGGCGGCGGCCAGCCTTCCGAGTTCGTTCAGCCCTTCGGGCGCGTGGGCCATGAGCAGGTATTTAGAGCAGGCGTGGAAGGCCTGGAGCACGCGAACGGACGGTGCGGCGGCAACCTCGTCGCGGAACCGCTTGAGCGCGAAGACCCGCTCGATGAAATTTTCGCGCAGGTCGGGGTCATGCAGCCGTCCGTCCTCTTCGCACGGCAGCCCCGGGAAGGCGCGCACAAAGGCGCGGGCAAAAAGTCCGGAGGTGTGCTGCGTGGTGGGCATCCCGTCCGGCGTGTGGAGCTTGACGCGAAAGAGGCCGGAGGAGGGGGATTTGGCCCTGAAGATGAAGCCGTGGAGATTGCGGGCCCGCAGGGATTCGATGGTGCGGGCGCAGAAGGCCTGCATCTGCTCCGTATAGTCGGTGCCGGTCTTGTTTCCGATCAGGCGGTTGCTTTCGGGCGTGCCGACGAGGTGCATGGATTCGCGTGGCACAGTCAGTCCGCAGCCGACCTCCGGGCAGACGGGCACGTAGTCGAAATAAGTCCCGAGGGTGTCGGTCAGGTAAACGTCGTGTTTATGACCGCCGTCGAAGCGGACCGATTCGCCCAGCAGGCAGGCGGAGATGCCGATCGGGATTTTTGCGAAAGACTTGATTTCGTTCATGGGTAACTCCGGTCACTCGGTTGTGGTTATGGACGGTTCAGGCCTCATGCCGACAGTATAGCGAAGCGCCGCCCTGCCGCATAGTCCCGCCTTGGTTGCGCAGATTTCTTTTTAAAACATATCCGTGTTGCGTAAGGACCGTCGATGACGCAATAAAAACAAAACACGCGCCTTGACACGCGCCAACCGTCGCGCTATGTTTCCTTCAGACTTTGGATATGTGTATCCGATGGGGGAGAGTAATGTTCTACGCGCATACGGCACAGCAGGAAACCGATTGGGAACCGCTCAAGGATCACCTGCTCAACGTAGCTGACCGTGCCCGTCTCTTTGCCTCT
>CAYZQL010000073.1:0-6161 GCA_964480555.1 uncultured Lentisphaeraceae bacterium | reverse complement strand
ACAAGGAGAGTTGTTAGCAATGAAGCCTTATCAAGTGTCATTTGAAATCGCAGGAGACACCGCGATGTGGACACGCCCGGACACGGGTGATTGCCCTGTGAGTTATCCTGCGCCGACCTATTCAGCGGCGGCTGGAATTTTCAAAGCCGTCTGTTGGGGGCCAGCCGTCGAAATCGTCCCCTTCAAGGTAGAAATCTGCAAACCGCTCCTATTCCATGGCTATTCCACTAATTACAATGGCCCTCTGAAGAAGACAGGCACCGATGGCGCCTATCAATTCCTCGCGACCGTTCTCACGGATGTTTGTTATCGGATGTACGCATACGTTTACCCGGCGAGGGACAAAGACGTCCTCAACGACAAGGCGAAAGATTGGGACAGAAGAACGACATCTCCCGGCCACGCCTACGCTGCAATTTTTGAGCGGCGCCTCAAACGCGGCCAGTGGTTCGTTCAGCCTTGCTTGGGCTGGAAGGAGTTCACGCCGTCGTATGTCGGTCCGTTCCGAGACGAGACTAAGGTGCAAGCGGACATCAGTACGGCATTGCCTTCCATGTTGCGTCAAGTGTTTGGAGACGGGTTCAAAGAGCCGCAACGCTTCGTATACGACCAGAACGTCAAAATAGAACGAGGCGTTCTCACATTTCCGCTGAAAGGGCGCGAATTATGATCGACGAACTTGTCAAAGTTGCAAACGCAATGGATGCTTCCGGCATCTCCGCGAAAGACTGGCACCAAAAATTTAAAACGTTACCCAAGGTCACCGCAAAAACACCCTGCGTGAGAGTTTGGCTGACACGTGAAGGCCGCGTCCATGACATTGAACCATTATCATCCGAACTCGTTGCGCAACTTCGCAAATATGAGCCTGATGCAGGAAAGTCCTTGCCCGGATTTAACGTTTGCCCGCTTTATCGCATCGTAAAAACAAAAGACGAACTCAGAGCAGCCTCAAGAGCGTTGGCAGATGCGATGAAACAAAACACTTTCTCATGGGATGAATATCTCAAAGACGGTGAGGATTTTTGGGGTCGAACACGCAACGTTCTAATCCAGTTGAAGAGCCGAGTTTTGCCCGGATTGAAACGTGTCTGCGAAAAGAATCTTCAATCGAATGAGACGCTCGCTAAGTTTTTTGAAGCGTTCGACAAAATCGACATCGAGCAATTCAAGAAAGACTATGAAGAAAAAGTCAAATCGAGGGTTAAGGACGGGAGCCTCCCGCAATCGCTTGTTTGCTACTTTGTTGATGCGGCTAAAAAGAACAAAGAAGACAATGATTCAAACGCCCCAATCCCCAAGGTTTCCGTCTTTCTTGATATCAAAGAATATCACGATTTTCCGGTAGCACATGAAAAGACAATTGCTCGTCTAAACGAACTGTTGGCGTGCGCAGAAAGTGCCCTCTTGTCAACGGCGGCGGATACCGAAGACGCAATCCTTGACGCCTATGGAAAAAGCAGCATCGGAGCTGACGATAAGTTCGCACAGATAGCGGTACCTGTACTCGGCGGTGTCATTCTGCGTTCACAGGTGGCGGCAATCCCGGCTCAGGCGCGTTACCATCTTTGCGAAGGTGCAACTTTTCCTGTTGGTATCGAAACGCGCAACCGCATTAATTCAGCGCTGAGATGGATTTCCGCAAATGACCACAAAGGCGATACATTCGGCGTGGTGGAAGTTGAAAATCGACAGAAAAAAACAAAAGCGGAACTACTTTTTGCCTTCCCCGACAAACTACCCCCAAGTAAGGTGCCGCTGGCCTCGCTTTTCGGAGCGCAAAGTCCGACGATTGATGCGGCGGTCAAGGAGGAAAAGTTCGAACACCTCGCCAAAACGGTGATCGACCAGCTAAAAGGCACGGGGGAGGCAGTCGCCGAGGCCGAACTCAACATCTTCTCGTTACGCAAAATGGACAAGGCCCGCACAAAGGTTGTCTATTATCGCAACATCACCGTCGATTCCCTTGAAAAAGCGTCAATGGCTTGGCACGACGGATTTCAAAATTTACTCGATTTGGACATTTACGATTGGAGAGAAGACAAAAATGAGAAGGAAAAGAGTTTTCCTGTTCACGTTGAAGCACAGACGATTTTTCCGTTGAAGTTGCATAAGATTCTCAATACGGTTTGGACGCTCGACAAGGACAACAGGACCGGGGCCAGACAAAGCGCGGTCAGAATCTTCGAGCCTTCTGTGGGATTGAACCTACTGCTCGACGCTTCCAATGGCTCACTGACCACGTATGTGTTTGAACGGTTTCTGAGTCATGCACAAACCTACTTCGTGGTGTTGTGTCGCGCAAAAGGCAGAGGCGAAATAGCGCAGCTGCCAGAAAAAGACGTTTATCCCGGCATTCTCGGCCTATTGCTCTACAAACTTGGAAAAACAAAGGAGACCTACATGAATGAAAGTGCCTACCAACTCGGACGCTTCCTACGGGTTGCGGATGAAATTCACCGGCTTTACTGCGAAATCGTTCGCAACAAAAGCATTCCTCCCGAACTCTGCGGGAGTTCGCTGCTAACCGCGATGCTCGAAGCTCCTGCTCGGACGCTTGATCAACTCGCGATGCGATCCGCTCCATACGTCAAATGGGCGCGAGCATTTCACGACTCCGAAAAGGGAGGATTAGTCCATTATTGGATGCGCCAGTGGTCACTAATCGCGGACGCGCTCCACGAACTCAAATGGCCGTCCCGCCCAACGCCGGAGGAACGCGCCCAAGTTTTTCTGGGCTATCTTTCGTCTTTTCAAAAATCCGAATCAACCGCAACCAACTCATTCGAAGGAGAACAGAAATGAGCAATGAAATCAAGCGCGTGACCGGACTTCTGGTCATCGAGGTCGTCAATTCCAACCCGAACGGAAACCCCGACCAGGAAAGCGATCCGCGCGTTCGTGACAACGGGCAAGGCGAAATCTCGCCGGTATCATTCAAACGCAAACTGCGTGACTTGGTTGAATTGACCGAGGGACCTGTTTTTCAGACGGTCACAAAACAGCCCACCGATTTGATAAAAAACTTGGATGACTACAAGTTTGGCATTCTTGAATCGCGTGGACGTGACCGCGCGAAAATCGCCAAGGAGATGGGCGACATCAAAGTGTACAAAAACGACGATTATCTCAAGAGCGATTTTGTTAAGAACTATTGGGATGCCCGTCTTTTTGGCAATACTTTCTTGGAGGACGGTGGTGATAAAGGTTACATTAAAACTGGCATTGTGCAGTTTGGGATGGGGCTATCCGTGTCCCCAATCATCATCCAGCGGCACACCAACACCAACAAGGCCGGCGTTCAGGAAGGCAAGAACCAAGGCATGGCGCCACTCGCTTACCGTGTGGTTGAACATGGGGTTTATGTCATGCCGTTTTTCATCAATCCCAGCCTTGCCCACAAGTCCGGTTGCAAGCCCTGTGATGTGGAATTGCTCAAACGTCTGATCCCATACGCCTACGAGCATACTCGCTCCGCGATTCGCCCGGATGTCCGCATCCGCCATGCGTGGTGGATCGAGCACAAGGATGTTTTGGGAAGCGTCCCTGATTACATGCTCATCGACGCGCTCACGCCCAAACGCAAGGGCGCTGACCCTCTCGCACCGTCAGCGACTTGGAGCGACTATGATGTTCCGTCCAGTCTCCCGGACGTGATTAAAGACAAAGTTAATGTCTCCGATCTGATGGTTAAACCATGACTTGGCTCGCACGCAGTTCGCAACAGCAAAATGTCCCACCGGAAACTTATTTTGAACACGTTTTTCGTGTTCTGGTAAGAAGTCATTGTTATTTTTGTAAGATTCTCAAGTATGCTTGGCAGAACGGGGATGCGCCGGTTATCCGGCGTATCCTCGCCCTAGCCGCCGAATACCACGATCTCGGCAAACTCGATGACGTCAATCAACGAGCCTTGGCGGACACGAAAAAAGTCGCGCATCTTCCGATGCCACACGCGGATGCCGGTGTCGCGCACCTGTTGTCGTCTCAAGAAACCCTTGCCGCCTTTTTTGTGTATGCGCATCACGCGGGGCTGCATGATTCCGTGGACATCGACAACAAAGGGTTGCGGAATCAACGTATCCAAAGCGAGGTTGATGCCAGACTCGAATGCTATTTGTCTCGGCACACTGAAATCGTCCGCCCGCATATAGTCGATAAAATCACAGGCTGTTCGCCGTCGCTCCTCCCGAACTTGAAAGCGGCGGATGTCCGACTTTTATTCTCTTGTTTGACACATGCCGACCACGGTGATGCGGCTCGCGCCTCCGGCGAGGAACCAAGCCATATTCACCCGCCGAAGCTCCTAGCCGCCGAACGACTTGAGAAACTCAAAGGCTACGTCGCGTCTCTGCCTGCCGATGCAACAGACCGTAACCGGCTCCGCTCCATTTTTTTTGCCGTCTGTGCTGCCCCGGACACTGAAGACACTCCGCCTATCACCTACTGTGACGCCCCGGTCGGCACCGGTAAAACAACCGCCGTTATGGCGCGACTGCTTTCAACCGCCGCCAAACACGGCCTTCGCCGCGTGTTTGTGATTCTTCCGTTCACAAACATCATCACTCAGTCGGTCAAAGTGTACAGGGAGGCACTCGTTCTGCCAGGCGAACGGGCTGAGGATGTGGTGGCCGAAATTCATTACCGCGCTGATTTCGATGCCCTGGCGAGCCGGAAACTCACCGCCCTGTGGGATGCCCCTGTCATTGTCACGACAGCCGTGGCTTTTTTTGAAACGTTGGCCTCCGCCACGCCTTCATCGCTTAGGCGCATGCAGAATCTCCCCGGCAGCGCTGTTTTTCTCGACGAAGCCCATGCTATGCTGCCCGCTAAACTTCTTCCACTCGCGTGGCAGTGGATCAGATATGCCGCCGATACATGGTCGTGCCATTGGATTCTCGCATCCGGATCGCTTTGTCGTTTCTGGACACTGGAAGAATTTGGAGACAACACCGTTAGGTTGAAGAATGTGGTCCCAGCGAATTTGCATCAAGCTTTAACCAACTTTGAAGTTTCTCGCGTACACCACCGTTATTGTCCGAAAACTATGACGCTCGATTCGTTGTCATCTTGGTTGCTTGGCTTGGAGGGTCCGATTCTTGTCGTGCTCAACACGGTCCACACCGCTGCTGCGGCGGCACGAGCGGCGACAATCGTGTTTGGCGAGGGGAACGTCCTTCATCTTTCAACAGCATTGATTCCCTTGGATAGGGAGAAAACGTTGGAACTCGTGCGGATGAGGCTGAAAGACAAGAAAAACACGAAATGGTGCCTGATAGCCACATCGTGCGTGGAGGCCGGAGTCGATTTGTCTTTCAGAACGGGTGTTCGTGAATGCGCATCTCTGCTGTCACTGCTGCAACTTTCGGGACGTGTGAATCGCAATTCGGAATTTCAAGATGCCGCTGTCTGGACGATTATTCTCGATGCCAGCAGCACGGGTGTCACAAAGAATCCGTCTTACGACACTTCGAGCCGCATCCTTCGCGATTATTTTGCCAATGATCGCGAAATATCCCCTGCACTCTGCACCGAAGCCCTGAAACGCGAGGTTCGCGAAACCGCATCCATTTCAAAAGAATTAACGGAAAAAGAAAGCATATTCGCCTTTGCGACGGTTGAACAGAAGTTCCGGGTGATTGATGACTGCGCCCTCTCTGCCGTGGTGGACAGAGCACTTATCGAGAGAATGCAAACCTGGGAAACTGTTACATGGCGCGATATTCAAAATGGGTCTGTCCAAGTCCGAAAAAAGATTCTAGAAAAGCTAGCCATTCAAGAGTCTCAACGTTATCCGGGAGTTTATCTTTGGACAGCCGAATATTCCTCTTTTCTTGGTTACATGGAGGGTGTCCTTAAACTCGCGGATATCGATAAAGACGGATGCGCAATCATCTGATAATTCGTGTTAGGAATCAGCGATGTACACGGAAGAACAACTCCTGCCGTTATCCTCTGTCAGCGAGTACGTCCACTGCCCTCGACGGTGCGGGCTCAAAACACTTGAACAGGCCTGGGGGAACAATGTGTTTACGGCAGAAGGAGATGTGCTCCACGAAAAAGCCCACAGCGGCGCAAATGAGTCGCGCGGCGATCTGAAGATTCTCCGAAGCCTCCGGCTCCGGTCGCTGCGCCTCGGCGTCACCGGCGTCGCCGACGTG
>CAYZQL010000072.1:0-16213 GCA_964480555.1 uncultured Lentisphaeraceae bacterium | reverse complement strand
GCTTACCGGATGATGACGACCGACTCGGGCCCGTGCAGCACGTTGAGCCTGCCGGTTCCCGCGAAGTGCGTGTTGTCGATATATGTGGCGCTGCTGCCGGATGCGCCCCACGTTCCCCGCCGGGCACGGGTGTTCCCAAATTTGAGCGTGGCGACGGTCTCTTGGAAACGGCCGCCGACATATACCTTCGCGTTGCCGTCGGCGATGCAGAGCGCGGCGTTGTCGGCGATCGCGGTGGCGCTCTTCAGCGACAAGGTGCCGCCCGCGACGATGACGGATGGGCTGTTGCCGAGACTGGAGCCTGAAGACACCTCGAGCGTGCCGTTGCTGACGATCGTTGTCCCGGTGAAGGTGTTGCCGGCGCCACTGAGGACCAGGGTGCCGTCGCCGGATTTGACGAGGCGGAGAGCGCCGCACAGCTGGCCGTTGTAGTAGAGCGCCGACGCGGTGTTCTGTTGGACCGTCAGCGTGGCGGGAAAGGCGCTGCTGTTCACGATGCGCCGGAGTCCGTACGTCACGGTGCCGTGATTGAGCTGGCCGACGGTCTGGTCATTGCCGTTCAGTTCGACGGTCGCGATCGGCGAGTACGCCGAGCCGAGCGAAAGGGACGACGTGGGCGGAAGCGCGTTTGCGGCGTCCAGCCGCAGTGCGGCGCCGGCGACCTCGAGGGCGCCGAAGGTGTTTCCGGCCGACGCGAGCACGACGGTTCCGGTGCCGTTCACGAAGAGCTTGCCGGCGTTGCCGAGATTGATAGGCCGGTTCGTGACCGTTAATTCGGCGTCGGCGTCGGGCACGAGAAAAAGTTCGGTCGCTCCGGTCACGCCGCCGGCTAGAGTGAGCCGGCTGCCGGAGCGGACACGGATGCGCGAGGGCGCCGCGGGGCTGACCGGGCCGAGCCAGGCGTTCGTGCCGTCGGTGGAGCACAGCGCGCCTGTGCCGCCGGGGGCGCCGTCGCCGTTGAGCGTGAGCGGCTCAGGCAGGGTCACGCCGCCCCCGACCTGCAGGCTTGCGCCGCTGCTGACGACGGTGTTTCCGCTGGGGCTGCCGAGGGCGTTGTTGTGGACGACGCGCAGCACGCCGCCGCTGGTCACACACGTCGCGCCGTCATAGGTGTTGTTGCCGGTGAGCGTCAGCGATCCCGCTCCCGCCTTCGTGATCCCGAAGGCGGATGCGCCGTCCGAGACGGATCCAGAGACGATGAGGGCGGAGAAGGCGGTGCCGATGTTGTCGACCCGCCAACCTTGGTTGGCCGCCAAGGCGATGTTGGCCGCGACCGTATAGGTGCGCTGTGTGGCGCTGTTGGGGTTGGCTGCGCGCAGCCCGTCCGCTCCGACGGTCAGCGTGCCGCCGCCGTCGGCGAGCGTGAAGTTTCCGTCGAGGTGGAGGCTGAGTCCGCGGATGCTGGCCGGGGTGTTGATTGAGGCCGCGCTGCCGCCCAAGGCGAAGTTGAGGAAGGCCGTTCCGTCGAAGGGCGGGGTGACGTCGAGGTCCCAATTGGCGGGGGTGTTGAGCAGGGTGTTGGCGCCGCCCGCATCCCAGCGCATGCCGGGCGCATTGACGAGCGCGAGCGTGGGGAGGGTCGCAAGGGGTGTCCACGAGGAAGCGCCGGAGGCGTTGATGGCGCGGACACGATACGCATATGGGGTGTCGGGTTGCGCCGTGGTGTCGGTGAACGTGGTGGTAACCGACAAGGTAGTCCTTTCCGCCCGCATAGGAAGGCGAGAACCATTGTCCGCTGGGGACCTCGTCGACCGTCAGTCCCACGCTCGAGAACATCCAACTCCAGCCTGAAATGGCGAACGCCTCGCCGCTGAAGTGTCCAAACCCGTCACGTAGGATGCTGCGCCGCGGAATGTTCGCATAGGCTCCTTGCTTGTGGCGGTAGTCGTGGGCCCTGCGCAGGTAACGGCGCAGGAGCATGGTCTCGGTGACTGCGGAGGAGGGTGCGCGCGTCATGCTGTGAAGATCCACTCGCCCGATCATGAGTTCCTGGGCACCGGGCAAATTGTTTTGATCGAACTTGCCGTCGCCCGGGATGTTGTCGTTGCGCGTGCCCGAAGCCGCCGTGTTGTTCACGGACGTGTCGGTCCAGAGGCCGTCCATATCCCCGTAGTAGCCGTCGGCGGGCCAAGCGCCGATGTGGTCGCCGTGGCCGTCCGGCGCGATATTGCCCGAATACGGCACTGGGACGTGCCCCAGCAGGTAGACCATTTTGACGCGGGAGGGGTCGGCTTGATAGGCCGCCGTGATCTGCGCCTTGACGTTGGCGGCGGTGTTGGTGCGAAGGGCCGTGAGGGTCTGCACGACCCAGCCGTCGCCGGCAAGGTCGCTTTGGAGCTGTGCGATCTCCGCAGCGAGCGGGGCAACCATCGTGTTGTCGACCACCAGCAACAGCGTCCCGCGGGCTTCGGCCATCGGCACCTCGACGCCGGCGCTCAGATACCCGACGGCGGGGGAGGGTGAAAGCCCCGAAAAGGTGCGTTGCATCCAATATTCGTATTCAACGCCGGCCACCGCATTGCTGTCGACATAGACCGTGCTGTTGGTTGCAAGGGCTACCGGCGAGGGCCATGCGGTTTCTCCCTTGAGCCTCCGGTAGATTTTTTGCGCGGCGATTTTTCCCTGCTGGCGCTGGGTCCAAGACAGCGTGATGCGCGGCACATTGGTCGAGACCGTGGCCCTCAGGTCAACCGCAAAGTCACGCGTCGTCTGTGCGGGCGACGTCAGGCCCGTCAGCATCAAGAGTGCTCCGGCCAGGCAGCCGGACTTTCGCTGGGCCCCGGACGTTCGTTTCGTCATAAGCGGATCATGCATTTTAAACACCACACACGTAAAAGAATATTCCGATCATTCCAACATCACTTAACAATGTCGCACATTATAGATCATTATCTTCCAAGGTCAATTCGCAATAGCTTTCAAAACGGGGGTTGACGGTGCATGTGACCTGTGTTCTAATGGTGGTACATTGTTTCAATGGGAGAACGACATCAGAATGATGACGGAGAACATTAGAAAGCGCCGGAAAACGACAGGGGTGCCGATTCTGGAGCGGACGCTCGGGCTGTTGGAATTCCTCTGCCAGTGCCCTGCGGGTGTCGCTTTGAGCGAGCTTGCGCGAGCGCTGAGCATTCCCAAGAATACGACCTACCGCATGCTGAACACCCTGTGCGCGCACGGCTACGTTTCCCGCAACGAAGCGGAGCTGACCTATCGCTTGACGCGCAAGCTCGCCACGCTGGTCTACACCCGTGCTCAGGACGGAGGGCTGATTGAAAAGGCGCTGGAGCCGATGCGCGCGCTGCGCGATCAGGTCAAAGAGACGGTGGTCATCAGCATCCTTGACGCGGGAGAGGGCATCGTCTTGGAACAGGTCCCGGGGTTGCACCCGTTCCGTTTCGTGTGCGATCCGGGAACGCGGCAGCCGCTGCATGCTTCCGCTTCGACAAAGGCCATCCTGGCGCATTTCCCCGACGAGGAGCGGGACGCGATTCTCAAGCAGGCGTCCTTTACGCGTTTCACAAGGCGGACCTTTACCTCTGTCCGCGCTTTCCGCAAAGAGCTTGCGGCCACCCAGGCGCGCGGTTTCGGCATTGACCGCGGCGAGGCGCTCCACGGCGTGCACTGTGTGGCTGCCGCTGTTTTTGACCGCCGACACCGGCCGCTTGCGGCCATCACGGTGACCGGTCCCGATGAGCGCTTGCGCGAGAAGGATTTCGACCAGGTGGGGAAGAGGGTGATGGCCTGCGCGGGGGTCATCTCGGAACGGTATACTTAAGAAGCCTATTGGATAGGGGGAAACATGTGCCGACGAATCAACGTCGCGATCCTTGCGGTAGTCATGTCCGGTTTTGCGGGCGCTGCGGGTTGGGTGTCCAGCCCGCTGATGCGGGGCGGGATGGAAGCCGCGACGATGACGGCGGACATCACGGGCGTGGGCGAGCTGACGCTGATCGCCACGGTCGGCCCCGACACGTACGATTTCGATCAGGCGGTATGGGGGAACCCGCGTCTTGTGCTGGCCGACGGCACAACGGTGGCGCTGGCGACGCTAACGCCGGCGGTTGCTGAAGTCGGTTGGGGAACGCTGCTGGTCAACAAGGGACTCGGCGGGGCGCTGCAGATTGCGGGAAAGAAGATGGCGTCGGGTTTCTGGGCGCATGCGCCCTCGGAAATGACCTTTAAGCTGCCGCCGAACGCCGTCCGGTTCGAGGCGCAGGTTGGGCTGACGGCACCCCGCGGCAAGGGCAGCGTGGTCTTTCAAGTTGCGCCGGGCGAGCTGTCGAAGAAGCGTGCGGCGGAGCGCAGGCTGGCACGGGTCAACGTGGAGGCTCTGGCGCGGCTCATCGAGTGGCGGATGACGCGCACGCCGGAACAGCGGACGATGTTGGCGGCGGCCCGAGCGACGATCCGAGCCGCAACAGAAGGCCAACTCGACCTCGAAAACGTAGGGGCTCTGGAGGCTCTGACGCGCACGTTGATGCGCGATACCAATCCGGCCCTCGCGTTCGACGAGGTGCTGTTCATCCGGCGCAAGGCGGGACACTACCTGCCTCAGAACTGGCAGAGCAATTCGGTGCTTCCGCGGAACGGCCACCAGAACACGCTCTGCGCGCTGCGCGTGCGCGGCGAGGGCGCGGGCAAGGTCCGGGAGATCTACACGCCGCCCGGCGGAGCCCCGCTGGCCGACGTCGACCTGCACTGGGACGGCCGCAGCCTGCTCTTCTCCTCCATCGGCGCGTCCAACGCCTGGCATGTGTTCGAGCTGACGCTGGCGGACGGCGCCGTGCGGCAGGTCTCGCGCGACAATGAGGCGGAAATCAACCATTACGACGCCTGCTATCTTCCGGACGGGCGGATCATGTTCAGCTGCACGGCGCTCAAGTACGCGGTGCCCTGCGTCAACGGCAGCTCGCCGGTCGCCAACCTGTTCCGCATGAACGCCGACGGGTCGGGCATGGAGATCCTCGCGAGCGACCAGGAGCACAGCTGGTGTCCGACCGTGCTGCCGGACGGGCGCGTGATGTACCTGCGCTGGGAGTACACCGACCTGCCGCACTCCAACTCGCGCATTCTGTTCACCTGCAACCCAGACGGCACCAGCCAGCGCGCGCTTTACGGGAGCAACTCCTTTTGGCCGAACGGCATCTTTTACGCCCGCCCGGTTCCGGGCAACCCTATGCAGTTCATCGGGGTGGTGACGGGGCACCACGGGCACGCGCGCAAAGGCGAGCTGGTGCTGTTCGACGTGAACCTCGGCACGCAGGAGGCCGAGGGCGCGGTGCAGCACATCCCGGGCTATGGCAAGAAAGTCGAGCCGGTCGTCAAGGACCAGCTCGCGAACGGCTCGTGGCCGCTCTACCTCCACCCGTATCCGCTGGATGAGACGACCTGTCTGGTGGCCATGCAGCCGGACGCGAAGACGAAGATGGGCCTCTACCTGGTCGACCGCTTCGACAACGTGCTGCTGCTGTCCGAAGAGGTTGGCTGCGACCTGGTCGAGCCGGTGCCGCTGGCGGCGTCGCCGGTGCCGCGCGTGCAGCCCGACCGCACGGTCAAGGCGGACCCGGAGGCGACGGTCTACATCGCGGATATTTATGAAGGCCCCGGGCTGAAGGGGATTCCGAAAGGCGAGGTCAAGGCGCTCCGGCTATATACCTACACGTACGGCTTCGCAGGCCAGGGCGGGCTTTACGGGACGATCGGCATGGACGGCCCGTGGGACATGCGCCGCACGCTCGGCACGGTGCCGGTGAACGCGGACGGCTCGGCGCTCTTCAAGGTGCCTGCCAACACGCCGATCGCGCTGCAGCCGCTGGACAGCGAAGGCAAGGCGCTGCAGGTGATGCGGAGCTGGCTGAACGCGCGCAACGGCGAATATCTTTCGTGCGCGGGCTGCCACGAGCGCGCCTCCTTTACGCCCCAGACCGTGGCGGCTCGCAACCTCGCCAAGCCCGCCGCCATCACGCCGTGGCGCGGCCCGGCCCGCAACTTCGAGTTCGCGCGCGAGGTGCAGCCCGTTCTCGACGCCTACTGCGTGCGCTGCCACAACGAGCCGGATCCGCCGCAGGCCGAGCGTTTCGGCGACAAGCCGTGGAAGCCGGACTTGCGCGGCGACAGGATGATCACCGACTGGAAGACGGCGATGGCCGGCCAGGGGCCGAAGAACATGGCGGGCAAGTTCTCGGTCTCCTATGCGAATCTGCACCGCTTTGTGCGCCGCCCCGGCATCGAGAGCGACATTCATCTGTTCGTGCCCATGGAGTGGCACGCCGACACCACTCAACTGCTGCTGACGCTTCAGAAGGGGCACCACGGCGTGACGCTCAGCGCGGAGGCGCTCGACCGCCTGGTCACGTGGATCGATTTCAACGCGCCCTATCATGGCCGGTGGCAGACGATCGTCGACAGCGCGTCGGCGACCGCCAAAGAGGAGAAGCGCGCGCGCATGCGCGATCTTTACGCTGGGATCCAAGAGAACCACGAGGCTCTCGACCTCGCGCCTGTCAAGCTGGAGGCTGCCGCGCCGGCGCAGGAGCAACCCCTGCCTGCGGGCGACACGGCGTGTGACGGCTGGCCGTTTGACCCGGCGGCGAAGCCGGCCGGGGCGGGCGGCGCGCTGGACTTGGGCGGCGGCGTGAGGCTCGACCTGGTCTCCGTGCCCGGCGGCGCGTTCCTGATGGGCTCGACCTCCGGCTCCCGCGATGAGGCGCCGGTCGCAAAAGTCGAGGTCAAGCCCTTCAAGATGGGACGCCTCGAGGTGACCAACCGGCAGTACCGCCGCTTCCGGGCCGAGCACGACAGCCGCCGCGAGTCGCGGCACGGCTACCAGTTCGGCGTGACCGGCTACGATGTGAACGGCGATGACGCGCCGGCCGTGCGGCTTTCGTGGCACGATGCGGTGGCGTTCTGCGACTGGCTTTCGAAGGCCACCGGGAAAAACGTGGCCTTGCCGACCGAAGCGCAATGGGAGTGGGCGGCCCGCGCCGGTTCAACGAACGCCTTCTGGTATGGCGCGACCGACGCCGACTTCGCGCCCTACGCCAATCTGGCGGACGTGACGCTGGGCGATTTCTCGGGGAACCCGTATGAGCAGGACCGCGTCAAGGCGCGCTACAAGAATCCGGAGAACCTCTACGACAACTGGATTCCGCAGATCTCGAAGGTCAACGACGGCGGCTTTCTGAGCGAGCCCTCCGGCACGTGGAAGGCCAACCCGTGGGGGCTGAGCGACCTGCACGGCAACGCCGCGGAGTGGACGCGCTCTAAGGAGGCGCCCTATCCGTACCGCGATGCCGACGGCCGCAACGCGGCGGGCGGCGGCGAGAAGCGCGTCGTGCGCGGCGGCTCGTGGTGGGACCGGCCCAAGTTTGCGACAGCCTCGTTTCGCCGCGCCTACCGGCCGTATCAGCCGGTCTTCAACGTCGGGTTCCGCGTGGTGGTCGAGGAGTGATCCCGTTTACGGCAGGCGGGCGCTCAGCGTGCCTTTCTCGGAGGCGTGCGGCACGCAGGTGACCAGCCGTGTGACGTGCGCGTGCGACAGGCCTCCGATGCGGCAGTCGAGGTATTCGCCGGTCCAGCCGTGCGCGAGGCCGGCGTCGTCGATGTGCTCGACGAGCACGTCGACCGCGCGGCCGATGAAGCGCCGGGCGAAGTCGGCCCGCTTGCGCGCCTTGAGCCGGTTGAGCTCCGCGACGCGGCGTTTGCGCTCGGGCTCCGGCACGGCGCTGGCGAATGCCGCGGCGGGCGTTCCGGGGCGTTCGCTGTACGGGAAGATGTGAAGGTTGCTGAACGGGAGCTCTTCCAGAAACGCGCGGGTTTTTTCAAACGCGGCCGGTGTTTCGCCTGGAAAGCCGGCGATGATGTCGGCGCCGAGGCCGAGGTGCGGCATGCGGCGAAGGGCTTCGCGCACGGTCTGCGTCACGGCGTCAACGGTGTAGCGCCTGCGCATGCTCGCGAGCATGCCGTCGTCGCCGCTCTGGACGGGCAGGTGGAGAAACTTGCAGAGCTTCGGCGAGTCCGCCATGAACGCGATGACCTCGCGCTCGACGGTGCCCGGCTCGATGGAGCCTAGGCGGAGGCGTCCCAGCCCCGGCAGGTCAGCCAGCGCGCCCAGCAGGTCGACCAGCGTGCGGCGGCCGTCCGCATAGCAGGCGATGTTGCAGCCGGTCACCACGATTTCGTGGAAGCCCGCGCGAATCAGCGCGCGGGCTTCGTCAAGGCAGGCCTCGAACGGCTGGCTGCGCGGCTGGCCGCGCGTGTGCGGCACAATGCAATAGGTGCAGAAAAAGTCGCAGCCGTCCTGGATTTTCAGCGAGGCGCGCCGGGTGGAGCGTGAGGGCTCGGGCGGAAGGGAGGAGGAGGGGGGCGGGCACAGGCGCCCGGAGGCGCGGAGGCTCCCGGCGACGAAGGCGGCCAAAGTGTCCTTCTGGCCGCGCGGCACGACGAGGTCAAGGCCCAGCGCGCGCAGCGTTTCTGAATCGACCGTCTCGACCGCACAGCCCACGAAAACCAAAAAGGTCTGCGGTTCTTTCTTGCGCAGCGAGCGGATCAGCTTAAGGCACTCGTTTTCGGCGGCCTGAGTGACGGCACACGTGTGGAGCACAACGCAATCAGCCGGGGTTCCGAACGGCACGCGCAGGAAGCCGGCGGCGGCGAACCCCGCCTCGAACTGTGCGGTCTCGGCCCGGTTGAGGCGGCAGCCGAAGGTTTTGAAGGAGACCGTCATGGCGATACGACACTTGGCCAGGCCGGCGCTATTCGAACAGCGCCGTGGAGAGGTAGCGTTCGCCCGTGTCCGGCAGGATCGCGACAATCAGCTTGCCGGCATAGGCCTCTTCGGCGGCCAGGCGCAGTGCGGCGGCCACCGCGGCGCCGCACGAGATGCCCGACAGGAGCCCTTCTTCGCGGGACAGGCGGCGGGAGGTTTCAAGGGCCAGGTACGTCTCGACAGCCTCGATCCGGTCGATGAGCGAGAAGTCGACCACCTGCGGGATGAAGTTCGCGCCGATTCCCTGGATGCCATGCACCGAGGGCGCGAGCGGGCGTCCGGCCATCCGCTGCGAGAGCAGGGGACTTTCGGCGGGCTCGACCGCCACCATCCGCACGCTTGCGCCGATGTTTTTGAAATACCGCCCGATGCCGACCACGGTGCCGCCTGTGCCCACGCCCGCGACCACGGCCGCAACGTGGCCGTCGGTCTGGGCCCAGATTTCGGGGCCGGTGGTCCGCTCGTGAATCAGCGGGTTGGCGGGGTTCGCGAACTGGTTGGGCATAAAGAACCGGCCGGGGGTTTCGTCGAGCAGCTCCTGCGCCTTCTGGACGGCGCCCGCCATGCCGGAGGCGGCAGGGGTGAGCACGAGGTTGGCGCCGAGCGCGGCGAGCACGCGGCGGCGCTCGAGGCTCATGCTTTCCGGCATGGTCAGCGTGACGGGGTAGCCGCGTGCGGCACCCACCATGGCGAGCGCGATGCCGGTGTTGCCGCTGGTGGGCTCGACGATCTCCATGCCGGCCCTGAGCGTGCCGTCTTGCTCGGCTTCCCAGACCATGGAGGACGCGGTGCGGCATTTGACCGAATAGGAAGGATTGCGCCCCTCGACTTTGGCGAGAACGGTGGCTCGCAGTCCTTTTGTCAGGGAATTGAGCCGAACCAACGGGGTGTTTCCGATCGAGAGCGAATTGTCCGTGAAAAAGGTCATGGGGTACTCCTGAAATTGGTTTCCATCATACCTGATCCCGCCGGAGCGAGAAAGTGTTTTCGGCTTTCCTTTAGAAACAGAAGTCCGTATCATTTGGCCACGATAAAAAACCGCATGCTGTTATGCGGTGTCAGCACGAGGGGTTCTCATGATATTGGATACGACGAGTCCTGCTATGGGGATGATTTTGTTCACGCTGGGGGGGCTGGCAGGCGCGGTCTTTGCATTGCCTTTCAAGCGGGTGAAGAACTGGGCCTATGAAAGCTACTGGCTGTTTTACGCGGTTTTCGGGCTCGTCGTGTTCCCTTGGATACTGGCGCTTGCGACGGTTCCCAATCTGGCGGACGTGCTTCGGAATGCGCCGGGGCCTGTGCTGTTCCGCTGTTTCGGCTTCGGCGCGCTGTGGGGGTTGGGCGGGCTGACGTGGGGGCTGATGATCCGTTATCTGGGCATTGGCTTGGGCCTGGCGATCGGTTGCGGGCTCTGTTCGGCGACCGGCACGCTGATTCCGCCGATCGTGACGGGAAAGGCGGCCGAGCTGGTGAAGGACACGGGCTCAATCGTGGTGTTGCTGGGCGTGTTCGGGTCGCTCGCGGGTATCGCCTTCGTGGGGTTGGCCGGGAAGTCCAAAGAGGGCGAGCTGTCGGAGGAGCAGAAGAAGAAGTCCGTTGCGGAGTTCGATTTCAAAAAGGGCATGCTGGTTGCGCTCTTTTCGGGGATCGCCAGCGCGGGCATGAACTTCGGCTTGCAGAGCGGCGGCGTCTTGCAGGATGCGGCGGTGCACGGCGGCACGCTTTCCAAGTGGCAGGGCATGCCGGTGTTGGTGGTGGTTCTGCTGGGCGGCTTTGTCGTGAACGGGGTCTGGTGTCTGTCGCAGAATGTGAAGAACAAGACGCTGGGAGACTATGTCAGCCGGCGCACGCCGATTTTTGAGAACATCTTCTTTGCCGGCCTGGCCGGTGTGATCTGGGCCATGCAATTTGTCTGCCAGAAGGTCGGCGAACCCGCGATGGGGGATATCGCTTACATCGGGTTTGCGATCGTGATGGGGTCGGCGATCTTTTTCAGTTCGCTGGTGGGGGTGCTTCTGGGCGAGTGGCGGGGAGTGGGGGCGCGCACCAAGCTGCTGCTGTGTTTGGGGGTTTTGACGCTGTTGGTCTCGTTCGGCGTGATCTCTTACGGGAACAAGCTGAAGGGAGAGGGTATGAGGCCTGAAGTGCAGGCGGAGCGTGCCGTGAAGGACGCCCTTGAAGCCGTGGAGAAGAGCCAGAAGTAGAGGCGTCAGCCGGCGGCGGCGAGCAGCCACGCCGGCACCTCGGCGAGGCTGCGCAAGACAGGGGCGCCGCTGTTTGCGAGGCGTGCGTGCGACTGATGGCCTTGGGCAATCAGAAGGCAGCGGACGCCCAGCGCACCCGCCACCTCGTGATCGTGCAGCGAATCGCCGATCATCAAGACCCTGTCTTGCGGCAGGCCGAGGCGGCGTAAAAGCGCGTGCCCCAGTTCCAGCTTTGATTGGCCGTAGAGATTGTCAACCCCGCAGATGTTGTCAAAGAAGCGGGCGACGCCGTAGTCGGCCAGCATGGTGTCGAGAATCGTCTGCTCCGACGCCGAGAGGACGGATTGTCCGATGCCCGCCTGCCGGAGCGTGGTCAGCGTCGGCCGGGCCTGCTCGTGAAGGCGCAGCGTGGTGTCTGCCAGAAAGCGGGCGTGGAATTCACGCGCCATCGCGTCCCAGTCCTCCGCTTCCATGCGGAACCCGACGGTGCGGTAGAAATCTTTCACGGGAAAGCCGAAGAGTTCGCGGTAGGCCGACACATCGAGGGTCGGCAGGCTGCGGGCGGCGAGCATCGCGTTGACGGTGTTGACGCCCGCCTGCGTGTCGTCCAGCAAGGTCCCGTTCCAGTCCCAGATGATGTGTTGAAAACGCATGACAGGCCGAGACGGTTTCGGGGGCGGATGACTTCAGGCCGCAACAGGCCCGGTGCGGCAAGAAAGAAAGTGGCGGAGAGGGAGGGATTCGAACCCCCGGTACCTTGCGGCACGCATGATTTCGAGTCATGTGCATTCAACCAGGCTCTGCCACCTCTCCGGCAAAACGTGCGGTCACTATATCGAAAACAGGCCTGCGGGGTCAAGGTGGAGTTTCGCCATGGGGCCTTTTTGCGGGGCGGTACGGTTTTCGTCGTTCCCTTTTCTGCACGGGGTTTCTATAATATGCGGATCATGCAGAGGGAAATGGACAGTTTGCGTGTGAAGGGGACGGGGCTCCTCGTGCCGCAAGACCGCGGCCGACGCATCGCGTTGGAGCGGGCGGTTGCGGACTATGTGGAGCGGGAGCGCCTGGTGCCGCCGCTGACCGCAGGCGAGTTGGAGGCGCACGCCCGGTGTGCGGCGGCGGCCGCGCAGGCGGAGCGCGAGGAGCAGGCGTACGTTTCGGTTCTGCTGAACAACGTGCTGTGGGCGGATGTGATTGCGGGCGTGCCGTATGAGCGCCGCCTTTTGCTGTTGCCGCAGTGTCTTGCGAACAAGGCGGTCTGCCAGGCCGACCGTGACGGGCTGGGGCTTCTGTGTGCGCAGTGCGGCGGGTGTTCGATCGGCGTGTTGCAGGCCGAGGCGGACCGGCTGGGCTATGTGACGCTGGTGGCCGAGGGCACCACGGTGGTCAGCAAACTGCTCACCAGCGGCAAGGTCGATGCGGTGATCGGCGTGGGCTGCATGGACTCGCTCAGGCGCATCTTTCCGATCATGAACGCGCATGCGATTCCCGGGCAGGGCATCCCGCTGCTTGCGGACGGCTGCCAGAACACCGCGACGGATGTCGCCTGGGCGATCGAGGTGCTCCGGGCGGGCAAACCGAAATTCGCGCAGCGTGTGGCGGAGATCGAGGCGGTGGCCGGCACGGTTCAAACGTGGTTCGAGCGCGCTTCGCTCGATTCGGTCATGGGGCGTGCGGAGACCGAGGCAGAGCGGATCGGCCAAGAGTGGCTGATGACCGGCGGCAAGCGCTGGCGCCCGCTGCTGACGGCGGCCGTGTTCGAGGCGTCGGGCGGCCACATCGCGAAGATCATGCAGCCCGCGCTGGCGGTCGAGTGCTTTCACAAGGCGTCGCTCATCCATGACGACATCGAAGACAACGACGACGAGCGGTATGGCGCGCCCACCGTGCACCGGTGTTACGGAGTGCCCGCCGCCATCAATGCGGGCGATTACCTGATCGGCGAGGGGTACCGGCTTTTGGCGGAGGCGGATTTTCCGGGCGAGACCCGGGTGGGGATGGTTCGGGCGGCGGCACGCGGTCATCGGGAACTCTGCCTGGGGCAGGGCGAAGAGCTGGCGTTCAGCCGTCGGCCGTCGCCGGTGACGGAGGCGGCGGTGTTGCGCATCTACGAGCAGAAGACCGCCGCCGCGTTCGAGGTGGCGGTGTTGGTGGGCGCTGTCGCCGCAGGCGTGGACGCGGCGACGTGCGCGCAGCTTTCGGAGTTCAGCCGTTCCGTCGGGACGGCCTACCAGATCCGGGACGACATGGAGGACTTTCAGTCGGTGCGCGGGCGCGCGGCGGATCTGCTGGCCATGCGGCCGACCATTTTTTTGGCGGCGGCCTGCACGAGTGACCATCCGGCGGTGTGTGCGGCGCTGGGTTCGGTGTGGGGAAATGACCGCGAGGGAAGGCAGAACCTGATCGACGCGATCGGGGAAGCCGGGCTGCACGCGCGCGTGGAGTTGTTGTACCAGCACTACCGGCATGAAACGGAGCGCGTGATTTCGGGCCTTCAGCATGCGGGCCTGAAACGGCTGCTGCGCCGGGTCATGATGAAAATTCTCCGGTAGAAGTCCGGTGCTGACGCGGGGTGTTCCCGTATGAAAAGGGGGTTATGCGGCAAGCCGTTCCATGGGTGGTGACAGCGCTGGCGGCGCTGCTTGCGGGGCGTGTTGTGGTGACGTGGCTTGCGCTTGAGGCCCCGCCGATGACGCTGCGCCAGGCTGCCGCGGCGGGGTCGCTGGCAGAAGTTTCCGCGGCGGCTGCTGCGGCGCGCGAGCCGGAGCTGGCCGGCTGTTTCAAGGTGGACCGCGCGGTTCCGCGGGGAGCGGTCGAAGGCTTCTGGCCCGGCTTCCGCGGTCCGGCCCGCGACAATGTCGCTGCCGGCGCGGGTTTGCTTCTTGAGCGTTGGCCGGAGGCAGGGCCGCGTGTGGTGTGGTCGGTCCCCTTGGGCGACGGGCACGCGATGCCTGCGCTGACCGGGGGATGCCTCTATGTTTTGGACTACGACGAGTCGCGCGGCGGCGACTGCCTGCGGTGCCTCAACGCGGACACCGGGCAGCAGCGCTGGGAACATTTCTATGCGGTCAAGACCAAGCGCAACCACGGCATCTCGCGGACGGTCGCGGCCACGGATGGACAGGCGGTGGTGACGCTGGGCCCGCAGGGTCATGTCGTGTGTCTGGCGGCCGGCGACGGCGCTTACCGCTGGGGCTTCAGCTTGGCCGGACGATACGGGGCCAGCGTGCCGCTTTGGTACGCGGGCCAGTGCCCGCTCATCGACGGGAACGTCGTTGTCCTGGCGCCGGCGGGCAAGCAGGCGCTGCTGTGTGCGGTCGACGTGGCGAGCGGGGAGAAGGTGTTCGAGACGCCCAATCCCGGCGGGCTGGCGATGTCGCATTCGTCGGTCATGATCCTGACGGCGGAGGGCGTGCGGCAGTACGTGTATGCGGCTTTGGGCGGGATCGTGGGCGTCGGCGCGGATGGGGCTGAGCGCGGGCGGCTGCTGTGGCGCACGGAGGTGTTCCGGCCGAGCGTGATCGCGCCCTCGCCTGTGCCGCTGGACGGCGGACGTTTCTTCATGACGGCGGGGTATGGCTCGGGCGGCGCGATGTTCCGCGTGACGCGCGAAAACGGGGTCTGGCAGGCCGGGCTGCTGTATAAGACCGACCGGAAACAATTTGCGAGCGAACAGCAGACGCCGGTTTTTTTCGACGGACTGCTTTACGCGGTATTGCCCAGCGATGGCGGCGGGGACCGGCAGCAACTGGCCTGCATGACCCCGGAGGGCGAGCGGCTCTGGGCGAGCGGCAAAACGAACACCTTCGGGCTGGGACCTTACGTGGCTGCCGCCGGAGGGCTGATGTATCTGCTCGACGATACGGGCACGCTCTCGCTGGCGCGGGTCGGGCGTGACGGGTTCGCCTTGTTGGGCCGCCACGCGCTGATGGGCGGCAAGGGGCGTGACGCGTGGGGGCCCATGGTGCTTGCGGGGGGGCGGCTCTATGTGCGCGACAGCACACGGCTTTATTGCCTACAGGTCGGCGAGCGGTAAGCAGGCGCGCCGGGCGGACTCGCCATCCGGGTCGCCCAACCGACGCAAGCGCCTCATCCCTCTCAGAATCAGATGACGCGCTCGACCACGATTTCCGGGTCGATCGATTCGCGCAGGATGCGCTCGATGCCTTGCTTCAGCGTCATCGTCGCGTGCGGGCAACTGCCGCAGGCGCCGCGCAGGCGCAGACTGACCGTCTTGCCTTCGATGGAGACCAACTCCATATCGCCGCCGTCCGCCTGCAGCATCCCACGCAACTCTTCAAGTTTGGCTTTAATCTGTTCGCTCATGATCGGATTCCTTTGCAAAAGGCCGGTATCATGCCCGAAAACGGGGAGCCCGTCAAGGTGCGGCTGGCCCGGCGCGAGGCAAATGCGGATTGACGGGCAAGGGATCATCAGTGTAAGGTTACAGCATGAAACTTGATCTGCCGAGAACCGTGATTCTCGCGAACGGGCAGTTCCCTTCCCATGCGGTGCCGTTGGCTGCGTTGCGTGGGGCGGACCGGATCGTGTGCTGTGACGGTGCGGTCGAGCGTCTGGTCGACTTCGGGCTTGAGCCGGAGTGGATCGTGGGGGATCTGGACAGCCTGTCGTCCGCAGATTGCGAACGGTACCGGGAAAAACTGGTCCGCGTGCGCGAGCAGGAAACAAACGACCTGACGAAGGCGTTCCGGTTTTGTCTGTCGCACGGGTGGCGCGAACTGGTGATCGCCGGGGCGACGGGGTTGCGTGAGGACCACACGCTGGGCAACCTTTCCCTGTTGGCGGATTTTGCGGGAGAGGCATCGGTGAGGCTGTTGACCGACACCGGCTGGTTCACGCCCCTGAACGCTTCGGCGCAGTTGCGGTCACAGGAAGGACAGCAGGTTTCGATATTTTCCTTCGATCCGGGCACGGCGGTTTACGCCGAGGGGTTGCGCTATCCGCTGAACGGGTTGCGGCTGACCCGTTGGTGGCAAGCGGCGCTGAACGAGGCCTGCGGCGATGTGTTCGGCCTTACCTTTGACGGCGGTCCGTTGCTGGTGTATCAAACCTATTCGTGACCAGAGAAGGCCTGGCTTTTTCTGTGTCTCCTGTGTCGGGAAAAGGTTTTCAAAAGGTGTAGGGTCTGGAATGAATCTGGTTCAGCTCGAGTATTTTTCGCACGTTGCGGAACGTGTGAGCGTGTCGGCGGCGGCGCGTGCGGCGCATGTCACGCAGC
>CAYZQL010000071.1:0-16347 GCA_964480555.1 uncultured Lentisphaeraceae bacterium | reverse complement strand
AGCTGGGACGTGGTCAACGAGAGCGCGACCGACTTCAGCAAGGGGCTCATGATCCCCGGCGACGCGATCTGCAAGAGCACCTACGGGCTGATGCCGGGCGACTACACCTGGCAGACCTTCCAGACCGCCGGCCGCCTCTTCCCGAAGAGCGTGGCGCTGAACATCAACGACTACCTGAACAACGAGGCCTACGTGCGGCAGGTGAAGGACCTGCAAGCCAGGGGGTGCCGCATCGATATCTTGGGGTCGCAGATGCACCTTTTCAATCCGCAGCAGTGCCTGGACATCGCGGCGGGCAAGCCGATCGAGTCGCCCGATGTCGTGTGGAAGCGGATGGAGACTCTGGCGCAGGCCGGGCTGCCGATCCACGTGAGCGAGATCACGATCACCTCGCCCAACAACGACGCGCGAGGCCAGGCGATTCAGGCGATGATCGCCCGGAACCTTTACCGCCTGTGGTTCAGCGTCAGGCCCATGATGGGGATCACGTGGTGGAATGTGGTGGACGACTGCGGCGCGCCGGGCGAGCCGTCGGTGTCGGGGATTTTTTCGCGCGATATGGAGCCCAAGCCGGCGTTCCACGCGCTGAACAAGCTGATCAACGAGGAGTGGAAAACGCGCGCGACGGTGAAAGCCGGCGACGGCGGCACGGTGGCTTTCCGCGGCTTCAAGGGCACGTATCGCGTGACCTACACCGACGCTTCCGGCGCGGCGAAGAGCGCGGAGTTCCATTTGTCGAAAGACGGCGACGGGGCGAAATGAGGGCTCGGCTGGCAAGGTTAAGATTTTGCGCGACAATGCCTGAGGACAGGTAGGGCGGGTTCCCCGAACCCGCCGCGGACGCCTCGGGGAGGCGTCCCTGCCAGAAACGACCGGGGGGGGTGGAGCCCGGTTCTACCCCATCAACGCAAACCGTATGATTTGGACGCGGGAGGGCGCGGTGCCACCCGCGCCAAGGACTTTTGCAAGGGTCTCGTGCACGAGTAGTCTGTACAACACGTTTTGCTTCATAGCCAGGATTGCAGGATTTTCTGGATTGGTTTCATTGGTCAAAAAAATATGCAACTCCTGTAATCCTCTCCGAATTTTTTAGCTGTACGGTGCACTAGCGCACTTTGCGATAGTCGCGCATGGTGCGCCCGAAGCGTCGGCGGAAAAGGATGCTGACGTGGCTTTCGGAGTCGAACCCGCAGGTGTGCACGATCTCGCCGATCGGCAGGTTGGTCTCCCGCAGGAGGGTGCAGACGCGCTCCAGGCGGACGCGCTGGATCTCATCGAGGAGGGTGTGGCCCAGCGCTTTGCGGAAGCGGATCTCGGCGAGGCGGCGCGAGGCGCTGATGTGGCGGATCACATCGGGGACGCCGATGCCGGAGCAGGCGTTGAGCGCGATGAATTCGAGCGCCTGCACGACCACGACGTCGGCGATCTGCGTGGTTTCCGTCGAGCGCCGCAAGACCACATGGGCGGGGCCGTAGATGATCTCTTTCCGCTTGCGCGTGACCCGGCGCATCAGGTCGTCGAGGTGGTGCGTGGCCTCGTAGCTGGCGCGCTCGGCGTCCAGCAGGATGCTCGACATCGGCGGCGTGGTGGTTTCGCACAGGTCCTCGTCGTTGTCGACGCTGAGGATCGCGGCGTCGGAAGGGACGGCGATCTTGGCCCGGGCACAGGCGTCCATCACCTGCCGCCCGCGGTTGTCCATGGCGGCGAGGATGGCGACCGGCTTGGGCAAGGCGAGCAGCCAGGCGCAAAGGCGGTCGCGTTCGAGGCCGGCGTCCCCCTGCTCCTCCTTCGGCAGCGCGCCGTACGTGTGGCAGGGGAATCCCGCCTCGCGGACGGTTTGCGCGAACGCCTCGCCGCGGGTGACCGACCAGGCGAGGCCATGCACCTCTCCGACGTAGGCGTAGTGGGCGAATTTGCGCTCAAGAAAATGGCGGGCGGCCAGACGCCCGACGGCCGCCGTGTCGCTCCGGACCACGCTGTGGCGGGCGAGGGGCTGCCCGGGGCGCAGGAGGTCGGGCGCGGGGTCCATGATGATCGCCGGGACCTCCGCGTTGAGCGCCACCTTGACCAGCTCGGGGGTGTAGAGTCGGCCGATGATGCCGGTGCAGCCCCATTCCTGCATGCGGATGAGCTTCTGTTCCCCTTGGCGGCCTTCGAGGATGTGGAGCCCCCAGGGGCCGTGGCGCTGGACATACTGCAGGATGCCGCGGCGCATGTCGCGGCAGACTTTCACCGAGGTCGGAAGCAGGACGGCCACTTGGGGTGTTCTGTTCAGTGTTCGGGACATGGTTGACGAGAGCCGTGCGTCAGGTGCGCTCGTTCAAAACGCCAGCGCTCGAAACGCGTATCCGAGGGTTCAAAACACAAGAAGAACGGTGACAAGAAAGGGTAGCGTAATCGGCTTGGATAGGGGAGACAAAAATCTTGAGGCCTCGGGATCGGGTGCCGAAGCTGCTTGTGATAAAGGAAAGCCGGTAGTATACTGTGGGCACTCGGATCGGTATATGGAGGGATGATCATGAAACAAAGGATGCGGAATTTTCTCGCGGCGGTCGCCGTGGCGCTGGCCGGTATCTGCGGCGCGCAAACCTCGAATGACCTTTACATGGTGATCGACATCTCGGAGGGCACGCTCGCCTCGACCTATCCGGTCTCCTATCTGAGCGACGTGCCGGCCGGAGGCTGGACGGCCGAGTACAAGACCAACCGGCTGGTCCTGCGCAAGATCACCGCCGACACGTTCACGATGGGCAGCCCGACCGGCGAGGCCGGCCGCGCCGTGGACGGGAGCGAAGACCAGCAGGAGGTCGCGCTGACCAACCACTTCTACCTCGGGGTCTTCGAAGTGACCGAGGGCCAGTGGAAGCGGATCCTCAGCGCCGCCAATCCTGACGGGACAACCGCCAAAGAGAGGAGCTATGTCGCATCAGATATGACCGGAATGGACGGTTTTATCGGAAGGCTCGAGGTCGGCGTCACGAATCGCCCGGCATCGACCTTCAGCCACCCCAATGAGGCGCAGTGGGAGTTCGCCTGCCGGGCGGGCAGCACCAACGCTTACAGCTATGGCTCCGACGCGACGAACGCCTTGCCGGCGCACGCCTGGTATGATGCGAACAGCGGAGGTGCCGTACACGAGGTGGGAACGCGTCAAGCCAATGCGTGGGGGCTTAGCGACATGCACGGCAACCTGCGCGAGTACTGCTTGGGGTACGGTGTCGCCGGCAACACGTCCCGAGGGGGCAAGTTCAGCAGCGCCCCCTCCGATTGTCGGGCGGCCGCCCGCAATGGCTCAACGCTGTGCGGTTACCGCGTCTGCCTCAATCTGGTCACGTCGTTCTTCACGGTGGCCGTGACCAACGGCTCAGGGGACGGGACCTACACGGAAGGGCGGGTCGTGACGATCACCGCGGATGCGCCGCCGGTCGAGCACCGGTTTGACCGCTGGACGGGCGACACGAACACGGTGGCGGACATCTTCGCTGCGACCACGACGGTCGCTGTGGCGACCAATCTCGTGCTGACAGCCACCTATACGCCGATCCTGTATACCCTGACCGTGAATAACGGGTCGGGCAGCGGGAGCTACACCAATGGCTCGGTGGTTCCGATCGCGGTCACAAACCTGCCCTCGGCTGGCCATGTGTTTGCGAACTGGAGCGGTGACACCCAGGCGGTGGCGAACGTGAATGCGGAAAGCACGACGGTGACGATCGCCTCTGCGGACGTGACGCTGACCCCGGTGTTCCGCCCTGTGGCGGTGCCCCAGAAGAATTACCTGGTGGCCGAATTCCTGTCGGGGACCGGGACGGTGACGTATCTCGAGGCGCCGCCTCCGGGCGGTTGGACGGACGCGCACAAGACCTCGAAGCTGGTGATGCGCAGAATCCCCGCGGGCACCTTCCAGATGGGCAGCCCGTCGGGCGAGGCGGGGCGCGAGGGTGACGAGGTCCAACATGCGGTGACCTTGACCCGCGATTTTTATTTGGGCGTCTTCGAGCTGACCCAGCAGCAGTGGGTCAACGTGATTTCCAACTGGCCCTCCCTCTACAGCAACGCCGCTGACCGGGCGACGCATCCGGTGGAGCGCGTCTCCTATGCGGCGCTGCGCGGCGCGTCGGCAGGCGCGGGGTGGCCGGGCGCCACGAATGTGGACGCGGGCTCGTTCATCGCGCAGCTCAGGGAGGTGACCGGCGTCGCGGGGCTGGACCTGCCGACGGAGGCGCAGTGGGAGTATGCCTGCCGCGCGGGAACGACGGGCGCGTATGCGGGCGGCAGCCTGGACGCGCTGGCGTGGTACAGCGAAACCAGCGCCGGGGCGACGCATTCGGTCGGTCTGAAGACGCCGAATGCGTGGGGGCTTTACGACATGCACGGCAACGTGGCCGAACTTTGTCTGGACTGGTACGCGTATACGGACTTCGGCGCGAGTTCCGGGCTCGACCCCAAGGGCTCGTCGAACAGTCTCTTCGGGGGCGGGCTGCGCGTCCGGCGCGGCGGCGCTTACAACAGCCCCGACGTGAAATGCCGGTCCGCGTACCGCGCGAACCAGTGGCCCACGAACGTCTTTCCCGAGACGGGCTTGCGCCTGGCCAAGACGCTCGCGGCGTCCTCCTATCCGCTGACCGTGGTAGGCGGGGTGGTGAACACGGGGGGGCTTTATGAGGCGGGAACGCAGCTCGGGCTCACGGCGGAAACGCGGGCAGGCCAGGCGTTCGCGGTCTGGCAGGTGCTTCCGTCGGGCGTGTCGCTCGGCGCCGGGTTCGATGCGTCTCAGGCGGACACGCTGCTGACCATGCCGGCCGCGGCGGTCACCGTGACGGCGCTCTTTTTGCCGGTGGGGCAGACGCCCGATTTCCACTGGCTGCGCCTGGCGTTGCCGGGCGGGACGGACGAGCGGCTGGTTCAGGCGGGCACGGCGGTGCCGGTCGTGGCGCCGTCTCCGGCGGCCGGAATGGTGTTTGCCGGTTGGGCCGTGGCGCCTGCGGGGAGCAATCTGGGCGCGGGGTTCAACCCCGCCAGCGCGTCCACGTCGCTGGTGATGCCCGCCACGGACCTGACGCTCACGCCGACGTACGGTCCGAGTCCCGCGTCGTCCGGTTCACGCGTCGGCGTGAACTTTGTTTGGGACTTGGGTGCCGACTACCGCCCCGCCACGTTCACGGCGCGGGGATTGCCCTCCGGGCTCCGGATCGGCCGGAACACGGGCGTGATCTCCGGCGTGCCGACCCGGGCGGGGAGCTTCGAGATCACGCTGACGGTGAGGCGGGCGGACGGGACGACGGTGACCAGCACCTTGACGATGACCGTGGCCGCGTTGGCGGCCGGGGCGCAAGGCAGCTTCACGGGGTACGCCTATGACGCGGGCGGCCCCGGCGGGTTACTGCGCGTGAAAGGAACGCTCAAGCTGAGCGCCAGCAGAACCGGCATCCTCAAAGCAAAGGTGTTGACGGAAACGGCGAGCCTCAGCTTCACCGGCAAAGGCTGGGCGGAGGTGACGGGTGCGGGACTGTACCGCGCGGTCGTGACGGCGCGGCGCGGCGATACGCTGACGTTAGAGGTGGACAGCGCGAACGGCGAGCTGACGGGCGACGTGACGGTGACGGCGGGCCCGGCGTCTCTCGGCCTGGCGGGGCGGCGCAACGCCTTTGCCGACCGGACCGACACATCTGCGCAGACGCTGCTGTCGGGATACAAAGGCTACTATACGGCGGTGTTGCCGGTGACGAGTTGCCTGACCGACGCGTCGATCGGCAACGTGCAGGCCGGCTCCGGCTACGTGACGATGACGGTGCGTGACCGCGGGGTGGTGAAGATCGGCGGCAAGCTGGCGGACGGCACGTCGGTGTCGGCCTCGACCACCCTGCTGGCGGATGAGGCGGGCGCGTATGTGCCGCTGTTCGTGCGGGTCTACGCGCGGCGCGGGCTCTTTTCAGGGCTGCTGCGTTTCACGGGCACAGGCGGGAGCGATGCGAAGCGGCTGGAGCCGCACGGCGACGTTCTGCTGCAGTGGCTCTATCCCGGGCGCTCGGCGGCGTTGCCGGCCGACCGCTTCGAGGTGCGCCTGTCGGCCTTTGGGGCCTATTACGATGCGCTGATCAACCTGCAGGCGCATTACGGCGCGTCCCGCTTCTCGGCGGAAGGCCAGCCGTGGGCGCCGATCCCGCTGACGGTGAGCGCGTCGGGGGCGGTCTCGCTCACGAAGGAGGATGTGGCCAATCCCGCCCGCGCGTCACTTCGGGTGAAGAAGCGCACCGGACTCTTTTCCGGCACCTTCCGAGGGTTGTCGAACGGCCGTGAGGTCTCGCTCAGGCATGCGGGCGTGCTGACGCGCAACGGCGACGTCTACGTCGGCGAGGGGGCCTCGGTGACGCCCCGGACCGTCAACGGGTACAAGCTCAAGTCTTCCGGACGAGTGACGATCCTGACCGACTAACGCGGGCGAAGCCCGCAACCCAACAGAAACGCTGAACGCCCAACGTCCAACGCCGAACTTCGAAGTTGGGAGTTCAGCGTTCGGCGTTTTTCTTTTTTCAAACAATTTGTTTTTTATTGTCGTTGTTGGTTTGTGAGGCACTAAGGGCTGGCATACGCGCGGTCCCAGTCTTTCATGACCGGGTCGAAGCCGCAGGCTGCGATGGCCGCGGCGACGTCGCGCAGCGGACGCTGGTCGGCGACTTCGAACTGCGCTTCGGCTTCGGTTTGTTCCGTGTATCCGCCGGGCGTGGTTTTGGCGCCTGCGGACATCTTGGTCGCCGCGAGCCGCACCAGCTGTTCCCGGAAGCCGGGCGATTCGCGCGTGGAGAGCGTCATGGTCACGTCCGGCAGTTGCGTGCGCAGCGCGCACATGAGCTGCACGAGGTCGGCGTCTGCGACCGGGTGGGCGGGCGGCGAGCCACCGTGCGCGGGGCGCATGCGGGGGAACGAGAGCGCCACCGAGGTGCGCCAGTAGCGCTTCTGCAGATAGTCGGCATGCAGCCCGAGATAGAAAGCCTCTTCGCGCCAGTCGTTGATGCCCAGCAGTGAGCCCAGCCCGATGAACGTCAGGCCGGCCTGTGCCGCGCGCTCGAAGGTGTCGATCCGGTGCGCGAAGTCGCGCTTGGGGCCGCTCGGGTGGTACTGCGCGTAAACCTCGGGGTTATAGGTCTCCTGAAACATGGTCATGCCGTCGACGCCCGCCGCGGCCAGCGCCTGATAGTCCGCCAGCGAGAGCGCATAGATCTCGACCTGGACGGAGGCGAAGCGGGAGCGGATGCGGCGCGTGAGCTCGGCGAAGTAGGCGGGCGGCGTGTTCTTCAGGTCTTCGCCCGCGACGAGCAGGATATGGCCGAAGCCCTGTCCGGCCAGACACTCGGCCTCGGCCACAGCCTCGTCGAGGGACAACGCCCGGCGCACGGTGCTCCGGGTGGTTTGATTGAAGCCGCAGTAACGGCAGCCGTTGCAGCAAAAGTTTGAGACATAGAGCGGGGCGAAGAACTGGACCGCGTGCCCGAAACGCTGGCGCGTCCACTGGGCCGAGCGTTGGGCCAGCGGCTCAAGAAACGGTTCGGCGGCGGGAGACACCAGCGCGGCCAGGTGAAGCGGATCGTAGCGGCCGGTGGCCGCGAGCGCGGCGGTCACGTCGCGCCCGGTGCGGGAGCGGATCAGCGCTTGAACGCGGGCGGGCGGCCACAGGGCCAGCACGTCGCGGAAATGAGTGTTGGGGGACATAGGGGCTCGGTTACAGGTTACACGTTACGGGGTGGTGGCGGAGGGTCCGCATCCGGTGCGGAAGTTTTCTTCTCGAAGCGCGCGCACAGGTCGGTGGCCTCGGTCGCTTTGTTCGAAAGCCCGCAACGTTGGCTGAACGGGTTCACGACGAAGTGGCGGCACCAGCCGCAACTCCGCTGGCGCTCGTCGTCGCTGAAGATGGAAAGCGGACGCGGCTTGTCGGCGTCGGAGAAAATGTGGGGGCGCGCCGGCGCGGCGGACGCGAAAGGGGTTTCCGCCGCGGAGGCGTAGCGCGCGCCGCAGCCCGTGCAAATAAAAGCCTCGCCGGTTTTCTTGAAACCGTCGTAGAGGGGCTCGGCCCGCGCGAGCGTGAGCTTGCCGCACGCCGCGCACTGGATTTCAATCGGTTGTTTTGTCATACGCGAGAACGCCGTGAGTGAGAGGGAGTCCGTTGTGAAGCGTGCGAGATTCTAACGCGCACCCGCGAAGAAACAAGACCAAAAAGCGCAGCCGAAAAAAGTGTGACCGGACCTGCGGCTTTTATCTGTCCGTTCAAAACGCAGGCGCGGAATATTTTTTTGCTTGTCTCGCAGCGGCGGACAACATGCGGCGAAAAGAGAGAAACAGGCCTTTTTTGTTGGCGTTTTTCGGTTTTTTTGATGAGACGCGGCTGATTCTTTTGTCGCGCTGATTTTTTGCGAGCGCGATTTTTTAACGTTTTTTAAAAACTGTTCTTGCATTTTTCAAAGCAGCGATTACATTATCGGTAAAACAACTTTTTGATGCATTGTTTTTGTGATGCATCGAGTGTTGTTTCAAAGGTCACTACAAACGAAAGGATCACGCAATGGCCACAGCAAAGAAAGCAGCTCCTGCGAAGAAGGCAGCTCCTGCTAAGAAGGCTGCTCCGGCGAAGAAAGCGGTGAAGAAGGCTGCTCCGGCGAAGAAGGTTGCCGCGAAGAAAGCTCCCGCGAAGAAAGCCCCGGCGAAGAAGGTTGCCAAGAAGAAGTAAGCAGGAAACGAAAAGAAAAAGCACTCCTGCGGCTTGGGCTGCAGGAGTGTTTTTTTTGTCGCTGGCTGGCGCGTGTCTACTGGTCGCGGTAGATCGCTTTTTTGTGGCCCTTCTCGATCACGCCGATGACGACGGGCGCCAGATGTTGACTCTTCAGCACGTTCAGGGCGGCGGTGGCGTCCTTGCGGCGGACGATGATCACGAAGCCGATGCCCATGTTGAAGACGCGGTACATTTCATCGTGCTCGACTTTGCCTTGGCGCTCGATGAACGTGAAGACGGTGGGCGGCTGCCAGCTGGCGCGGTTGATGACCGCGTTGCACGTCTCCGGCAGCACGCGCGGGATGTTGTCCACGAAGCCGCCGCCCGTGATGTGCGCCATGCCGCGCACCGGCACTTTCGCCATGAGTGCGGTGACGGGTTTGAGAAAGCTGCGGTGGACGGACAGCAGCGTGTCGGTGACCGTCATCCGCGTGCCGGGAATGAAATCCTGCGGCGTGAGTCCGCACTGATCGAAGATCACCTTGCGCGCCAGCGAGAAGCCGTTGGTTTGGAGCCCGCCGGAGGGCAGCCCGATGATCACGTCGCCGGCTCTGATGCCGGCGCCCGTGATGAGCTTCTTTTTCTCGACCACGCCGATGATCGTACCCACCAGGTCGTACTCGCCCAGCGGGTAGAGGCCGGGCATCTCGGCGGTCTCGCCGCCGAGCAACGCGCATCCGTTTTCTTTACAGGCCTTGCAAAGTCCCGCGATCACGTCGGTGAAAACGGCGGTGTCGAACCGCGCGGTGCCGATGTAGTCCAGAAAGAAAAGCGGCTTGGCGCCCTGCACGAGGATGTCGTTGACACAGTGGTTCACGATGTCCTGGCCGACGGTGTCGTGCTTTTTGGCCAGCGCCGCCACCTTCAGCTTGGTCCCGACCCCATCCGTGCTCGCCACCAGCAGGCACTCTTTGCCGGGCGCGTGGAAAAGCCCCCCAAAGCTCCCGATTCCGCCGACAACCCCTTTTGTGGTGGTTGTGGCGACCATCTTTTTGATGATCTCGATGCCAGACATTTTTGAATCAATGTCTACTCCGGCCTGAGCGTACGCAGACACCTTCTGAGCATGGGCTGGCTGTTTAATCATCTCCGAATGCCTCCCGAACGGTTGAGAATTCAATAAACGCCGTAAAATAGCATGTTTGCAATGCGAGTTCCAGTCAAAAAACGAGCATAAAGACGGTATTTTATCAATCCAGATTTACGGGAGGGACGTCGGACGGGGTCGCATGCGGATGCGTTTTTCGTGCCGCATGGGTTGTCATAATTATTTCCCGCCGTTAGAGTTATTATGTTTTGCGTCGAGGCGGACGGAGAGGACGGCATTGGAGAAGACGATCGCGTCGGCGAAGAAATGGACCTGCCATTCGGACCCGTCGAGTTTGCGGAACTCGAGATCCAGACCGAGGGGGTCGCTCCGTTTGATGGCCTTCCTTCCCAGGAAACGGTGGCCGGGCTCTTCGGCCAACGCCACCACTTCGCGTCGGCGGTCAACGGCGAACCAGGCGTAGCGCCCGGCGAGGGGCCGGGCCAAAGCGATGTAGTAGCGCGTGGGCATGGCCAGCGGCCGGTAGAGCGTGGCGTCGGTCAGCCGCTTGCCTTGATAGAGGTAAGAGAGGTGCGGGAAGTCGGCAACGACCAGAGGCGGCTTATACCAGATGGCGGCGGCGATGCCGATGACCGCCAAGGCCAACGCGACTTTGAGCAGGTCGGGCGCCAGCCGCCGCCAGCGGCTTTTCGGGGTGGCCGGGGCGGGGGGGAGGTGTTCGGGCGCCGCTTCTGGGACGGGCGCGGCGGGCGCCGGCACCGGGGCGGGGGGCTGTCTGTCCGGTTCGGGCGTCTGGGCAGGCTCCGCTGCGGGCGCGGGCTTGGTCAGCCCTTCCTTTTCCGGTTTTTTCTTGTTCTTTCCCATTGGCACGCCTAGTTATAAACGGGTGCGGCCTTTGAGGAAAGCGAATTTTTCGTTTTTATTCGGGTGCGGCGGCGGCCGCCGGGGCGGGTCGCGGGAGGTCACAGGTTGAGCAGCCGCCGCGCCTGCTCGAAGGCGGGAGCGAGGTCGAGCTTTCGGCGGGCGTGGCCGAGGGTGCCGTCGAAAAGATGGACGGAACCGCCCGCCTCGAGGTTTCGGATGAAGCGCGCGAATTTGGAGGCCGCGGTGTCGAGCGTCATCAGGACCTCGACGGACGCGGTCCCGCGGGTGACCGCCTCGCTGATCATGCCGGTCGAGTCGGCGGTCACGAAGAGCTGTTCGCACAGCGAGACGAAGGCCGGGATCGGGTTGAAGGTGTCGCGGCTGTAGAGCAGTTTGTAGTCGAACGGGTAGGTGTCGATCAGCGCCTCGACTTCGGGGGGGGTGCGGCGCGAGGTGGTGACCCAGCGCTCGCGCCCCTCCGTCAGAGCGAAAAGGCGGTCGAGGTCGCGCCGCAGACCCTCCGCGGTGAGCGACGCGAACGCGTTCGGCCCGCCCACGATCACGGCCACCGCGGGCTTGTCGCCGGCGGGGTGGCGCTCCCGGAAGGCCGCGACGCCCTTCGCGTAAAACGCCGCGTCGGTCGAGGTCAGGTTGACCGGGATGGGGATGATGTTGGGGAGCTGCGGAGGCCGGTCGAACTCCGGCGCAAGGATGCAGTCGAAGTTCAGCCGGTACCCGCCGGGAAAGAGGATGGCCGCCACGGGGATGCCGCGGCGTCGTGCGGTGACCTTGCCCGGGTAGAAGGCCGTGGATCCGGCGCAAACCACGGCGGCATAGTAGCCGTCGGTGTGTTCAAGCGTGAACGGCTGCTCCCAGAGCAGCCCCAGGCGGTCTGCGGCGTAGGAGAGCGCTTTGTGGGCCCGCGAGGGATAGGCGGTGCGCACGCAGTCGAAGCCGTACCCGAGCGCGGTGCAGAACGCTTTGGACTGGTTTTCGTGCCCCGCCTTGCCGTCGGTGACGATCAGCAGCTTTTTCATGGTGAGTGAAATCCCGGGAGTTTACGACAGAAGGGAACGCCATTCGGCGATTTCGCGGCGGCGCTGAGCCGCCCAGGTTGCGAGGTCGGTTCCAGGCGGCAGGGTGTTGGTGACCCGTGCGCCGCCGCAGGCGGGACAACAGGCGCCGTCCGTCACCCGCGCGCCGCAGTGCGGGCATAGACGCTCCAGCAGTTCTCCGCAGTACGCGCAGTGCCGGCCATCCGAGGGGGCCGGCTGTGGCCGCGGCCAGAAAAACAGGTCGTCCGCGACGACATACGGGACGTTCGAGAAACACGCCGCGTCCGGGCAGTAGCCGCCCCCCGCGACCTTCGCCGCGGGCGTGCCGGCGGACTCGGGCTCACAAGGCACGCCCAGCAGCGCCGCGATTTTGGCGACCGTCTCGTGCGAGAGCTTCTCGCCCTGCCCCGACTCGAGCATGCTGATGGCCGACTGCTTGCACGCCACGGCCTGCGCCAGCGCGCTTTGGGTCATGCCCTTTTCGCGGCGCGCCCGCGCCAGCTGCCGACAAAACATGATGGATACGTGTGCCATACCAGTGGGGTTCAAAGCCTGTTGATTAAAACGTGGGTCTAGTATGCGCCAAAACAGGGGATTCCGGCAAGCACAAGATATCGACACGAAGTTATAATGTATAACATCATGAATTGAAACAACTTATGCCTTATCAACAGAGTTATTATCACCTGTTTATAACCCTCTGGGTCATAAACGGGACAAGCTGTTGATAAACCAAGCGCAGGGGTGGCATTCAGGAGGTCGGCGCGCCCCATCCCAGCGCATGGGCCTCGAAGGCGGCCTTCAGTGCGCGCGTCGAGAAAACGGGCAGGTCCGCCTCGGTCCAGAGCGTGCCGATCCCGTCGAGATAATGTGCGTCGGAAGAGCGGATGAACGGCAGCCCCAGCGTTTTCTCGCGCCAGAACGCGAGGTCTGCGGCGCGGCTCAGCTCCACGGCGTCGAACCCTTCGTCGCCCGCCAGAGCGCCCAATTGAGAGGTCACGCTGAAAACCGGGCGGTCGAGGTGCGCGGCGATGAAGAGGCCCCCCAGCTCATGCACCCGTTGGCCGGCCTCGCGGATCGTCAGGCGTGTGGGCGCGCTGAGCAGGCGCCACTCCAGCTCCTCGACCTCGTCGTCCGCGTTGACCACCGCCTGGTAGCCGAACACCTCGGGCTGGTTCACGCGCTTGGGCAGGGCGGCGTAGGCGCTCTCGGTCATCGCCGCCGCTTGGGCCAGCGTGTCGAAGACCGTCAGGCAGTGGACCTCCTCGGCCGTGGTCAGCTCCATGCCGAACAGGCATGCGACGGCTTCGCGGCGGCACGCCTCGGCCAGCGCCGGGCTGTTGCGCGACGAGTTATGGTCGGCCAGCATGAGGCCGTGCAGGCCCGCCGCCTTTGCGGCCCGGACAACCGCCGCGGGCGAGTTGTCGAGCGATCCGCACGGCGAGAGGCAGGAGTGGATATGAAGGTCGAAGCGGAACATGGGGCATTAGTATCACCGGAACGCCCCGGCATTTCAAGCCGCACCTCGTTTTCTTGGCGGCCTTTGGCGTGTGTGATATTCCCCCTTCCGCAAGGCCGCCCTCATCTGCTATGCTATCGGCATGTGCGTTGAACCTACTCGAACCCCGCGTTGGCCGAAACGGTGGGCTGTTCCGTTGGGTGCCGTATGCGCGGCGTGCCTGACCCTCTCTGCGCGTGCCAACAGCGAGATTTACTCGCCCCCGCCGTTCGGGCACTACCAGCCGATCCTCGACCGGATGCCGTTCGGCGTGCTGCCGCCCAATTTCAACGAGGCCACCGTCGACGTCGCGACGCTCAAGAGCGAAGAGCAGCTGAAGGGCGAGCAGCAGAAACTCGCGAAGCAGGTCAACATGTCGGCGGTGAACGTCACGCCGGACGGCGGCACCGCGATCGGGTTCACCGACCTGTCTCAAAAGCCTCCGGTCAACTATTACCTGTTGGTGGGGAGCGAGGCGGACGGCTGGAAGGTGCTCAGCGCGGATTTTGATGAGGAGACCGCCACCATCACGAAAGAGGGCGTGACCGTCACGCTCAAACTGGGGCAAGGTCTGGTTGACCCTGCGGCGTCGGCTGCGGCCGCTGCCGGCAAGCCCGCGCCGCCGCACACGCGGCCTCCGCTGTTGGCCCGGCCCGCGCTCTCCGTTCCGCCGGTTGCGGCTGCCGCCGAGGCCCGGCCGAGCGCCCTGCGGTCGCTCGGCATTACCGGGGCCTCGCTGCGCGGCTTGGCCACGAAGGACGGCGCTTCCGAGAAGTCGGGGGATTCCCGCTCGTATGCGGAACGGCTTCGCGAACGGGCCACCCAGCAGACCCAGGCCCAGCTGGCCGCCGAGCAGAAGATGCGGGAGCAGTTCGAGAAGCTCGCCAGCGAGACCGCGAACCGTGAGATCCGGCGGCGTGAGCAAGAGGCGGCGCAGGAAGCCGCTGACCAGGCGCAAGAGGACCCCGTCCCGGCCGAAGCGCCGGAACCTCTTCCGCAACCGGCCGAGTGACGGCACGACATGGACGCTTTCTCACGCACGGAATATCTGCTGGGGAAACCCGCGCTCGAGACGCTCCGCAAGAGCCGCGTCGCGGTCTTCGGCATCGGCGGTGTCGGCTCCTTCACGGTCGAAGCCTTGGCGCGCGCGGGCGTCGGGCACTTTCTCCTGGTCGATGACGACCTCGTCTGCCTGACCAACCTCAACCGGCAGCTCATCGCCCTGCACAGCACGCTCGGCCGGCCCAAGGTCGAGGTCATGGCCGAGCGCGTGCGCGACATCAACCCGCAGGCCGACGTCGAGACGCTCCAGGCGTTCTACCTGCCGGAGAATGCCGACCGGTTCGACCTTTCCCGGTTCGACTATGTCGTCGATGCCGTCGATACCGTCAGCGCCAAGGTGGAGCTCGCGGTGCGCGCGCACCGGGCCGGCGTCCGCATCGTCAGCTGCATGGGCGCTGGCAACAAGCTCGACCCCACGCGCTTCGAGGTGGCGGACATCGCGGAGACCTCGGTCTGCCCGCTCTGCAAGGTCATGCGCAAGGAGCTGAAGAAGCGCGGCCTGGCCGCGCTCACGGTGGTCTACTCGAAAGAGCTTCCGGCCGTGCCGGTCGAGACGGAGGCCACCAGCTGCCGCCACAACTGCGTCTGCCCGAAAGGCAGCCCGCGCACCTGCACGGTCCGCCGCCGCATCCCGGGCAGCGTCTCGTTCGTGCCCCCTGTGGCGGGGCTGATCCTGGCGGGCGAAGTCGTGCGCGGCCTGACCGGGCACGCGCGGGCGCGGTAGGTTCCCCGCCGGTTTTCGCTGTCCGGCGGCGGCGGGGTTTGCTTTAATGGTCGGCACCATGAAGCCCTTTATTCACGACGATTTTCTTTTGCAGAACGCGGCGGCGCGCGAGCTGTATCACGGCTACGCCGCAAACATGCCCATCATCGACTACCATTGCCACCTGCCGCCTGCGGAGGTCGCGCAGGACATGCGGTGGGAGAACATGACCCGCGTCTGGCTGGGGGGCGACCACTACAAGTGGCGCGCCCTGCGCTCGAACGGGATCGACGAGCGCTTCATCACCGGCGACGCGCCCGACCGCGAGAAGTTCCAGAAGTTTGCGGAGACTTTGCCGTACCTGCTGCGCAACCCGCTGTTCGACTGGTCGCAGCTCGAGCTCGCGCGCTACTTCGGCGTGTCCGACCTGCTGAACCCGGCCACGGCCGAGAAGATCTGGCAGGTGACGGGCGAGCGGCTCTCCGAGCCCGGCTTCAGCGCGCGCGGGCTCATGACGCGCAGCAACGTCGCGCTCGTCTGCACCACCGACGACCCGTGCGACGCGCTGGAGCACCACGCGGCGGTCAGGGCCTCGGGCTTCGCCACGCAGGTGCTGCCGACGTGGCGCCCCGACAAGGCGATGGCCATCGACCGGCCCGCGTTCTGGAACGCCTGGCTGGACAAGCTCTCGGCGGCGGCCGGCCAGCCGGTGGCCACGTGGGACGATCTGCTCTGCGCGCTGCAGAAGCGGCACGCGTTCTTCGGGCAGAGCGGCTGCCGCCTCTCCGACTACGGGCTCGACACGCTCTACGCCGAGCCCTACGTCGGCGCGGAGATCCGCGCGGTCTTCGCCCGCGTGCGCCAAGGCGGCGAGGCGACGCGCGAAGAGGTCGCCGCGTTCCGCTCGGCCTTCCTGTTCGAGGGGCTGTGCATGGACGCCCGGAGCGACTGGAGCGCGCAGATCCACTACGGCGCGATGCGCAACAACAACACGCGGATGTTTCAGCGGCTGGGGCCGGACACCGGGTTCGACAGCATCGGCGACTGGAACGTGGCGGTGCCGATGTCGCGCCTTTTCGACCGGCTGGAGCAGGCCGACGCGCTGCCGCGCGTCGTGATCTACACGCTGAACCCGCGGGACAACGAGATGATCGGAACCATGCTGGGCAACTTCCAGCGCGGGCCGGAGGCCGGGCGCATGCAGTTCGGCAGCGGCTGGTGGTTCAACGACCAGAAGGACGGCATGCTGCGGCAGCTGGAGGCGCTCTCGCAGCTCGGGCTGCTGAGCCGCTTCGTGGGCATGCTCACGGACAGCCGCTCGTTCCTGAGCTACACGCGGCACGAGTATTTCCG
>CAYZQL010000070.1:0-16425 GCA_964480555.1 uncultured Lentisphaeraceae bacterium | reverse complement strand
GTCGGCGCAAGCACGGAGAGCGTTTGGCGGTCGAGGTTGTTGACCATCGCCGTCAGGAACAGAAGCGCCACGATGCCCCAGCGCTGGTGCGTCCGCAGGAAATTTTGAATGGACGGTATAGACATGAATGGGCTCGACGGACACTCGGTTACGGGTCTTGGCGCGGCGAAATCGGGGGCAGGGCCTGCCGGTCGACCTTAGCGCCGACCTCACGCAGTCGGTTTCTCAGGCTGGACACGTCCACCTCTGCGGCGGAGACCCGGTCCCGCACGATCTGGGCCGAAGCAACGCCGCACGCCTCGCCCATGGCCATGCAGGGCGCCATGACCCGCAGAGGCCCCAGGACGTCCCGCTCCACGCAGACCGCGCGTCCCGGGCAGAGAAGATTGCGGACCGGCTGCGGGACCATGACCCGGTAAGGGATGGGGGTGTAGAGCACTTTATTCACCTTGTTGATGAACTTTCCGTTGGATTCGTCGACCATCGGCTGAAGGCTCGGCCGGTGCGGATCGGGAAGGTCCCAGCCGTACATGCTGAAGCCGACCGTGTCCTCGAACTCGCGCCCCTCACCCAGATCGTTGACCCGCAGGCAGAAATTTGAGCGGATGCGCCGGGTCTCCCGGATGCCCAGCAGTGTGGCGACGCTCTTCATTTCGGCCTTCTCAAACCCCGGGAAATGTTTCCGGAAAATGTCGAGCAGCGCATACGCCTCCCGCCTTCCCGTGATGAGGCCGCCAGTTCGCGACCGTCCGTCGATGCCGTTGACGCCGGGCAGTCGCATGGTGTTGATCATGGCCACGTCCTGCTGGACCAGCTGGACGGAGATGAAGATGTCGTACGGGAAGGGCCATTCGCCTGTTTTGCGCAACGCATAGATGGTGTCGCGGAATTTGGGGTTCTTGCCGACTTCGATGGCGTTACCCAGCGCCCGATGATCCACGTTGCTCAGATGGAACGTCAGGGAGGCCGGTGCCATCAGGCCGTCGGACTCGCGGCCAGTGACGGTCTCGCACCCGCTGAAGGCCGCCACATCCGCGTCGCCGGTGGCGTCGATGACGGCGTCTGTCGGCAGGGCTTGCAGGCCGCTCTTGTTTTGGATGATGACATGCGTGATCCGCTCGTCCCGGGTCAGCGCATCCAGCACCTGGGTTTCGAACAACAGGTCGATCTCGGCGCGCAGAAACTTCTCGTCAAGAAAGTGAGCCATGGCGAACGGATCGATCGGGATGCCGTGAATGAACCACGGCAGCCAGCCGTGCGGCTGGTAGACCCGTCCGCCTGTCAGCTCAGGCTGGATCGCGCACCCGCAGGCTGTGGCCTCCTCGACCAAGGTTCTGAACAGGCCGCCGACCACCCACGCGCCCTCCTGCGTCCTTCCGCCCAACCAGTGGGAGACGAGGCCGGACGTCGCCATGCCGCCGAGTTGCGCCTGGCCTTCGACCAGCAGGACACGGAGGCCTTCCCGCTTGGCGGCCAGAGCGGCGGCACAGCCGGAAGGGCCGCCGCCGCAGACGACGAGATCATAGGGGGATAGGATGGGGATGTTGCGGGAATAGTGCATAATCTCTTTCGAGGGAATCGCAGGAGTCGATTGAATCGATTGATTCGATTCGCTCGATTCTTTCGAAAACGGGTCATCTTTCCAGGTCTTCAGGGTGGATAAACACGCCGACCACGGAGTGCTTGCGCGCGTCGTTCCAATACTTGATGTAGGTGGTGGCGAGGATCGTTTCATCGGGGAACAGGGTCAGCGCGGCATAGCCGCAATCCCGGCCTGCGAAACTGTGCAGGAGCTTGATGCGCCGGCCGGGCCGCGCGGTTTTGATCTCGTCATAGGTGCCGGTCCACGCGACAAAGTGTCCGCCTGTCGGGCTGCCGGGCGCGGTGTCGCGGAAGGCGATCACCCAGCGCCCGTCTTTCAGTTGGACGCCGTGGTGGCGGTGACCGGTCAGTGCCCACGAAGACACTTGCGGCGCGGTCCAGGTCTGTCCCTCGTCGCGGCTGAAAACGAGCTTGCTCAGGGCGCTCTTGGCGTTGTCACGCAGAATCGAGCACAACTCGCCGCCGTCCGGCGAACGCAGCAGGAAGGGCTCGCAGAGGTTCATGGAGGGGTGCTGCGCCACGGGCTGCGGTTCGCTCCACGTCATGCCGCCGTCGCGCGAGACGATCTGGAAAACGCGGTTCCACATCTTTTTCTCCTCTGGCCAGCGGTCGTTGTACTGGCCGAGGTACGCGCCGTCCTTGAGGCGGATCACGGAGCACAGCGGCATGACGCAGGTGACCGGCACGGGCGGCAAAACGCGCCAGGTCACGCCGAGATCATCGCTACCGATGCGCGTCATCTCAAGGGCGCGGTTGTTGGCCTTGTCCGGCTTGCCGCAGGCGAAGACGAAGAGCCGCTCTTTCCCGTGCGGGTCGGTCATGCGGAAAATCGCGGGGCAGTTTTTCCATGTCGTGTATGCGGCGGGGAAACGGCCGTCGACGCGCTGCCAGGTTTTGCCGCCGTCGGCGCTGGCCGCGGCCGGGCCGCAGCCGCCGCCGTGTCCGGTGGTCCAGACGGCGAAGAGCGTTTTGCCGTCCGCGAGCAGCGCGGTGGTCGCATGGCCTTGATAGATCTCCGGCGTGCCCGCTGCGATGACCACGTGACGGTTGGTCTCGGAGGAGAGATCAAGGAACGGGCCAACGGGCTTGTTGGCGAGCGCCGCAAGTGAGAGGAGCGAAAGGAGGGGTATGATGTTCATGGCGGGCTGAGTTGTTTCCAAAGTTGCAGGAGCACGTCGCCGCGCGTTTTGTCCGACGCGGGCGGGTTCTTGGCTTCAGCGGCGTGGACGGCGGCCGCGAGCTGCGCGGGGTCGAGGTTTTTCCGGCGGAGCTTTTCGAACGCGTCCAGCCAAAGCGACTGGACGTCCGCGCTGAGCGGCTCGTCCAGTCGGGCGTCGTAATCGGCGAAGAATCCTTGGGTGCCGAAATACTGCGCGGCCGCGACGCGCGGATCATCGGACGCCACATTCATTTTGTTGAAAAAGGTGACCATCATGCGGCGCCGGCACAGCTCGCGGACGAGGCGGTCGGGGTCGAGCTGCGCGGGCGCGGTGCGCAGCCGCTTCGCGAGCGCCGCGGCAAAGCCCGCCGCTTCGCCAACGTGCATGAACACGGGTTCAAGGCGGACGGCGCCCCAGGCGACATGCGTGGCGCTGAGGCAGACCGGGACCAGCAGGTTGTCCACGCCCTGAGGCAGCAGGGCGCGGTACGGTATCTGCGCGGGGTGCGACTCGTCGGTCAGGATGAGCTTGCCGTCGTAGGCGTAGCCGGGGCGTCGGTTGGTGGTGCAGTCGTGCGAATCCATCGACCAGTCGGTGATGGCGATGCTGTCGGCGAACACCGGCGTGCGGGCGTAGGCGGGCGCGAGGGTGTTGTCCTGCTCTTTGAAGACATGGCGCCCGACGATGCGCCGCGCCTCGCGGACGTACATCTCATAGGGGATGTTGGCGTTGTCCGGATACTCGTCCAGCGGCAGGCCGATCTGACGGTATCCTTCACGTTTCGCTTCGCTCAGCGACGCGTCGTTCTGCAGGAAGTACATGAGGCCGAGCGCGAAGTTTTTGTGGCGCTCGATGATTTTTTCGCGCGTCGGCCAATCGGCGTCCGGGTAGGCGTGGTTCTCGCCGGGCAGGATGGGGTTGTTGAAGGAGCTTTTGTTGTTCAGCGCGCCCGCCGCCATGCCCTTGCGGTTGTAGCTCACATACTCGTCACGGTTGTAAGCCGGCGGTTTGTCGGGCAGACGCCGGTTTTCAGTCCCGCGCGCCAGGCAGAAGCGGTAGTTGAAGGCCTGGATGGCGCCATCGGCAGTGTACGGGCTGTCGGGGTCGATGCTGCCCTGCTTGTGGTGATAAGGATGGATGTCCAGCTTGCCTTCCACAGCCGCTTTCGGACCTCTTCCGGGGGCGATGTTGGTGAAGATTCTTCCGGCGTGGGGCTCGCCGTATTCGTCGCGGCCCTCGCGGCCGACGCGGTACGGCACGTTGGCGAGCGCGGCGAGGTCGCCCTCGTACGTCGCATCGACAAAGCATCCGCCGCGGGCCGTGATGTCGTTCGTCGTGCCGTATTCCCGCAGCGTGAGCGCCTTCAGGCACGCATCCTTGCGTGCTGCCGCCGCAGGGTAGTGGGAGAGCAGCGTGGTGATGTTCGTTTCCGCCGAGACGAGCCGGTTGAAGTGGTGTTCGGCCACAGACGGCTCGAAGAGGGCCATGGGGTAGTGGGTCTGGGTGAAGCGCGCGCGGCTGTACTGCGGCGAGGACGCGCCGTAGGTGTCGAGGTAATAGGTCTCGAGCATGTGCGCGTACTCGTTGAAAACCGGCGCGCGGTGCCCGGCGTAGAGCGCGTCCCACTGCATGAGGGCGTTGGAGAGCATGCCGCCGATGTGCCGGTTGTGCTGCACGAGCAGGACGGAGAGTCCTTCCCGCGCCGCGCGCACCGCGCAGGCGATCCCGCCCGGCGTGCCGCCGACCACGACGAGGTCGTAGGTTTTGCCGCTCACTTCCTGGGCCGTGGAAGCGCGCACGGGCTTTACCTGCAGTGGCTTGGGGGCGACGGCACGAACGGCGGGGAGGGCCTTCTTGCCGTCCGCGGCCGAAGCCGCAGGCTCGGCCGGTGCGCCGTCCGCCGGCGCGAATTCGACGCCGTCGATGACCACGAAGCCGTCTGCGCCCGCGGTGGAGAGCGACACAGAGCCCGTTTTTCCGGCGTCAAACCGGAACACGCCCAGCGTCTTGCGGGCGGCGTCGCGCTGATTCACCGTGACAATCTTTTCGCCGTCCGCCGCGCGGACGGCGACTTTCACATTTGTCGCACTTTTCGAGACGGGCGGATAAAGCAGCCGTACCGCATAGTCTCCCGCAGCCGGCAGGTCGGGGGTGAAACAGGCGGTTTTGTCGCCGCCTGCGCCCGCGCCGTCATGGCGGTAAGAGGAGCCGGACTGCGGGGTCTGTTTGCGGCTGCTCACCCAGGTGCCCGTGTACACCGCCGCCTCGTCGTCCACGATGACCGACCGCCGGGCTGCCGTCGTGGAGGCCGTGGCCGCCGGTGCGGCGAGCCATCCGAGCGAAACGAAGAAGGCGTCCATTTCCTGGAGGACGACAGGGTAAAGCGACGCATTTTTCAGATAGAAGCCGTGGCCTTGGCCGTCGTAACCGCGGAGCGTGCAGGCGTTGCCGGCCTTCCTCATTTCGTCGGTGAACCGCTGGGCGTTTTCGAACGGCACCGTCGTGTCGGCCCTGCCGTGGAAGATGACCGTCGGCGGCAGTCCGGCGCGGACGTTGTGTGCGGGCGAAGCCTCGCGGCTGCGCGCGCCGAACTTCTTCGCGCCGTAGCCGGTCGCTGTGGTGTCGAGAACGGGATTGAAGAGCACCAGCGCATTCGGCACGCAGCTGACGGGATTCGTCGTGGCAGGCTCGTCCAGCGCGCTCAGCACCGCCGCGGCAGCCGCGACGTATCCGCCTGCTGAGCCGCCGCCCGCCGCAATCCGCTGCGGGTCGACTCCCAGCTCCTTCGCGTGACTGCGCACCCAGCGCACGGCGTCCTTGCCGTCGGCGAGGCACTCGAACGGCGTTGTGCCGTGGCTCTGGCGGGTCCGGTATTCGGGACAGACGGCCACCATTCCGCGCGACGCCAAGTGGGTGGCCTGCCGCATGAACTGCGTGGGCGAGCCGCGCTCCCAGCCGCCGCCGAAAAAGAACACGATCGCCGGGCGCTCCACAGCGGCCGGGGAGGCCTGCGGAGCGTAGATGTGAAGGCGCAGCGTCGAGCCCGCGACGTTCTTGAAGTCATGGGACGTGACGTCAGGCAAAGTTGCGGCGCCGACAGAGAGCACCCCTGCAAAGCAAATAAGGAACGGGTTCATGGCGTCGGATTTCTTTCCAGCAGTTTGAACATCAGGCGGCAGGCTTCACCGCGCGTCAGCGGTTTATCGTTTTGGCCTTCTTTGTTGGGGTTCAGCATAGCCAAGAACGCTTTCATCGTCACGGACTTTGCCGTGGCCGCCGCCGTGGCGGAGGCCACGGCGCGGGCCTGCGCGTTGGGGTCGAGCGTGCCGGCGCGCAACCGGGCGAAGCCGTCGGACCAGATTTTTGCGCGCGCTTCGGTTAAGGGCTCTTGGGGCTTTGCGTCATAGTCGGCGAAGAAGCCTTGGGTTCCGAAGTACTGTACGGCAGGCGCCCAGGCTTGGCCCGACGCCGCGTCCACGTCGTTGAAGAAGCTCACGGTCACGCGGTTTTTCGCCAGCGTTCGGACCAGCAGTCCGGGGTCGAGCGCGGCCGGGGTGGTGTTGTGCTTGACCGCCAGCGCGGCGGCGAAGCCGGCCGACTCGCCGGTCTGCATCCAGACCGGCTCGAGCCGGATCGCGCCCCAGCCGACGTGCGAGGCGGAGAGCGCGACCGGCACGAGGAGGTTGTCCACTTCTTTCGCCAGCAGGCAGCGGTAGGGGACCTGCGCGGGACGGGTTTCTTCGCCGAGGAAAAAGATGCCGTCCAAGTTACTGCCCTTCACGCTGCGCGGCAGGCAGGCCACGGAGTCCACGGGCCAGTCGGTGATCGCGACGCTGTCGGCGTGCACCGGCGTGCGCGCGATGCCGTCCGCGAGGACGTTGTCGTGCTCCGTGAACACGGCGCGTCCCACGAGCCGCCGCGCCTCGCGGACATAGATTTCGTAAGGCACGTTGGCGTTGTCGGCGAACTCGTCCGCCGCGAGGCCGTAGCCGGCGAACTGCTTGCGCCGGTTCTCCGGCACCGAGGGATCGTTCTGCAGGTACCACAGCGCCATCAGCATGGCGTCGAGGCATTGGCGGGAGATGCGCTCGCGCTCCGGCCAGCCGGCGGCGGGGTAGCCGTTCTGCGGCCCGATGAGGCGGCCGCCGTTCCAGGCGACCTTGCCGTTCGGCAGGCGAGGCACAAAGCCGCCGCCGGAGGCTTTCCGGGCGACGGCCACGTCATAGTTAACAGGCTTTGTCACCATGACCCGGTTGCTCGGATTGCGGGTGAGGATCAGGCGGTAGTTGTAAGCCATCACCGAACGGTCCGCCTCGCCGCTCTGCGGGCCTTCGACGATCTCGGCGGTGGCGTGGCTGTTGTAGCGGATGTTGAGAAGGCCCTTGTCGGCGTCCATCGGGAAACCGCGCTGGCCGGGTGCCTTGGGGCGTTCCTTCGTGTAAAGGACACCGGCGTGAGGCTCGTTGTACTGGCTGCGGGCCTCGCGGCCGATGCGGTTGCTGATGCCTGCCGTGGCCATGAGGTCGCCCTCGTACATGGCATCCGCGAACACCTTGGCCGTGACCGTGACGGAGCCGTCGCCGCGCAGGGGTTTGAGGACGACACTTTTCAAGAGCGTCCCGTCGCGTCCGGTAACGGCGGGGACATATCCCAGCAGCACAGTGAGTGTTGGTTCTCTCCCGACCATCCGGTTGAAGAGCCTCTCCGCGACGCGCGGCTCGACTTTGGCGCGGTCGATGTGTGCGCGGCTCGTGGCATCCGGCATGGAGGCGAGATGCTGCGGCGAATCTTCGCCATACGTCTGGCGGTAATAGTCCGCCGCGCCGGCGCGCATCTCGCCATACAGCGGCGAGCGCAACCCGTCGTAAGGCGCTTCCCAGCCGCCCGCGCCGCTGGTGACGAACCCGCCGAGATGCCGCGTGTGGTTGACGAGCAGCACGCTCAGCCCTTCGCGTGCGGCACGCACCGCACAGGCGATGCCGCCGGGCGTGCCGCCGACCACGACGAGGTCGTAGGCTTTGCCGTTCACGTCGGCGGGCGATGTGGTCTTCGCTGCCGCGCAGGCTGCGAGCAGGAGCGTGGCGCAACACGCGCGGATGAACGGTTTATGCATAGGCACTTTCAGTACGCTTTGATCAGGGTGCCGAGCCGCTTGAAATATTTCAGGTCGAGATATTCCATGACGGCGTCCGCGTCGGCGGCAGACAGGGCGGTGTTGTAGATCAGGAGTTCGGCCATCTGGCCGTCGAAAAGGCGGCTCGTGTCTTCGCCGCCGCTGAGCCGGCCGATCCGCGTCATTCTGTGGCCTGCGGGAAAGGCGTTGACGCCGGTCACGGTCACGCTGGCGTAGGGCTTCCGGTCCTGTGCCAGCAGACGGCCGATCATGCTCTGGGCCGCATTGCCGTTCAGGGATTCGGATCTGCCGTTCCATGTTCCGCTCATGACAAACCACTGGTTGCTCACGTCGGGCTGGAAGGCGGCAGACATCATCGTTCCGCCACTCGCGCGGGAAAAGGAGGTGAAGGCTCCTGTCGTGCCGCTGATCAGGGTTCCCCACAGATAGTCTACGTCTGTATAGGCGGAACTCAGCAAGGTGCGCGTACTGCCGACACCGGCCATATCCGGCTTGAATACCGCAAACCAGGTCAAGGTGTTGGTTTCAAACGCGGGTGTCACTCCTAATTCCAGATGGTGCAAGGTTGCCTGAGTGAAATCGAGCACGGGGAGCGTTTTGCCGTTCGGCATATTGGTTGAGAGGAGGACCGGCCGATTATTCGTTGACGTTTGGCTGAAATCCTGCCAGCCGCCGAGCGAGGCGGCGTCCGGCCAGATTGCGACACCGCCGTCGTCATCGTTCATTGCGGAAGCGCTCTGGAGCGCTACGAGCAGGTTGTTCGTGACGGGTACTGAGAGCGCGATATCCGCAGGAACGAAGTCGATTTCCATGACCGTGTTCGAGCCGGCTTCCAGTGAGCCGCCGTGCCATTCGGTTAAGCCATTGCCCGATAAAGGCAGGGTCAGCAAGGTCAGCGTGTTGGAAGACGAAGGGGAGAGCGTGACGCTGACCTGTTCTGCAAGCGTGTTCGTCAGTCCGGAGGTGGAAGTGAGAGAAGACCGCAAGGTGTTCCATCGCCAAACGGATGTGGCGTTGGTGAGCGTTTCAGCCAACCAGACGGCATTGGCGCCTAGTTGAACCACATAGGTTGTCGCGTCTCTCCCGGTAATGTAGCCGTTATTGACGCACGTGTTCCATGTCGCGGCCGTGAGATTGGGATTGTCGTTCAAGGCGGCGAAGCCAAGGGTGCCGGCGCCGCCGGTGCCGGCCTGGCTGAAAAGATTGAGGCGAACCTCTGAAACCCGCATGTTTGCCGGACAGACCGGCAGTCGCCATTGTAAAGCCGCAAAACGCGTGACGTTATAATGATCTCTTGCCAAGTAAAAATAGTTGCTGGAAAAGAAGGTCTTTATCGCTTCAAATTTGCTGTTTGCGGCATTTGACGCGAAAAACGTGTCGGACTCCAGTGTGGCCTGCAAGGTGACGGTCTCCGCAGCCGCAATTCCTGCCAGAAACATCAGGGCCGCCGTCAGGGCCGCCGTCTTTTGTGCGATGTGCATTTTCGTAGTCTCCGGTTGGGACGCGGCTCCCCGCGTCATACGACCTGGCAAGCGGTGAAGGTAAATAACGTTGGTCACCGCCCTTCACCTTTCCAAAAACAATAACAGCGTAACATGCCGCAGGAAACAAAGCGTTAAAGAAAGCATTAATCCATTATTTTGAACATCAGGCGGCAGGCCTCTCCGCGCGTCAGCGGGGTTGTGTTTTGACTCGACTGAGAGTGGCTCAACAGTTCCAGAAAGCGTCTCATGGTCACCGGTTCTGCCGGGGAGTTGCTTTCGGCAGTCGCGACCGCACGGGCCAGAGCGTGAGGGTCGGGGTTGCCGTCACGCAGTTGGAGGAACCCGCTTGCCCAGACCTTCGCGAGCGTTTCGGACAACAGCGCGTCGGGTTTGGCGTCGTAACTTGCGAAGAAACCTTGGGTTCCGAAATACTGCACGGCAGGCACCCACGGCTCGTCGGAGGTTACGTCCACATCGTTGAAAAAACTGACCATGAAGCGTTTTTTCACCAGCGTTCTGATCAGCCGGTCCGGATCAAGCGCGGCGGGCGTCGTGTTCCGCTGTACCGCGAGTGCGGCGGCAAAGCCGGCCGCCTCGCCGGTCTGCATCCAGACCGGCTCGAGACGGATCGACCCCCAGCCCACATGCGAGGCGGAGAGGGCGACGGGTACGAGCAGGTTGTCCACCTCTTTCGCCAGCAGGCAGCGGTAGGGCACCTGCGCGGGGCGGCACACCTCGGCGAGAAAGAAGACGCCGTCCGCATTGCTGCCTTCGACGCTTCGCGGCAGGCAGGCTACGGAATCGACGGGCCAGTCGGTGATCGCGACGCTGTCGGCGTGAACCGGCGTGCGGGCGATGCCTTCCGCAATCATGTTGTCGTGTTCCGTGAAGACGGCGCGTCCCACAAGCCGGCGAGCCTCGCGGACATAAATTTCATACGGGATGTTGCCGTTGTCGGGAAACTCGTCCGCGGCCAGCCCGTATCCGGCGAACGCTTCTCTTTTGCGCGCATCGACCGAGGGATCGTTCTGGATGTGCCAGAGCGCCATCAGCATGGCGTCGAGGTACTGTCGGGAGATGCGTTCGCGCTCCGGCCAGTCGGCGCCGGGGTAGCCGTTCTGCGGCCCGATGAGGCGGCCGCGGTGATTCCATGCGACCTTGCCGTTGGGCAGGTTCGGCACGACGTTCGGCGTCAGACCGGTGCCTGCGGCGAGTCTGGCGAGAGCCGCGTCGTAGTTGGCCGGTTTGGCGACCATCACCCGGTTGCTCGGATTGCGGGTGAGGATCAGGCGGTAGTTGTAAGCCATCACCGAACGGTCCGCCTCGCCGCTCTGCGGGCCTTCGACGATCTCGGCGGTGGCGTGGCTGTTGTAGCGGATGTTGAGAAGGCCCTTGTCGGCGTCCATCGGGAAACCGCGCTGGCCGGGTGCCTTGGGGCGTTCCTTCGTGTAAAGGACACCGGCGTGAGGCTCGTTGTACTGGCTGCGGGCCTCGCGGCCGATGCGGTTGCTGACGCCTGCCGCAGCCATGAGGTCGCCCTCGTACATGGCGTCCGCGAACACCTTGGCCGCGACCGTGACGGAGTCCTTGCCGTGCATGGGCCTGAAGGTGACGGTCTTCAGCAGCGGACCGTCACGTCCAGCAGAGGCCGGGACATGCCCGAGCAGCACGGTGAGCGTTGATTCCCTCCCGACCATCCGGTTGAACAGCATCTCGGCGACGCGCGGCTCGACTTTGGCGCGGTCGATGTGTGCGCGGCTCATAGCGTCCGGCATCGAGGCGAGATGCTGCGGCGAACCTTCGCCATACGTTTGGCGGTAATACTCGGTCGCGCGGGTGCGCATTTCGCCGTACAGGGGCGAGCGCAACCCGTCGTAAGGCGCTTCCCAGCCGCCCGCGCCGCTGGTGATGAATCCGCCGAGGTGCCGCGTGTGGTTCACCAGCAGCACGCTCAGCCCTTCGCGTGCGGCGCGCACGGCGCAGGCGATGCCGCCCGGCGTGCCGCCCATGACGACCAGGTCATAGACCTTGCCGTCCACGTCGGCGGACGACGCAGTCTTGAGAGGGGGAAATGCTTTGGGCGTGACGGTCAACTCCACGCTTCTGATTTCAGCCGGTTTACGTTTGCCCCACGACACCTGCGCTTCGAGTTCTCCGGCTGGCAGGTCCTGTGGCGCCGTCAGGGTTCCGGCAGCGGTCACGAGCCCGTGTGCGTTGGTTCCGGTCTGTTCCAGTTTCAGGGGGTGCCCGCCGAGTGTGAGGTCCGGCGCACGGAAGGGTTCGCCCTTCAGGAGGATTCCGATCGTCAACGTCAGCGTGGACTCTTTTGCGACCGGGGCGATGGCCAGTCGGAGGGTGCCCTCCTGTTTGGAAAAAGGCAGTTGGGGACGGGCCGTTTCCGTCGGGGCGACAAGGTCACGGTAGGTGACCGCGTGAGTGCGCGTATCGCCCAACAGGGTTTCGAGCGAGCCGATGCCCGATGTTTTACTCAGGAACACGCGCTTGTCTGTCGGGAAGAAGTTGAAGGTGTAGATGCCGTCGGCGCCTGCGGCGAGTGCGGCAGCGGCGGCGCCCCGGAGGAGTTCCCGTTTGACGGGCTGCTGTTTGACGCCGAGACAGGGACGGTAACCCGCCTCCAGACCGGCCAGCAGAGCGGGGCTTGACTGGGTGCCCCGGAGTGTCCGCCATTTCGTCCAGGGCATGTCGAACTCGAGGGTTGCCCACCGCGGGGTGGGGATCAGCACATCGAAAAGCCCGGCGTCGATCCATGCCTTGACATCCAGACCCAACGCCGTGGCCGTGTCCGGATCCGAGGGCACCCGCGCGCCGAGCATCACGGGCCGGCCCCGTCGTGCGGCCGCCCCGGCGACCAGCGGCCTCACCTTTTCCGTGAGCCACACGGTCAGGATTCGGGCGCCAGCCGCCTCCTCGCCGTCACTGAACAGGAAGGGCTCGCGCATGAAGTCCAGTTCCAGGCCGTCCATGTCATAACGGGCCAGCAGTTCAGCGATCAGTTTCAGGTAGTGGTCCCGCACCTCTTCACGGGCGTAATCCAGCGCGTAGGAAGAGTAGTCGGAGCGCCCCGTTTTCCGGCGGAACTCGGGATGGTCTTTCACAAACGAACCGTGCTTGAAGTGTCCCGCCTGCGCGCCGTTGTGGACATCGTTCATGCGCACGCTGAGCCATGGTGAGAGCCCGCAGCCGCGCGAGAGGCGGATCGCCAGGGCCGGGTAATCCAAGCCGCGGGCATGGAAGTCCAGGTACTGTTTGACGATAGGATGCCAATGGGCGGTCTCGTCCGAAGGCGTTCCCTCGAAGAACGGCTGATCCGCACCCAGCTCCGGGTCGAAGCCGCTCCACCACGGCTCCCAGACGTCGCTCGCGTAATTGGTCCGCTTGGAGCCGACGCAGAAGACCGCTGTCTGAAAACCGGCTTGCGCGAGCGCCCCGATGTAGTTCCGGAACGTCTCCTCGGGGTTTTCATCCGACACGCGATGGACGTGGCAGAGATAGTTGCTGCTGTCGATGTTGGCGACAGGGCTCTTGACTGGGCCGGCGGCAGCCGCGAGCGCCGCGAGGAATATGAGGAGGCTGAGTTTCATGGGTCGGGTTGTCGGATCGGAATCCATAGTGTCGGAGAACGAGGCGGTGCGGAGTTCAACACGGTGTTTCCAACAAAGCGCTAAGGGTGTGTCCAGACAAGGCGGAAGCCACGGATCCAGCTTCCGACGGTCGGATCCTGTCCGGCCCGCGAGGCTGAGCGTACGCTGGATGCCCCGGAACCCCAGGTTCCGCCGCGTGCCAGACGGCTGGTCGACGTGAAGGGGCCTACCGGATCAATATCAGCATCCGGGCCGAGGGATGCTGTGTATCGGTCAAGGCAGGTTTCCTGGACATTGCCCAGCATGTCATAGATTCCCCAGGCATTCGGCAAATACGAGCCGACCTTCGCAGTCCCGTTGGAGATGCTGGATTTAAGAGGGGTGTCCCATTCTTCAGTCGCAGGGTTATAAATCTTGCCGCCGTTATAGAGGTACCGTCCCAACACGTCGACGTTGGGGTCGGCGGCGATGCTGGTTAGATTCGTTCCGGTATAGAGCGCGGTGGTTGTTCCCGCCCGGCAGGCGTATTCCCACTGGGCTTCGGTTGGCAGGTCGAAACCGCTGAAACCGGTTTTTGTCCGCAGCCTGTCCAGAAACGAGCCTGGATCGACCGCGTGGCTGGAGGGCCAGTTCGTCCCGATATTTGCCCCTCGAATCTGAGTGAAGGTGACCTGTTCGACGGGGCGCGAATCGCGATTGCCAGAGTAATTGAACCCTGCGGGCCAGTGGTTGGTGATATGGTACCACTGTTTTTGGGTGACTTCAAAGACGCCGATGTAATAGTCTTTGGTGAGGGTGACCGTGTGCGGATCCTCGGAGCTGGTGCTGCGTCCGAGTTCGCCTTCCGGCGAACCCATTGTAAACGTGCCGGCCGGAATGCGTCGCAGGACCAGCTTGTCTGTGGCGTAGACGGGATCGTTGGTCACGCCGGTCCAGATCACGGAACTGACGCCTGCTACGGGATTGGTCTGCACGGCCCCGTAGGCGCCGCTCGCCAGATCGGACTCGCTCACATAGGTGACCTGGCCGGTGGAGCCTGCGCCGAGCGTGAGGTCGACGATCATGTAGAGCGGATTCGGCGTCGGGGTCAGGTCCACCCGAAAGCTGACGAGCGGCTCATTGGTGTAAGCCGTTTTCGTCGGGTCCCAGACGATGCGCCGGAAGCCCTGTTTGACTTGATAAAGGTCGCCCGAGAGAGAGTCGGCGGGAATGTTCGGCCGATGGGCTTCGGTGCCGTCGTAGGCGGTCAAGGTCACATTCGCCGCCACATCCGGATCGCCGTTGTTCAGCACGTATTCGATATCCACCAGCCGACTCCAAGGCCAGCGCTGACGGATCGCCACGTCCGTGATCGAGGAGCCCTCGTCAGCCCCTGCGCAGAAGGCGAGGGCAACCATTATCCATCCGGTCAACAGGCTCATTGTTCTCATTTGGGTTCTCCAGCTTATGCGTTTGTCATATGGGGCATCCGATGAACATCCAAGGTTTGTCCTTCGGCCTGTTCACTTCACTTTGAACATCATGCCGTCGACCGGCCGTGTGAGCGTCGCGGCCAACGGCTCTGGCGCGGAGGGGAAGGACAGCGACAGATGAAAGACGCCATATCCCCAGCCGTTGTTGATGAGTTTCCAGCCGTAATAGCCGGCGGCGTCGAACAACACGTGGGTCTGTGAAGAGCCGCCCTCTTTCGTGATCGCGAGGGTTGCCGACAGGTCGTTGGTTGCGGCGGGCTCCCAAGCCGCGTCGAAGGGGATGACGACATTATTTTTGACTTTGGCCCACGATGCGCTCCCGTTGACGGCATCGATGGCCGCTCCGCCGACAGCACCGGCCACGACGGCCAGCCGTGCGGTCTGTGTCTCGATCACCGTTTCGCCTGCGCCGAGGAAGGTGAGCGTCAGATCATAGACGTCCTCGGCGGCCCCGCCCGGATTGAAGGCCTGCCAAAGCCAGTTGGACACGGCCGTCGTCAGGTTGGTGGTGAATGCGCTGTTCATGCCCTGAATGTCCAGGCGCGCTTGCGTGGCGTTCGGAGGCCAGATTAAACGCAGCGGAACAGGGTTGGCATAGACTGTCGACCAGTGCCGGTAGCGGTTGGTGGTGGCGTCCACCAAGGCGGAACCCGATAGGGCGGCCAAGGCCTCGGTCCCCGTCAGGACAGTCATCACGGCGGCCACGACCGCCGTTTTCGGGTTCATACGCATTTCAGTGTCTCCTTTCAAATGACATTAGCACTGTACCACGGCCGTCTGGAAGAAAGCGTTAAAGAAAATATTTATCCATTTTTTTGAACAGCGCGTGCGTGCGCCGAGAGGCGCTGGCCGGCGTCGGGGTCTAGGTATGAAAAGGGGCGAAAGGCGAAGTTTTGCCGCGCGGGGGGTGCGCAGATCAGGAAAACGGGTAAAAAAACTGTAAAAATCTTCACACGATTTTTTTAATATCTTCATAACTCATTAGTATATAGAATCTTAAGCATGTAAGTCCAAGCCTTGACGACGGGGCTTTGGCATTGACTTTCGGTGGGGAAAGGTGTTGAATAATGTCACAAAAGGTCAAGGTATGGCGTTTGCGAACGGACAGAGTGGAGTGGCGACGGTCGGACCGGGTTTACTGGTCGGACGGTTCGATCACGCGTTGGATCCGAAACGGCGTCTGACCGTTCCTGCGGGGTGGCGTGACCTGATGGGGGCGCCGCCGTACGTATACGTTTTTCCTGACCCGAACGAGAAGTGCCTGAACCTGATTCCCCCTGCTGAGATGGAGGGCCGGTTGGAGAAACTGCGGCAGCGCGCGCTGTTCGATAAACGTGCGGGCGAGGCGTTGCGGGTCTTCGGCGAGAACGCCGAGCAGGCGGTCGTGGACGTGCAGGGACGGATTCGCATCAAGGACCGGCTGCTGATGTTCGCGAGGCTGAGCGACAAGGTGGTGATGATCGGCGCGATGAATCGGATTCAGCTCTGGTCACCGGCCTTGCGGCCTGAGGCGGAAACGGTGGACCAGGCCGCGCTGGCGGCGGCATGCGAAGCCTTGGATTTTTAGCGGCACCGGGCGGAAGCCCTGTGCGGAATGAAAAGTGATTTGGATCGCGGACATGACGCAGCCGTCAGGAAGACGGACGCGGATTCTGGGCGGGTTCGTTCTGTCGCGCGATCGTTTTTAAGGTTGGTATTTGTCTGGAGGGACTATGCACCTGTCGGTGTTGTTGCAGGAGACCGTGGAGGCCCTTGCGGTCGTTCCCGGTGGCAGCTACATCGACGGAACACTCGGCGGGGCGGGCCACGCGTATGAGATTTTGAAGCGCGCGGGGTCGGCTGGCCGGTTGTTGGGCGTCGACAGGGACTTGGCTGCCCTGGAGCGCTCGGCGGCGCGGCTGGCGGTGTTGTCCGGCGAAAAGGTGCTGGCGCACGGGACTCACGGAGAGGCCCGGCGCCTGGCCGAGGCAA
>CAYZQL010000069.1:0-16455 GCA_964480555.1 uncultured Lentisphaeraceae bacterium | reverse complement strand
GCAAAGCCGGACGTAAGCCGCGCTATGACTTCATCGAAGTGATGGCCTGCCGCGGCGGGTGCATCGGCGGCGGCGGACAGCCCACCGGCGCGACCGACGAGGTCCGCAAGGCACGCACCGCAGGCATCTACTCGGATGACGAGAAGTGCGTGCTGCGCATGTCGCACCTCAACCCGCAGGTGCAGAAACTCTACACCGAGTTCTTGGGTAAGCCGCTGAGTGAGGAGGCTCACCACCTTCTGCACAATCACTACCACGCGAAGAAGATTTACGCAAAGTAAGCTTTCTTCTCAGCACGAAGAGGCCGGGGATTCCCCGGCCTCTTCTGTTTTTTTTAGGAATGAAAAGAACGGAAAAAGAGACGTTTCCCTTTTTTGCGCGAACGTGCATAATTTGTTCCGTCCATGGTGACAGAGGAGGCAAGTCGGATGTCATTGTATGTGCATTTCGGGGCGGGAAATATCGGGCGTGCACTGGCAGGCCCGATTTTCAGTAGGGCAGGATACGATGTGGTTTTCGTGGATGCGGTGCCTTCGATCATTAAAGCTTTAAATCATCGCAAAGCCTATCGCGTGGTGATCAAGGATACGCTGCCGCCGGGCCGGTCAGGGGTGATCGAAGTGCGCGGTGTTGACGGGATACCTGTGCAGGACACGGAGGCGGTACGGAACGCGGTGGCACAGGCGGATTTAATCGGCACGGCGGTCGGTGCCGCTCACCTTCCCGGGGTATTGGCTGCAATCGCTTCGGGGTTACCCTTGAGGGGGGAACGGCCGGTCTCCATTCTTTTTTGCGAGAATCTGCATGGGCTTTCCAAAATGGCGCGCGTTGAACTGGCCCGCTATTTGCCCGCGGGGTTCCCCTTAAGGGAGAGGGTGGGATTAGTCGAAACCAGCATCGGCAAGATGGTTCCTCTGATGCCTGCCGAGGTGCGCCAGCGCGATCCGCTGGAAGTATGGGGAGAGGCATACAATGCGATCATCGCGGACCGCAACGGGTTTATGGGAGATGTTCCTGAAGGCATTGAGGGTCTCGAACTCAAAAGCTGTTTCCAGGCTTATGTGGACCGAAAGCTCTATATCCACAATCTAGGACACGCGGCCTGTGCCTGTCATGGCTTTCTGCGCGGGCACGCGCTCATCTGTGATGCGGTGGCGGATGAGGACGTGCAGGCGGAGACGCGGACGGTGATGATGGGTTCTGCGAAGGCGCTGATCCGCCGCTATCCGTCCGAGTTCAACGAGGAAAACCAGACGGCGCATGTGGAAGACTTGCTGAGTCGGTTCGGGAACCGGGCTTTAGGCGACACGGTGTTCCGCGTGGGGCGGGATCTGCCCCGCAAACTTGCCCCGGGTGACCGATTCATTGGCGGGCTGCGGCTGGTGCAGGCCGAGGGCGGTGATATTGCGCCGGTGTGCCGGGCCATCGCAGCGGCTCTGCGATTTGCCGCCACCGACGAGGCCGGACAGGCGTTTCCGGCAGATACGATGTTCCGGGAACGGGTCGCGCACGAAGGCGCGGCGGCAGTTTTGTATGCCCATTGCGGATTGGACTCTGCAAAGGATGCCGCCGTGCTTCGTTTGATTCATGACGCGCTGTGAGCCCGCAGGTGTTCTATTTTGTCAGGAGTTCGCGGGCTTTGGCCAACACATTATCGGTTGTGAACCCGAAGTGTTTGGCCAAGTCTTTGAATGCTCCGGAAGCCCCAAAGGTGTCCAACGTGATCAGGGCACCTTTGCTTCCTGCATACCGCTCCCAGCCGAACGAGCAGCCAGCCTCTACCACTAGGCGGCGTTTGCAGTCGGGGTCGATGATCCGGTCGCGGTAGGTCTTGTTCTGCTTTTCGAACAGTTCCCAGCAGGGCATGCTGACAACCCGCACGTTTTTATCTGTGAGTTGCTTAGCCGCCTCGAGAGCGATCTCCACCTCTGAGCCGGTTGCGATGATGGTGAGGTCGGGCGTGCCTTCACCGTTCTGCCACAGCGTATAGGCTCCCTTCTCGAGATTCGCGGCTGAGGGATACTGGGTGCGGTCAAGCACCTTCATGTTTTGCCGCGTCAGCAGAAGAGCGGTGGGCCCCTTCTTGTTCTTGAGTGCGGCGACCCATGCGGCCGATGTCTCGGTCGGATCCGCGGGGCGTATAACGGTGACGTTAGGCATGCAGCGCAGCGCTGCGAGCTGCTCGACCGGCTCATGCGTGGGGCCGTCCTCTCCGACATAAAAGCTGTCGTGCGTATAGACGTAGATGACCGGCAACCCCATGAGCGCTGCAAGCCGCATAGCCGGACGGCAGTAATCGCTGAACACGAAGAACGTGCCGCCGAAGATCCGGAACCCGCCGTGGACTTGAATGCCGTTCATAATGGCGGCCATGGCGAGTTCACGGATGCCGAAATGAAAGTTTCGTCCGGCAAAGTCGGCAGGCTTGATCTCGCCCAGTTCCTTGAGCCAAGTCATGTTGCTGGGTGCGAGATCAGCCGAACCGCCGACGAGTTGCGGCAAAGCTTGGGCGAGCGCGTTGAGCACACTACCTGAGGCGCTGCGCGTGGCGACCGGCTTGGAAGGGTCGAAAACGGGAAGCTTGCTCTCGATGTCCGCCGGCAGAGCATCCTCGTGCATGGTCTTCCAAAGTCCGGCCTTTTCGGGATTGGCTTTGGCCCACTCTTTGAAGATGCGCTTCCATTTCCCATGGGCACGTTTCATTTTGTTCGCTCGCTCTTGGAAAAGAGCGGACACGTCCTGCGGGATGTAGAAGAACTGGTCTTCGGGGAAGCCAAGAGCACGCTTTGTGAGTTTGACTTCTTCTTCACCGAGCGGCGCGCCGTGCGCCTCATGGCTGTCCTGCTTGTTGGGGCTGCCTTTGCCGATGTGGGTTTTGCAGATGACAAAAACCGGTTTGCCCGTGAGCTTCATGGCTTTGCGTATGGCACGGTCGATTTGGTCATAGTCGTGTCCATCAATCTCCAGCACATGCCAATTGTAGGCTTGGAAACGCTTCTTGGGATCATCGCTGAGTGCGAGGTCGGTGTGCCCTTCGATCGTGATGCCATTGCTGTCGTAGAAGAGCACGATCCGGTCGAGCTTGAGATGACCCGCAAGCGAGCAGGCCTCATGGCTGATCCCTTCCTCGAGATCGCCATCGCCGCAGAAGATCCACGTGCGGTGGTCGACCACAGGTGCCGCGCCCGGGACGTTGAAACGCGCGGCGGCCATACGCTCGGCGATGGCCATGCCGACGGCGTTCGCGATGCCTTGTCCGAGGGGCCCTGTGGTGGTTTCGACACCGTCGGTGTGTCCGAACTCAGGATGTCCGGGGGTGAGGCTTCCGAGTTGCCGGAAGCGCTTGAGTTCCTCGATCGGCAGACTGTAGCCGGCGAGGTGAAGGAGGCTGTAGAGCAACATGGACCCGTGGCCGCCAGAAAGCACGAAGCGGTCGCGGTCTTGCCACTTGGAGTCGGCGGGATTGTGTTTGAGGTGCTTGAGCCATAATACCGCGGCAATGTCTGCGAGACCCATCGGCGCACCGGGATGTCCGGATTTGGCGGCCTGCACGCCATCCATGGCGAGACAGCGGATCGTGTTTGCGGCAAGGGCAAATGTTTCGTTCGTCAGTTTCATGATCAACGTATACTCCTCGTTTCAGTCTTTTGGGGGTTCCCAAATTTGATTTATTATGTTCTCACAAATTGGGGATCGCTGTCAAAGCCAAGCGGGCCTCGCGACGTAATCGGTTAGTGACCGGAGCGGGGATTAGACAAGTTCACGTAGAACGGCGTCGCAGGTCTCACGCCCGCGCGAGGTGAGCCGCCAGCGGGCGCCGCCCCGTTCTGTAATGCCATGGCGCGCCAAACGTTCGAGTCGCTCTTCCCAGCATTCGGCGCGGTCATGCAAACAGGGGAAGCGTCGCGCGGCTGCATACGGATCGAATCCCTCCGACAGCCGCAACATGAACGTCACACGTTCCGCGGCGTCATCGGTCGCCGTCAGGGTTTCAAACCGACAGGGCGGCACGTGGTTCTGTGCGAGCGCCTCAATATATCCGGCGAGGTCGGCATCGTTCGTCCACCGCGCATCGCCGAGGCGTGAGGCAGCCGCCGGGCCAAGGCCGATAAAATCGTTGCCATGCCAGATGCCGAGATTGTGTTGGCATTCAAAGCCGGGCAACGCATAGTTGGAGATCTCATAGCGAGTGAAACCGGCGTGTCCAAGAATGGACTCTGCTTGTTCCAGTGCCTCGAGTTGGGCCGCGTCATCGGGTATTGCCAGTCCGCTTTCAGACTGACGCGCCAGGACCGTGCCGGGCTCGAGGCTGAGGGCGTAGACAGAAAGGTGCGTCAGGTTGAGCGAGACCGCTTTTTCGAGTGTCGCCTGCCACATTGGGGGAGTAACTCCTGGAAGTCCAGCGATCAGATCGATTCCTGTGTTTCTAAAATCGGCCTCCTGTGCCATGTCAACCGCTCGGCAGGCCTCTTCCGCATTGTGGCGCCGCCCGATGCGGGCGAGTGTGGCATCGTCAAAACTCTGCACGCCGATGCTGAGCCGGTTGACGCCCAAGGTTTTCAATGACGTCAGGAAAGCCCTGGTGACCGAAGCGGGATTCAACTCGACCGTCCATTCCTCAACGGTGTCGAGGGGAAAACAGGATGAGATCCGATCTACGAGGCATTTCAACCTTTGTTCGCCGAGCATGGCGGGGGTACCGCCACCCATGTAGACGGTCTTTACGTGTGAGCAGTCTAGCCCAGGATGTTCCGCCAGAAGGAGCCGCCATTCGCAGGCGGGCAAACCCGTATACAGTTCTGCCAGACCAGAAGAGTTCAACACCGAGTAAAAACCGCAGTAATGGCATTTGCCGTCACAGAAGGGGACATGAATGTACAAATGGGGAGCCATGCTGTTACACGCTCCAAGGGGCGCGGTAATCGCGCGTCAGCCACTTCGGATCGCCCTCGGTCAGTCTGAGGGCGACGGGATCCCAGCGGAGCTTGACGTTGTTGTAGTAGGCTTGGTTGAGCAGGTGACAGCAGATCGCCGAACGTGCGCCGATCTGGACGTTGGAGATCGGCTTCTGGCGTGTGGCCACGCAGGCGAGAAAGTCCGCAAGGTGCGATTTACTGAGGTAGAGCTTGACCTTGGCGTCCTTGAGGAATTCGCGCTCCGCCTTTAGCACTTGCGCCTCACACGATGAGCCGTCCTCACGCTTCATGAATTTGGCAATCTCCTTGCCCTTGTGTTCAAACCGGAAAACGCCGCGGCTGACGAAGACCGCGCCTTCGCTGCCGTAAAACGTGATGCTGAAGCCGGGCGTGTGTGTGACGGTCACTCCGTTCGCGTAGACGAGGATGCCGCCGATCCCGGACGTGGATAAGCCGGATGGCTTTGCTTCCACAGGACCCGACGCATCCATGTCCAGTGCCCATTGCACGATGTCGAGATGATGCGCGCCGAGATCGGCAACGCTTCCGCCGCCGAATTCGCGCACGCCTCGCCAGCGGGGAAAATGCGTGTGCACGCCGCGAGGGGAAAGCGCGGAGTTGTAAGCGACCTTGGGGCCGGGGCCACACCATAAGTCCCAGTCGAGACCGGGCTCCATCGGCTCTTCCTGCATGGCGTAGGGCTGGGCAGGACCGCCGAACGCGCACTCCACGCGCTCAATCTTTCCGATGCAGCCGTTGCGGACTAGTTCGCAGGCGACTCGAAAGGTTTTTTCCGAACGCTGCTGGGCACCGGTCTGGAACACGCGGCCTGTTTCGTCGACCGCTTTGATAAGCTCAATCGCCTCGTGGATGTTATGAGACAGCGGCTTTTCGCAATACACATCCTTGCCGGCACGCATCGCGGCGATCGCCTGAAAGGCATGCCAGTGATCCGGTGTCCCGATGTAGACCATGTCGATGTCTTTGCGCGCGAGCACGTCGCGAAAATCGTTGTAGGTCTTGCAACCGACGGAGCCTTTGTCAGGATTTTTGGCGTAGAACTCATCCACACGCTTCTTGCCGTCTTCCCGACGGGTGGTGTCAACATCGCAGATCGCCAGAACCTGCGTGTCGTAAAGGAAGGAGGTGAGCAGTTGACGAGCCCGTATGCCCATGCCGATGATGCCGATGGTGGGGCGGCTGCTGGGCTTCGTCTCTGCCGCCCAGATGTGGGAGGGCAAGATGAACGGCATGCCGGCAAGAGATGCGGTTCTCAGAAAGGTGCGGCGGTTAGTTTTCATGGAAGTTTCGCATAAGAAGGGGTCTGGAAGCCACTGGTGAATTCCAGACTCCGGGTTAAGAATGAGGCGTGTTTACACGTTCCAAGGGGCACGGTAATCGCGTGTCAGCCATTTCGGATCGCCTTCGATCAGCTTGAGGGCGATGGGATCCCAGCGGATTTTCGTGCGGTTGTAGTAGACTTGGTTCAGCAAGTTACAGCAGATGGCGGAGCGCCCTCCCACTTGTTCATTCGTGATGGGTTTCTGACGGCTCTTGACGCATTCCAGAAAATCATTGATATGTCCCTTGCTGGCGTAGAGCTTGATTTTGGCATCCTTGAGGAAGGCCTTCTCAGCCTTTGCCACCTGCGCCTCACAGGAGGAACCGTCTTCGCGCTTGGTGAACTTGGAGATCTGTTCGCCCTTGTGCGTGAAGGTGAATTTGCCGCGGTTAACCTGAACCTCGCCTTCGGTGCCGAAGAAATGGATGCCGAAGCCCGCGGTGTGCGTGACGGTCACTCCGTTCGCGTAGATCAGCACGCCGCCGCTGTTGGCATCGGCTTTCTCGGGCGGGCGAATCTCGACCGGCCCGGCCGCATCCATGCCCAAGCCCCACTGCGCGATATCCAGGTGATGCGCGCCCCAGTCCGTGACGGACCCGCCGCCGAACTCGCGGTATTTGCGCCAGTGCGGAAAATGATCGTGAAGCCCCCTGGGACTGAGCGTGGCGTTGTAAACACACTTCGGGGCCGGGCCGAGCCACATATCCCAATCCAAGCCAGGTTCCAGCGGCTCTTCTTTCAGGTCGTAGGGGACGCCCGGTCCGCCGAACGAGCATTGGACGCGCTCAATCTTGCCGATGCAGCCATTCTGCACCAACTCGCATGCGACGCGGAATTCCTTGCTTGAACGCTGCATGGAGCCGGTCTGCAGCACACGTCCGTTCTCCTGCACGGCCTTCATGATCTCAATCGCCTCGTGAACGTTGTGCGTCAGGGGCTTCTCACAATAGACGTCCTTACCCGCACGGAGGGCGGCCATAATCTGAATGGCATGCCAATGGTCGGGGGTGGCGATGCAGACCAGATCGATATCTTTGCGCGCGACCAGCTCGCGGAAGTCGGCATAAGCCTTGCACCCTGGCGTGCCTTTCGACGGATCGCCCGTATAGAACTCGTCGACCTTTTTCTTGGCATCTTCGCGGCGGGTGGCATCGACATCGCAGACGGCGAGAACGTGTACGTCTTGGCGAAGGAAGTTGCTCATTAACCCGCGGGACTGCTTGCCCATGCCGATGAACCCGATGCCCAGTCGGCTGTTCGGCTTTGTCTCCGCCGCCCAGATCTTGGAGGGAAGGATGAAGGGCATACCGGCGACGGCAGTGCCTTTGAGGAAGTTTCTGCGGTTCGTTTCCATAGGTCTCATCAGCCTCATTTTTTAGGTTTGATTTCGAAATGAAGGGGTTTAGGTTGGCGCGTGGCGTCGATCTGAGCCTCGATTCCGGCGATTTGCTTGTCGAGTTCCGCGAGGCGTTCCTGGGAGCCGTTGGCGAGCTGGACTTTGCGCCAGCGCTCGAAATAGACGCCGTTCTTCTTGAAGATCAGGTCGAGAACCTGCTTGGCCTGCTGGGTGGCGGGGGTGTCGACGGTGGCGAGGTTGAACCCGTTCGCCAGCTCGTCTTGGGTCGCTGTCGCAACGGTTGAGCCGTTGATGTCCACCGTGTACCTTCCGGACGGGAGTCCTTCAACCTTGAGCATATAGCGGTTCAGGTCGTCGATCACCGATGCGAGCTGAAGCGCGTTCGTCGCACGCGGGTCAACCGGCATGGGCAGCGCTTTGTCGAGACGGTCAAAGCTCAATGCGCCGTCGGCATATTTGACGTGGGATATTTCGCATTGCTCCGCGCAGGTGACTTTGCGGCGGATCCGGCGCGTCACGTCAAAGCCGGCGCAGGAGACGAGAGCGGGAGCGGAGAGCCCCTTGAGAATCGCCCAAGCCATAATCGTGTGGCCGGCGGGCCCGGGATGAACCGCGTCTCCGCCGCCAATGTGGGCGCCGGGGTTCGTGGCACGGGCCTTCAGCATGATGGCCATGTAGGGGTCGAACTGGTCAATAAACAGGGCACCCTCTTTTGCCGCGACTTCCTTTATTCCGTCTGAAAATTTGCGGAGCGACTGGTTTTTCACGCATCTGTCGGGGTCGGGACGTTTATCTTCAATGGGTTGGGTGGTCAACAGGGCGACGCGCGCGCCATTTTTCGTCAGCACGTTAACGATCTCCTTTTGACTGCGCACGTGAGCGCGGAAAATGTCCTCACGGAAACCTTGGTAGGCATGGTCGTTCATGCTGAAATCGACGGTGACCACCGTGGGCTTGAGCGGCAGCACGTCGCGGGCAAGGCCAGCGCCGACCGCCTTGGTGACCATATCGTCTAGGCTGCTTCCCGTGGCCGCGAAAAGCTGCTTCTCGTCAGGGTGGGCGCGTTTGCGAAGCCAGGCTGTGTCGCCTCCCCAGCCAACGTTGCGGAAGGTGAATGTTTTATCCGGAAACCGGGTCAGCGTGTATCCCTCGACATACGTGGTGTAAAGCTTTTGTTCGGTGATGCTGTCGCCCAGAAAAACGACCGAATCCTTATCCTTAATAAAGAACGTGCCGTCCCCTGCTTCGCAACGGGCGAGTGTTCCCACAAGCAAAATTACCCCGACTAATCGCGCGCGACTGTTCATTATCGATCTCCCTGATTGTTGAAAGGATTCCCCATTCCCACCTTCCGTTATAGCTTCATAAAATACCTTGGTGTTCAGCGGTTGTCGAGTATGGAAAATTTTGCGAGTAGCGTTCGCGCGGCGGGCGAACCGACGTTTGCCCAGATTCGAAAAGCGGTCGCTCCGGGAGGGACGCGCATCTGCGCGTCCTGCCTGCACCGAAACAGTGTGCCCGGCGCGGAGTTTTGCGGGTGTCTGAACTTCGGCTCGACAAGGTTATCTGAAACACGCATCATGACAACATTGGGTTGGCTTTCAACAGGAATGAGGTGCTAGGCGATGTTTGATGCGCATTCACATTTGCAGGACAGCCGGCTGAATGTGGTTTTCGACGAGGTTGTCCTGCAGGCGGAGCGGGCGGGCGTCGACGGCGTGTGCACCTGCGGCACCGCGCCCTCCGACTGGGAGGCGACGGCGCTTCTTGCGCGTTTAAAGTTGCCGTTCACCGTCGTGCCGGCCTTTGGGGTTCACCCGTGGCATGTGCGGTCTTTGCCTTCCGATTGGTTAGAGCGGCTCGAAGGCTATCTTCGCCGTTTTCCGGGGGCAGCCGTTGGAGAGATCGGCTTTGACGGTGTTCATGACGACTTGCCGTTCGACGAACAGGAGGATGTGTTCGTAAACCAGGTGCGATTGGCGGTCCGGCTTGGACGTCCGGTTGTGACGCATGGCGCGCGTGCTTGGGAGCGCCTGATAGAGATCTTGAAGCCGTATGCGGATGCGTTGCCGGGCTTTGTGGCACATGGGTTTGGCGGTTCCGCAGAACAGCTTGACCGGGTCTTGGCGATGGGGGGGTATGTGTCGGTTTCCGGGTCTGTCTGCAATCCGAAAGCCGCAAAGATCCGTGCCGCGGCTCACCTGGTTTCAGAAGACCGTCTTCTGATTGAGACGGATTCGCCGGACCTTTTCCCGCAGGGGGGCGTACCTGTTGCCGTTGACATCCAGGGCAAGCCGCTGAACCAGCCTGCCAACCTGTCCCGAATTTTGCACGAGGTCGCGACGTTGCGTCATATGCTGCCGGAAGAACTGGCCGAGATTACCCGTGCCAATTCCCGCAGAATATATTTATAAACACGATGAGAAATGGAGTCATTCTCATGCTCAGTTTGACTGCTTCGGAATAAATTGCAATAATACTACCGATAAATGAGGCAGTTTGTGTCGTTTACTTACTTATCGTGATCTTAGAATTCGGGGTGGTGTTAATGAAAAAAAACGAGCAAATCGGTGCGGTTATGGCAGGAGCGATTGTCTCGGCGTATTCCGCGTTTGCGGTTACAAATGAATGGTATCCAGGCGCGAGCGGCTTTGCAGGATGGCCGACCAACTGGGTCGCCATACCCAGCTTGAATGATCCGAAGGAGTTGTCGGAGGCGAATGCTCGCGTCGATTTCGTCGGCGACAGTCTCAATCCGGGAGCGTATTGGTCAGCGAACAGCAACTACTTCTTCATCCGAATGCGGGTGGCTGTGTCGAATGTCACCAGTGCCACGTTCCGCGACTCCCACTGGATTTATATTGACCGCATCGGCTACACGAACGGCAACTCGGTTGCCGGAGCCCCCGACTACGCGATCGCTTGGGACTCCAAAAACAACGATGTGACCAAGCACGGGTTGGAACTTGAAACAGGGACGAATCTGACAGCGAAAACGTATTGGTCGGCGATGTCGTTGAATGATCTAGATGGGAACAGCAACAATAAGATTGCACCGCCGGATTTCAACCTTACGGGCGACGGCTATATCCGGACAATCGACATGTGTCCGACCACCAGTTTCGGGTTTACCACGTTCATCGATTTCGCGGTGAAATGGTCATTTCTTTCCACAAGTACCTTCTTGGGTGAGAATCAGGAATGGCGTCTCCAATTCGGCAGCCGCAACGACGCGAATGACCACAATTTTCCGCAAGACGATATCGCAGGGGGCTACTCGCCCGCCAGCGAGGTCACCAATTCGTATTCCAGTGTTTTGGTCAGTCGCCCGTTGTCGTCCGCAATCGATCTCTGTGTTTATGCTACGGCGGACGGCATCGTTGCGGAACTTTGGACGGCGAACGAGGCGGGCACAGATGATATTGTGGTTTGTGCCCTGATCGGTAACGATTGGGTCGAGGTAGGGCGTTTGCCGGGGAGTTCGATAAGAGGCGAGGGCTCTCATAGCTATCCTGTTGCACTGCAAGGGTTGGCGGTAGGCGGCTCGTACCTCTTCAAAGTGATTGATGAGGTCGGGCACGAGCACTTCTCGCCGGAACGGGTGACGGTCGGGACAATGAGGATGGCGGCTTTGCGCATGTCCGTGAATACGGCTACGTTGACATTCGACACGGTCGAAAGGCGGCAATATGTTGTCAAAACCAGCACGGATCTGATCCATTGGGTCAACGAGTATGTGAGTTATCCGATGGCTTCAAACAGCTGGTCGGCACTTGTCAATAAACCTTTCACGGCAGGGCCTGGAACGCAGACAGAAGTCCGCGTACCGGTCAACGGACGACAGCGGGCATTTTTCAAGATCGAACTCGTAACGGACTGATTTTCTGACGGTCCAATGATCAGACAGCGTGCCTGACTATAGGTTCAACTTGTTTATACTAAGCATGTTATCTTTGATATAGCGGTATCGTTCTTCATCGCCCGGCTTGTCAGGCACGTCGAAATATGCTATTTACCGCACTTCATTCAGAAACAGGCAGACGCGGGATTTCTGCGAAGTGAGGAAGTTGTGACGGAGCGAGAGGCTTTAATTGCCCTGAACCGGGTGTCGGGTTTAGGAGCCATAACCGTAAAACGGATGACCGAGAGATTCGGCTCGCTGGCGGCGGTTTTTGATGTTTCTGAGAGTGATCTGCTGAGTGTCCCGGGGATAGGCGCTGAGCGGGCGCATCAGTTTTACGTTGAATTCAAGCGTGTGCACTTTGACGACGAGCTTGAAAAAGCTGCGAAAAAAGGCGTGCAGCTTGTGACCTGGGTGGACGAGGGGTATCCCGCACTGCTCAAACAGATTGCGGATCCGTCGCTGGTGCTCTACGTGGCGGGGTCGGTTGAGGCGCTGGACGCGTCTGCGGTGGCTGTGATCGGCACGCGGCGGCCGACCGTTTACGGACGCGAAACCGCACGGCGGTTCGGGTTCCAACTGGCAGGTGCGGGCTATGTGGTCGTCAGCGGTTTGGCGAGCGGGATCGACACGGAGGCCCACACGGGCGCGGTGCAGGCAAAGGGACGTACCGTGGCGGTGCTCGGTGGTGCGCTGGACTGTCTCTTCCCTAAAGAGAACGCCGGGCTGGCTCGTGAGATCGTGGCCCACGGAGGTGCGGTGATCTCCGAGTACCCGTTCGGGAGGCAGCCGGACCGGCAGACCTTTCCGATGCGGAACCGGATTGTGAGTGGGCTCAGCAAGGGAGTTTTGGTGGTCGAGGCACCCGGCACAAGTGGTACGCTGATCACCGTTAACCAGGCACTCGACCAGAACCGGGTGGTGATGGCGATCCCCGGTCGAATCGACTCACCCGCATCGCAGGGATGTCACAAACTCTTGCGGGAGGGCGCACGACTTGTGACGACTTTGGACGATGTGATCGAAGAAATCCACGATTTGATGGCGGGGATGCAACGGCAGGCCGATAAGGCCAAACGTGCCAACGCGGATGTGTCGGCCGTGCGACCCGAATGTGTCCTCACCGCGGAAGAGCGGTCGGTGCTGGCGCAGGTCGAGTCAGAGGGCACACCGGTCGATGTCCTGGTGCGCGGCAGCGGGTTGGACGCGGGCCAAGTGAATGCGCTGCTGGTCGGGCTGCAGATCAAGCGGCAGATCCGGCTGTTGCCCGGCGGACGGGTGGCGCGAGGGCGAAGCGGCTAAGGCTTTTTGGGCGTGGCAGCGAGGGCTGCCGCGGATTGTTGTTTTACGGCACTGATTTAAGGAAATGAAAATGGGAAAGAAACTGGTGATTGTCGAATCGCCTGCCAAGGCGAAAACGATTGGGAAGATTCTGGGTTCCGGCTACGTGGTGAAATCGTCGGTGGGACACATCCGGGATCTGCCCGAACGTACACTGGGTGTGGATATCGAGCACGGGTTCGCGCCGAAATACGTCTTTTCAAAAGGCAAGGCCAAAGTGATCGCCGAGTTGAAGAAAGCGGCCAAAACGTGCGATGAGATCTACCTCGCGCCCGATCCGGACCGTGAGGGAGAGGCGATCGCGTGGCATCTGCAGGAGACGCTGGCGGATGTGGCCAAAGGCAAGCTGTTCCACAGGGTGATGTACAATGAGATCACGCCGCGGGCGGTGAAAGCGGCCTTCGAGCAGTCGGGTGAAATCAACATGCAGCGCGTGGACGCGCAGCAGGCCCGGCGTGTCTTGGACCGCATTGTCGGTTACATGGTCAGCCCGATGCTGTGGCGCCGCCTCAAGCGAGGCTTAAGTGCGGGCCGGGTGCAGTCCGTGGCGCTGCGGCTGGTGGCCGAACGCGAGCGGCAGATTCAGGCGTTCAACATTGAGGAGTACTGGGTCTTGGGCGCGAGCGTGCGGCGTGCGACAGCGCCGCTCGATCCGTTCGCGGTTAAGCTGGTGAGAGTTGACGGCGAGAAGCCGGGCGTCACTTCCGAGACCGCGGCCAAGGCGCTGCTTGCTGAACTTGAGAACAGCGCGCTGAAGGTGAAGGATGTGCGGGTACGTGAAACCACGCGGCGCCCCTTGCCGCCTTTCATCACGTCAACGCTCCAGCAGTCGGCGTCGAATGCGTGCGGCTTCTCGCCGAACCGCACGATGAGCCTGGCGCAGAAGCTCTACGAAGGAGTGAGCCTCGATTCGGGCGGGCCGGTCGGCCTGATCACCTACATGCGTACCGACTCGGTCAACGTGGCGCGCGATGCACAGGCTTCGGCGAGATCATTCATCACTGAGGCCTATGGCACGGCGTACTATCCCGAAACGCCGAATTTTTTCAAAAGCCGCGCGAGCGCCCAAGAGGCGCATGAAGCGATCCGTCCGACGGATGTGGCGCGCACGCCGGAGAGCATGAGGGGCATTTTGGACGCGCCTTCGCTAAAGCTCTACGACTTGATTTGGCGGCGTTTTGTGGCGAGCCAAATGGCGGCGGCGAAAGTCGCCCAAAAGACTGTGGAGATCGAGCCTGTCAAGGAAGGCATGAGCCACACCTATACGTTTACGGCTTCCGCCTCTGACGTGCTGTTCGACGGTTTTCTTAAGGTCATGGCACTCGATATCCGCAAAAAGAAACCGGAAGAGGAGGATTCTGAGGAAGAGGCGGACGAGGTCGACAGGCTGCCGCCGTTGGCGGCTGGTGACCCGTTGGTCGCGCTCGAATGGCTGAGCGAACGCAAGGAGACGAAACCTCCGGCGCGGTACAGCGAGGCATCCCTGATTCGCGCTTTGGAGGCGAACGGTGTGGGTCGCCCGTCGACCTACGCGTCAATCATCGAGACACTCAATGCCCGCGACTATACCACGCGTGAGAAGCGGCAGATGGCTCCGACCCCGTTGGGGCTTGAGGTGAATGATCTATTGGTCAGCAAACTCGACCAGCTTTTCGATGTCGGGTTTACGGCTAAGATGGAGGAGAGCCTCGACCAGATCGAGGCGGGCGGGGTTGTCTGGACAGCGATGATGGAAGAGTTCTTCCGGCAGTTTAAGCACTGGATGGACCTGGCCAAGGAGCCGCCGGCGGATGCGGGCAAAGTGTCGGCGGTGTTGGCGCTGCTGGAGCAGGTGAAGGAATGGGCTCCGGAAGTGCAGCGCGGCAACAGCAAGCGAACCTATAGTGACGAACGCTTTGTCGGGTCGGTGCGCGAGCAGATCGAGAAGGGCGAAAAAGCGGTCTCCGACAAGCAACTCGCGGCCCTGGCCAAGATCGCGATCCGCTATCGGAAGGATATCCCGAATGCCGAAGAAGCGCTGAGCGCATTGGGATTCCAAGAGGTTGTGGCGAGCGACAATGCCGCGCCGAGCAACGAGGACTCGATGCGGCGCTTTGAAGTGTTAAAAGGAGTCGAACTCTCCGAGAACCAGACGACTTTCGTCGCATCGCTGCAGCAGCAAGCCGCAAGCGGAAGAAAGCTGAGCGAAAAGCAACTTGCCGCGATCGACCGCATCATCACGCAAAACGCTGCCCAGCTTGAAAACTTCGAAGAGATCAAGCAGAGTTTGCAGCTGACCACGTCTGAAACCGAGCAGGCGCCCGACAACGAAAGCCCGTTGCTGATTGAAATGCTGGGGCAGGTGACGCAATGGCAGGAACCGGTTCAGCGCGGTAAAATGACGTTCGATGACAAGGCTTTCTTTGCCAGCCTCTCGGAGCAGTTCAACCGTAAACGGGCGCTTTCTCCCCGTCAGCGCTATGCGATGAAACGCATGGTTTTTCGCTACAAAGCGCAGATCCCGGCATTTGACCGCTATGCCGAACAACTGGGGCTGAACAACAAAAAAGGCAAGCCTGAGAAGGAAACGTCCAAAGCGTAAGGCTGGCTGACGGCGGCAACATGGACAAGGAAGAAGACGGCTTTTATGAGATGGAGGTGCGGTTCGGCGCCGCGTCGCCCGACCTGTTGGCGAACCGTGCGGATACGGCGGCTGATCCTGCGGTGTCGCGTTTCGTGCAGTACCTGCGTGCGGAGCGCAACGCTTCCGAACACACCGTCGCCGGCTATGTTCAGGATATCGGACAATTTGCGGCCTTTGTCTGGCCGGATTCTGTGACCGTAAAGACGCCATTCATTTGGGAACGGCCAGACCGCGAACAGGCTCGCGCTTTTCTGGCGGCGTTTCACCGAAACCGGCACGCTCCGACCACGACGCGCCGAAAGCTCTCGTCGCTGCGCGCATTCTATCGGTACCTGGAACGAGAAGCATGCGTGACGTCCAATCCCTTCGCCGGCTTGCGCGGGCCACGTTTGGGGCAACGGCTGCCGTCGGTATTGGGCGTCAAGGAGGTCGAGGCCCTGCTTGCCGCACCGCTGGCGTCTCTGGCCGCACAGCGCGCCAAACGCGGCGGGGTGCCGCCGCTGACCGAATACGCCGCGCTTCGCGACACGGCGATTTTTGAAGTGCTGTACAGCACGGGGTGCCGTATCAGCGAGGTTGCCGCGCTGACATGGGGCGACATCCGATTCGAGCAGGGCACGACGATTGTGGAGGGCAAGGGCCGCAAGCAGCGGCTCTGTGTGCTGGGCGGGCCAGCCTGTGCGGCGCTGCGCAAGCTGCACGAATGGGCTGCATCACTGTGGCCGTCGGAAGCGGGTGCAGGGTCTCCTCTGTTTCTGAACCGGGAGGGCGGACCTTTGACCAACCGCTCGATCGAACGGCAAATGAAGGTTTGGCTGCGAGAGGTAGGCTTGCCTCCCGAACTGACGCCGCACAAGCTGCGGCACAGTTTCGCCACGCATCTTCTGGATGCGGGTGCGGATCTGCGCAGTGTTCAGGAGATGCTCGGGCACGCCAGCCTTTCCACCACGCAGATCTACACGCACGTGTCCATCG
>CAYZQL010000068.1:0-16599 GCA_964480555.1 uncultured Lentisphaeraceae bacterium | reverse complement strand
GGCAGGTGAGGATCGCGGCCGGCAGTCTCGTTCTGCTCGGGGTCCTTGCGGGGGCTTTTATCCAGCCGGCCTTTCTGGTCCTGTCCGGCTTTGTGGGCGCGGGCCTGATTTTTGCCGGCGTCACGGACTGGTGCGGCATGGGCCTGCTGATCGCCAAGATGCCGTGGAACCGCGTGAGCGCGGCGGACGCGGCTCCCGCCGCAGGGGGGAACTGCGCGGCCAGCATGCCGGGAAATTGCTCGGCTAGCGTGCCGGGAAATTGCTCGGCTAGCGTGCCGGGAACGTGCGCGGTCGGCGCGCCTCCGCCCGGGGGAGGGTGTTGCGCCGAGCCTCCGGACTCGAACTGAGGCGGGCGCCAACGCGTGGCTCACGTGAGGCTCTGAACGCTGAAGTCGGCCGGTTCCAGACGCCGGGGCCGGGCGTGTCCGGCTTACAAGAGACGGAACTCCGCTTGGACCGGCACCGCGGTTACGGGCGTGGGCGCGCGGGGAGGCGTCGGAGCGAAGCTTTGGACCGTGCGGGCGGAGCCGGGCTGATCTGCGAGCGCCGGCGTAAGGGGGAGCCGTTCTTCAGAGGGGGGCATGTAGCCTGCGTCGACGGGGAGGCCTGGCTGCTTGAGCGCGTTCATGGCCAGCGCGTCGCAGCGTTCGTTCTGCTCGTGGCCCGTGTGCCCACGGACCCACTCGAACGCGACACAGTGAAAGCTGCACAACGCCACCAGCCTCTCCCACAGGTCCGCGTTGACGGCCCTGTCCTTCTTGGTGCGCCACCAGCCGTTGGCCTGCCAGCGTTTGGCCCAGCCCAGCGCCATCGCATCGACCACGTAGCGGGAATCGCTGACGAGCCTCACCCGGCTCGGCTTCTCGAGGGCTTCCAGCCCGGCGATGGCGGCGAAGAGTTCCATGCGGTTGTTCGTGGTGAGCCGGAATCCTCCCGAAAGCTCGCGGGCCGTATCGCCGCAAACCAGAATAGCGCCGTAACCGCCTGCGCCGGGATTCGGGTCGCAGCCGCCGTCGGTGTAGAGGGTCACGTCAGAGAACCGGTCTGTTTCTTTCTGTTCAGGCGCCATCGGAACCTTTTGCCGTTTATGGAGGGGCGTGCGGTTTTTGGGGATTGGAAGAGTGCGGGGTTGAGGGGTCTTGGACGACATTCAGAGGCACATGGTGTCCCATGTTAAGACGCCGATTGCTGGCGCTGCGAGATCGGGAATTAGCGTTCGGAAGCCTCGGCCAGGGCCAGTTTGAGCACTCCGGGAAGTGCGGCCGCCACTTCGGGTGAAAGCTCCAGCCCTGGCTCCATCGAAGCGGGCTGAACACCCAGCACGATCACGCGCTGAGGCGCGCAACCGAGCCGCTCGGCCATGTGCAGGCTATCGGCCAAGCCGAACTCATGCAGCGACAACGAACCCTCCTGCTCAAGCAACTCGCGGGCCTCGCAGCGGTAAACGGTGCCCGGCGGCCCGTCGCCGGAGGCCGCGTCGATCACGACGACTTTGGCGCGTCCTTCGAGATGGTCCACAAGGTCTGCTCCGGACGTACCGCCGTCGAGAATCTCAACGCCTGGCGGCAGCACCTGTCGGGCCAGGCAGCGCACCGCGTGAACGCCGACGCCCTCGTCGCTCAGCAGCAGATTGCCAATGCCTAAGATCAGCACGCCGGCTCTATGTTCATTGGCCATAGACATCCTTTCGGGAGGATCATAACATCTTTTCTCTAGCGGGGGATAGGCCATAAAAGCAAAAGGCCGGCAGGCCGTCTTTACACGGTCTGCCGGCAGGAAACACACACCCTTCGCACTATTTGCGTGTTATATTTAGCTCAGCTGTCATGCCTTTACACGCGGCACGCACGCCACCGGGAACCTTCCTGGAGGAACGCAGTGTGCGATACTTCCAGTTTCCGTCCGATTTGGCGATACAGGTCCCGATTTTGCGGCCCGCCAAATCTGTCAAAGTAATTTTTGCGCGCGGCGGTCCTTTTCCGAGGACACTCAGTATCCGAGTCCTGCTGCGCCACTCGGCGGCGGTCACAGTGAGCACTTGCCCGCCGGGGGCATTCTTAAAGGTGGCCGTCACGGTGGCCGCACGGTTCGTCATGGTCAGCGTGGTGGACGCGGTGGTCGCGTTGGCGATCAGCGCGGTGTCGCCGGTCCAGCGGTCAAAGACCATGCCTGCCGGTGCGGCGTCGGCCTGAATGCTGACCACGGTTCCGGGCGCATAAGACCCGTCGCCGCTGCCGCTGCCCACGGCCAGCGCATAGAGGGCCGTTACCGTCTTGTAGGTGGCGGTCACGGTTGCGGCGCTGCCCTGCATGGTCAGCGTGGTCGAGGCGGAGGTCACGCTGGCGATCAGCGCGGTGTCGCCGGTCCAGCGATCAAAGACCGTGCCTGCCGGCGCGGGATCCGCCTGGATCGGCACAGCCGAACCGAAGCGATAGGAGCCGTCGCCGCTGCCGCTGCCCACGGCCAACGCGTAGAAGACCGGCCGCACCGTGATCGTCACCGCCACGGTATTGCCGTTGGCCTTGCCGTCGTTGGGCCGGTAGCTGAAGCTGTCGGTGCCCGCGAATCTGCCCGCCGGAGCATACGTGAATGATCCGTCCACATAGAGCGTCAGCGTCCCGTTCGCGGTCCCTGCCGCGTGTACCACGGTCAGCGCGTCGCCGTCGGCGTCGGTGTCGTTGGCCAGCACGCCCGGCGCGGCCACCGTCAGTGTGGCAGCTTCATCCACGGAATAGCTCTCGGCCGCGGCAACAGGGGCGCGGTTAGGCTGAGACCCCGCCGCGGCGATGCGGAAGCCCACGAACTCGTTTTCGTCGGCGGGAGGCTGGCTGTCCCTGTAGGTGGTGTGGAGCAGGAGCGGGTAGTCGTCATAGGAGCCGCCCCGCAGGCCGCGGTCGCCGGAGACGTCCGTCTCGTTCCACTCCCACAGGTTGCCGGCCTGGTCGAGCGTGCCGTAGTAGCCCTGGCTCGCAGGGTAGGCGCCCGCCGCGGTCACGGCATTCACAACCCGGCCGTAGTTGGCCGCGTTGTCGCTGCCCGAGGGAGCGGACGCGAGGGGCGGGGTGTCGCTGCGGGTCGGATACCCCCAGTACCACGCTTCGGCTCCGCCTTGATAGTAGGCGGCTTTGTACCACTCGTCCTCGTTCGGCAGGAACACCTTCGCGGCCGGATCGCGCGCGCTGACGCTCGTCGGCCCGCTGAAGGCATACGCGCCGGTCTCGGTGGCGGCGGCGCCCGCCGCGCCGCTCGGCTGCCCATTGTGCAGCCAGTTGGCGTAACGCAGGGCGTCGTACCAGCTTACCCAGGCGACCGAACGCGTCCCGTCCTGCGCCGCGTAAACGTAGCTGCCCGGACTGCCTGTGCGCGTGATGCCCATGTTGGGGTTGTAGAGGCCGCGCGTGTCGGCGGCTGCGACGGCATTCAGGAACGCCGCGTAGTCGGCCCGCGTGACCTCGTTGACCCCGATCCGGTAGGCGTAGCCCACCGCACCGAACCCCGTCGCCACATCGCTGGCGTTACCCTCGTCGCCCACGGGCGCGAGCGCAGGCATTGCGGCCCACGCGACACCCGCCACCGCGGCCAGCAGCGCCGAAATCCCCTTGGACAGCAGCGTGCCCGACCCGCACCGGATCGTCATCATTTGTTTTGTATCACAGTTCATGGTTGTTATCCTCGTGTTGGGTTCTCTGCTGCATTTAGACTCCGGCCGCCACGTCCACGCGGCAAATCTCGGCCTTTTTTCCCGGCCTGACCAAGTGAACGGAACAGGACAGGCACGGGTCGAACGAGTGGACCACGCGCAGCAGTTCGATCGGGTTCTTCAGATCCCGGACCGGTGTGCCGATCAGAGCCTGCTCGATGGCGCCGTGCTGGCCGCTGTCGTCCATCGGCGAGGCGTTCCACCCCGTCGGCGAGACGATCTGGTATTGCGTCAGCCGGGAGCTGCCGATCTGCGCCCAGTGCCCCAGCGCGCCGCGCGGCGCCTCGGTGAGGCCGACGCCGGTTCCCGACGAGGGCGTGGCCTTGTGGGTGTAGACCGGGCCGCCCGGCACGAGCTGGCTGAGCCAGCCGTCCATGGCGTTGGCCACCTTCTCCGCCTCCAGCGCGCGCGCCACGATTCGGTCCATGGCGGAGATGCCGTAGCGGTAGTCGCCGTTGACCCACATGCGGGCCAGGGGCCCGACCTCGTGGACGGCGCCGGCATAGCGCGGCGCCTTGATCCAGGAGTAGGCTCCGTCCTTGTCCGCCGCGGGCTCGGTCACGCCGGCGGCCGGTGTGCGGTTGCCGCTGTTCGCCGTGTACCACGCGTGCGACACGTACTCGCGGATCTGCGTGGTGTCAACCGTCCCGAGGGCACCGTTGGTATAACGCCCGCGCGCCAGCAGCTTGGACGTGCCGGCGCTGGTCAGGTCGAACACGCCGTAGGCGAGCAGGTTGCCGCACCCCGTTCCGATCTGCGTGTAGTCGTTGAAGAGGCTCAACAGCGCCTCGCCGTCGGCCAACATCACGTTGGAGATGAAGCTGCGCAGTTCCGCCAGCAGCGCCCGGAACGCGGTGATGTCCGCGGCCGTGACGGGCTTGGTCGCACCGCCGGGCACGAAGTTCATCGCGATCGGCATGTGCCCCGCAAAGATCGAGCCCATCTGGTGGGCTTTGCGACGCATGGACAGCGCGGCGACATAGTTGCCGACCAGCGCGGCGGCCGCGCTGCCCGTGACCATGTCCGGCGACGACAGGTGCGGACGCCACGGCGACATGTCCAGGATGCCGTCGGTGTTGATGTAGTCCGGTGCGGCCAGGTGGTAGAAGTGCAGGATGTGCGACTGGATGAAGTTCGCCCCGAGGGTGAGGTTGCGCACGATCCGGCCGTTCTCCGCAGGCGTCACCGCATAGGCGGCATCCAGCGCCAGGCTGGAGGCCATGCCGTGCGAGACCGGGCACACGCCGCAGATGCGCTGCGTGAGCTGCACCGCATCGCGCGGGTCCCTTCCCACGAGAATCCGTTCAAATCCGCGGAACATCTGCCCTGCGGCCTTTGCGTCAATGACCTGTTGGACCGCACCGTCGGTGTCCACCGTCACTTCGATGTCGAGGTGTCCCTCGACACGCGTCATCGGACTGATACTGATCGTTGTTGACATAATGACAAGCTCCTTATGTGGCTACTCAATTTTGGTATAGAACGGCGACATGCCGTCGGGGAAGGTCGGCTCTGTGCAGCCGACGCAGACCGCGCCCGCGCCCGAGCACCAACTGACGCCCTTCGCTCCGGACGCTCCGCCGTTCCAGAGGCGGACGTTGCAGTCGCAGAAGGTTTTGGGGCCTCTGCAGCCCATCTCCTTGGTGCAGCCGCCTTGGCCTGGCCGATGCGCCTCGCCCCTGTCTTTGAGCGGGCAGTGGTCGCCATGCAAGCGTCGCCCGAAGAACGTGGTCGGACGTCCGTAGGCGTCCAGCGCCGGCGCGGTGCCGTTGGCCAGGATGTAGGCCACGGTGCCGACCACCCAGTCTGGATGGATCGGACAGCCCGGAATCTTGACCACGCGCTTGCCGCCATACGAGTCCGCCAGCCCGCGGGCGCCGGTGGGATTCGGTGCGGCCGCCGCGATGCCCCCGTAACACGCGCACGTGCCGACGCCCATGATGAACGCCGCGCGCACGGCATAGCGCTCCACGGCTTTGTCGAACGTCATGCCCGGCCAGAGGTTGCAGAACTTGCCGCCGCTGCCCGTCGGGATCGCCCCTTCGAGCACGAGCACATAGCCGCCTTGCCGGTAGGTGCGCTCGACCTGCGCCACCGCCATCGTGCCGACGGCCGCCGTCAGGTTCGGATGAAAGTTGATGTCCAGCGTGTTGACCGCCAGATCGTCAATCGTGGTGTAGAAGATCGTGTTCAACAGCGAGACCGAACACCCGCTGCACGCCTGACCCTGCAGCCACAGCACCGGCACTCCGCCCGCCGCCGTCTCTTTCGCCTGGGCGTCGCCGACCAAGCTCATCACGCCTGTGGCCTCGAGTCCGAAAGCGGCTCCGATGGCCGATGTCGCGCGCATGAAGTCCCTGCGCGTCAACCCCATTTTCGTCATCACTTCAGTGTTACTCATTCGTGTTACTCCTCATGCTTGCCCTTGCGTTCCTGAGCCCGATGCCACGGGCTGCCGGCGCACTCTTCTGTTCGCCCTCCGCCGCCGTGACGCCGCCGCCCGGCAGCGGCACTTTACCTTTATGACCGGCCCGGCGGAGCCACTCTCCGGCGTTTGTCAAGTCCTCTCCGACAGGCCTTGCCGGATGCATGAAAAACGCCCTTCGCGTCATGTTCATCTAGGTGGCCTCCTTCGCGTGATAGATCCGTGCGGCATCTCCTTTCGCGTCCACGAAAGAATTTTTGCCATGGCCGCATTATAGACGCTCATGAAGAGCGCGCAGTAGATGAGTGATCTACGAAGACGGGTAAACCTCTACGAATCTGGGTACAATTCCTACCCTCGCGCAGGGTTGAATGCTTCCATGACCCCGTGATAGCATGCGCACATGGATTCGACTCAAATTGAAAACCTGTTGCGCGAAGCCTGCAACACACCCGCTCTGTGTAAGCTGAACGCGCTGGTGCGGGAGCTTACCGGCGTGGGCCTGCTGGTGGTGTGGTCCCGCAGCGGCGATTCCTATGGCCAAATGCCCGTGTGTAACAACGAGCGCGATTTGCCGCAGTTCTGCCGCCTGTTGCACGAGGTGCCTCAAGGACTCAACCGGTGCGTGACATGCCACTCGCTGCTCGCGCTGGCCGCCAGCGGGCGTGGCCAGATCACGGAAGGCCGCTGCCACGGCGGAGCCTGTGTGGTGGCCTCTCCTGTGGTTGGGCAGAATCTGTCGCCCGAGTCGGAGATGGTGGTGATCAGTTCATGCGCTTTCACGCAGCCGGGCCGTCGACAGGGGTTGAGGATCACGCGAAAGATCGCGCTCGACTTGGGCATCGACCGGGTGAAACTGCGGCACGCCTACGACAGCCTGCCGGACCTGACGGCAGAAAAACTCAAGATCGTGGGCGAAATCGTGGACACGGCGGCCGCCACGCTGGCCGAGGCGCTGCATGGCCGACTGCCCGGTGGTGCCGCAGTCGAGAACGCCGAGCAGGCCCAAGGGATCGAGGTCAAACTCAGCAGCGCGTTGAGGGAGGCTCGTGAGCCTGCTTTCCGTCGCGTCGCCGGCTCCACGCAGGCGACCCTGGTGGATGTCGTCCAGTCGGTCGTGTCGTCCAATCCGCAGTTGCAGGTGACGGTCGCGGACATCGCTCGGGCGGCGCACATCACCCCCAATCACTTCTCGCTCGTCTTCCGCCGCCAGACCGGGCTCACCTTCTCGGAGTTTCTCGCCGAAAGGCGATTCGAACGTGCCACAGAACGGCTGCGGGACCTGACGCTTTCTATCGCCGAGGTGGCCCGGCAGTCGGGGTTCACCGACCCGAACTACTTCGCCAAGGTGTTCCACAAGCGCACGGGTCAGTCGCCCCGCGAGTGGCGCCTGGGCAAGCGGGACGCGGCCAAGCGTGCGAAACGGCCCGCCAAGCGTGCTGCCCTGTCCCGCAGGTCAACCCGCACGCGCAAAGCGAGCGAGCCTCAACCCTAACTCGAATGCGGCTGCGGCGAAGGCACAATGAAAGACGACAAAGTCATCCGGGTGTTTGATCTGGCGGGCGTGGTGCAGGGCGTGGGCCTGCGCCCGACCGTCTACCTGCTGGCCGAGAAGGCCGGCCTCTGCGGCTGGGTGCAGAACCGCACCGGTGTGGTGCGCCTGCGGCTGGAAGGCGAGGCGAGGGCCATTGACGCCTTTATGCGGCGCCTGCCGGGCGCGCTGCCGCCGAACGCCCGGCTGGACACGGTCAGCGAGATCGAGTCGGACGCGCTGCCCGAAGGCGCCGGCGCGTCCGACTTCAAGATCCTGCCGAGCGTCCTGTCGGGCCGTCCGACGGTCGTGATCCCCGCCGACCTGGCGATCTGTACGGACTGCCGCGCCGAAATCCAGGACCCGTGCAACCGGCGCTACGGCTACCCCTTCACCACCTGCACGCGCTGCGGGCCGCGCTACACCGTGGTGGAATCCATGCCGTATGACCGCGACCGCACCACGCTGTCGGCCTTCCCCCTGTGTCCCGCCTGCCGCGCCGAGTACGAGAATCCCCGTGACCGGCGCTTCCATGCGGAGAGCACAGCGTGCCCGCGCTGCGGCCCGCGCCTGTCGCTGCTGGACATGCAGGGTGTGGCGGTGGAGGGCGACCCGCTGCGCGTCGCGCGGCAGACGCTGGCGCAGGGCGGGGCCGTGGGCGTGCGCGGCATCGGCGGATTCCTGCTGGCCGCGAACGCGTTTGACCGCGAGGCGCTGCGGAAGCTGCGCGAGCGCAAACGCAGGCCCCACAAGCCCTTCGCGGTGATGGCGGCCGATATGGCGACCGTGCGCCGGTATTGCGCGGTGCCGTCTGCGGCCGAGGCGCTGCTCATCTCGCCGGAAGCGCCGATCGTGATCCTCGACGTGCTGCCCGAGGCCGTGAGCGGCGCGCGCCTGCCGCTGGACCTGCTCACGCCCGACGCGCCGACGCTGGGCGTGATGCTGCCGACTTCGCCGCTGCATCTGTTTTTGCTCACGCCGCTGGCGGGCGATCCCGTGCCGGCGTTCGAACTGCTGGTGATGACCAGCGGCAACCGCGGCGGGGAGCCGATCTGCCTGACGAACGCGGAGGCTGTGGACCGCTTGGGCGGCATCGCGGACCTGCTGCTTTGCCACGACCGCGAGATCAACCTGCGCGCCGACGACTCCCTTGCGGTTATCCAGCACGGCGCACCACAGCTCTGGCGGCGGGCGCGCGGCTATGCGCCGAACGCGATCCTCTTGGCGCGCCCGCTCCGGCGCTGCGTGCTGGCGATGGGCGCGGAACTCAAGAACACCGTGGCGGTCGGCTTCGAGGACCGCGTGGTGGTCTCGCCGCACGTGGGCGATTTGGAGACGCCTGAGGCGCTGGACGGTCTGGAGCGCGTGGCGCGCGCCCTGCCGCAGTTTCTGGAGCGCCGCGCCGAAGCGGTCGCGGTGGACCTGCATCCCGACATGCACGCGACCGTGCTGGGCCGCCGCATCGCGGCTGAGCGCGGCGTGCCGGTCGTGGAGGTGCAGCACCACTACGCCCACGCGGCGGCGGCCTTCGCGGAGCACGGCGAGGAGGCCGGTCTGGCGCTGGTGATGGACGGCACGGGCTTGGGTACGGACGGGGCCGTGTGGGGGGCCGAGCTGTTCGCGGTCGATCCCGCCGGCTACCGGCGGCTCGCCACCTTCGCGCCGGTGCCGCTGCCCGGAGGCGACGCGGCGGTGCGGCGGCCTGCGCGGCAGGTGGTCGCGCGGTGGGTGGCTGCCGGGGTCGAACTGACCGACGGGCGGCTGCGGCGCTTGGGGGTCACGCCCGAAGAGGGTGCGGTCTGGCGACAGCAGTGCCTCCGGCAGTTGAACGCGCCGCTGACCCACGCGGCGGGCCGGGTGTTCGACGCCTTTTCCGCCTTGTTGGGACTCGCGCCGGAGACCGTCACCTACGAGGGCCAGTCCGCGATCCGGCTGGAAGCGGCAGCGCGGCGCTCGTCGCGTCGTGATGTGCCGCATCTTCCTTTCTCGCAGTCGGAAAAGGACGGCATGCTGGTCATCGACTGGGCCGAATCGTTCGCGTTGCTGGCGGACGAGCGCCTGACCGCCGGCCGCGCGTGCGATTGGGCCTATGGGGAACACTCCTCCGTAGCCGATGCCGCGCTGGCAATGATAGAGTATGGCTTATCGAGCGGAAACGCTTGTCCCGTGGCCTTGAGCGGGGGGGTGTTCATGAACCGCATCCTCACGGATCTCGTGGCGCAACGCTTGGAGGCGCAGGGCGTACGCGTGTTGCTGCATCGGCGCATCCCGCCGAACGACGGATGTATCGCTTTGGGGCAGGCCGTGGTGGCGGGAAACAGACGAACGTAAGGAGTCCGACATGTGTTTAGCGGTGCCGATGAAAATTGTTGAGATCCGCGCCGACGGCAAGGGCGTGGCCGAGCTGGAAGGCAGCCGCCACATCGTCGACCTTTCGCTGGTCTCCGGCGCGCGCCTCGGCGTCTACGTGATCGTCCATGCGGGCTTCGCCATCGAGACGCTGGATCAGGAAGAGGCCGACGCCACGCTGGCGCTCTTCGCCGAGATCGTCCAGAGCGCGGCGGAAGACAAGGTGGCGCAATGAACTACATTGATGCCTTTAGAGACCCCGACGTGGCCGTGCAGTTCGTGCGGCTGATCGCTGAGCAGGGCCGCGCCCTGGCCGCCCAAGGACGGCGCGTCCACATCATGGAAGTGTGCGGCAGTCACACCATGGCGATCGGACGCTATGGCATCCGCGAGCTGCTGCCCGAGAACGTGGAGCTGATCAGCGGGCCGGGGTGTCCGGTCTGCGTGACCGATCCGGGCTACATCGACGCGGCTATCGCGCTGGCCGGGCAGGGCGCGATCCTGGCGACCTTCGGGGACATGATCCGCGTGCCTGGCTCGGAATCCGACCTGACCCGGTGTCGTTCGGCCGGCGGCGACGTCCGGGTCTGCTACTCGCCCAGCGCCGCCGTCGAAATCGCGCAGAGCCATCCGGACCGCGAGGTCGTTTTTCTGGCGATCGGTTTCGAGACCACGATCGTGCCGGTGGTGAGCATTGTGGACGAGGCCCTGCACGCGGGCGTGCGCAACGTGTCGCTCCTGACCGCCTTCAAGCTCGTGCCGCCTGCGCTGCATGCGCTGCTGGCGGACAAGGAGATCAAGATCGACGCGTACCTCTGCCCGGCGCACGTGAGCGCGGTCATCGGGTCGCAGGCGTATGAGCCGTTCGCCGCCGACTACCACGTGCCGTGCGTCGTGGCCGGCTTCGAGCCGCTCGACATCTTGTACGGCGTACACGGCATCCTCGGGCAGGTGCTCAAGAACGAGGCGCGCGTCGATAATCAATATGCCCGCGTGGTCCGGCCGGGCGGCAACCCCAAGGCGCAGGCGCGGATCGCCCAGTATCTGGAGCCGGCGGACGCGGTCTGGCGCGGCATCGGCGTGATCCCCGCCAGCGGCCTCGGGCTGCGGCCGGCGTTCGCCGCCTATGACGCGGAGAGGAAGTTCGGGACGCCGGTGCGGGTCGGCCGGCAGCACGCGGGCTGCCGGTGCGGCGATGTCATCAAGGGCAAGCTGCGCCCCACGGCGTGCCCCCTGTTCGCCAAGGTCTGCACCCCGGACCGTCCGGTCGGGCCTTGCATGGTGAGCGCGGAGGGCACGTGCGCGGCCTATTTCAAGTACACGCTGCGCGACGAGCGGCAAGGAGGCGGCAAGTGAGCGCTGACACGGTTGTCCAATTGGCGCACGGCGGCGGCGGACGCCTCACGCGCGAGCTGATCGAAAACGAGATCGTGACGCGCTTCGGCAGCGGCCCTTTGCGCGGCCTGCCCGACGGCGCGACGCTGCCGTCGCCGGGCGAGCGGCTGATTTTCACCGCCGACAGCTTCGTGGTGCAGCCGCTGGAGTTCCCGGGCGGCAACATCGGGCATCTGGCGGTTCACGGAACGGTGAACGACCTCTCGGTCTGCGGCGGCGAGCCGAAGTGGCTCTCGCTGGCGCTGATCATCGAGGAGGGGCTGCCCTTCAGCGTGCTGGGGCGGATCTTGGACTCTGTGCGCGCGGCGGCCGACGCGTGCGGCGTGACGGTGGCGACCGGCGACACCAAGGTCGTGGCGCGCGGGCAGGGGGACGGGCTGTACGTCAACACGGCGGGGATCGGTCTGGCCTTGCCCTGTTTCGCATTGGGGCAGGAGCGGATCTGCGAGGGCGACTGCGTGCTGATCAACGGCACGCTGGCCGACCACGGCATGGCGGTGATGTCGGCGCGGCAGAACATGGATTTCATCAACGGGCCCGTGAGCGACACGGGGTCGGTGCACCGGCTGGTGGCGGCGGTGCGCGAGTTCGGCGCTGCGGTCCGCTTCATGCGCGACCCGACCCGCGGCGGCGTGGCGGCGGTGCTGAACGAGATTGTGGAAGGGCGCGAGATCGGCATCCTGCTCAAAGAGCGCGACCTGCCGCTGGCGCCGGCCACGCGCGCCGTGGCGGAGATGCTGGGAATCGACCCGCTGCACGCGGCGTCCGAGGGGCGGCTGCTGCTGTTCTGCGACCGCGAGGCGGCGCCGGAGATCCTGAAGCGCTGGCGCACGCTGTCCGAGGGCGCGGGGGCGGTGTGCCTGGGCGCCGTGACCCGCGACAACGGGCGCGTGGTGATGGAAACGGTGACGGGCGGACGGCGCCTGGTCGACGTGCCGCGCGGCGAGCTGTTGCCGCGAATCTGCTGAACCCCGAAACCAGGAGACACTCTGCCATGCACGAACTTTCCATCGCACAGGCGCTGGTCGAACAGGTCGAGACGGCCGCCACGAAAGAGCACGCGTCGCGCGTGGTGCGGGTCGTGATCGCGGTCGGGGCGCTGTCCGGCGTGGATGCCGAGTCGCTGCGCTCCCTGTTTCCGCTGGTGGCGGAGGGCACGGTGGCGGACGGCGCCGAGCTGGTCGTCGAGCCGGTCGCGGCGCGCGTGACGTGTCGGGCCTGCGGGCAGGAGGCGCAGACCGATGCTGCGCTCATCGGCTGCGCGGCGTGCGGCTCGAGAGAGGTCGAGCTTTCGGCGGGCCGCGAGCTCACTATCAAAACGGTTGAACTTGAAATCGACGAAAGGTAGGTCATCATGTGCAAAGATTGCGGTTGCGGAGTTGATCCCAACATCCATTCTCATAACGGGGTTGTGCATTCGCATGCGCACACTCACGGGCAAGAGCATGCGCACCCCCATGCGCATCCTCAGGAGTTTCCCCACGAGCACACCCATGAGCACGTCGCGCCGGTCACGTCCGAAACGCGGACGGTGGAGATCCAGCAGAAGATCCTGTCGCGGAACGACGAGCAGGCCGAGCGGAACCGCGCCTGGCTCAAGGCGCACGGCGTTGTGGCGGTCAATCTGATCTCCTCGCCGGGAACGGGCAAGACCTACCTGCTGGAGCGGACGCTGGAAGGGCTGCGCGGCAAGGTGTCGTGCGCCGTGATCACGGGCGACCAGCGCACCGACAACGATGCGCGGCGGCTGCAGGGCAAGGGCGCGGAGGTGCGGCAGATCGAGACCGTCAACTCCTGCCACCTCGACGCGGAACAGGTGGGCAGGCTGCTGCCCGAACTCGCGGATAACGGCGTCAAGCTGCTCTTCATCGAGAACGTCGGTAACCTCGTGTGCCCGTCGGCGTTCGACCTTGGGGAGAACTTCAAGATCGCGCTGCTTTCGACGACCGAGGGAGAGGACAAGCCGGTGAAATATCCGACGCTCTTCTCGACCGCGCCGGTCGCCGTGCTGACGAAGATGGACTTGGTGCCGCATCTCGACTGGGACGCGGCCGCGTGCCGCGCCGCCCTGCGCCAGGTGCGCCCGGGCGTATTCATCTTTGAACTCAGCGCCAAGACCGGCTTTGGCATGGAGGCGTGGCTGGACTATCTGGTCAAACTGACGGAGTAACGGCCGGTCTCCCTAGGTCTTTTGGCCGCGGGCCGCCGCGACGATGGCGCGGGCCTCGCGGCAGCGCTGTGCGATCGCGTCCCACCGGCCTTCGGCCATATCCTCTTTCTTGGCGATCCACGTGCCTCCGACCGCGGCGACGGTGTCGATTTTGAGGTAGGTCGCCAAGTTGGCGGGCGAGGCGCCGCCCGTGGGCATGAAGCGCACGCCGGTGTGCTTGTAGGGCGCGGAGAGGGCGGACAGCAGCTTGGTGCCGCCGAGCGCTTCGGCCGGGAAGAATTTGAGCAGCTTGCAGCCGAGCTCCAGTCCGGCCTCGATGTCGGACGGGTTCGCGATGCCGGGCACGAACGGCAGCTTGAGCTCCTGCGCGGCCAGCACGACGCGCGGGTTGAGGCCGGGGGCGACCGCGAACCGCGCGCCCGCGTCAACGGCGGTCTGAACCGTTTCGGGGGAGAGGACGGTGCCGGCGCCGACGATCAGGGCTGGGCGCTCTTTGGCGAGAAGGCGGATGACTTCGGCGGCGGCGGCGGTGCGGAAGGTGATCTCGACCACCGGCAGCCCTCCGGCCAGCAGCGCGTCCGCGAGCGGCAGGGCGTGGGCGACGGAATCAATGGCGATGACGGGGACGACGCCGAATTCGGCGACGCGGTCCAGAACGGTCGGCATGGCAAGCTCCTTTGTCGGGTGTTTGAAAGGCCACGATTGTCGCGGCCGGACGCGGGGTTGTCAATCCCGGACTCGGTCTCGGCGGCAATTCGAAAATCCATTAATCGAGGACCGGGATTTTCACGCCTTGTTCGTTCACGCGGACAAAGGTGATGTCGGTCGTGAAGATGGTGACCTCGTCGCTCTGGTGCAGCTCGCGGCGCGACACCGCCGCGCCGTAGGTCACGGAGGTCCTGCCCACGCGTTGCCGGGTGATCTCGAACCGCAGGATGGAGCCGCCGGTCACGCCTTTTTTGAACTCGACGCGGTCCATGCCGATGGTCACGAAGCGCGAGCCGGGGTAATCGGTGCTGACGGCCATCCAGGCGGTCTCGTCCACCCACTTCAGCAGGTTGCCGCCGAACAGGACGCCGTACTGATTCATGTGTTCGGGCATCACCAGTTTGTACGAGATCATCCGCGCCTCCTTAGTCTGTTGCCGCCATTATCGCGTTTACGGCTCCGGGCTGTCAAATGAACTCGCGTCGCGGGCGGCAGTTTTGGTACAAAGTGGGGCATGTGGCAGTTGTTTTTGGCGTCCGTCATTTGGAGTTTCTCGTTCGGGCTGATCGGCAGCCAGCTGGCCGGGCTGCCGACGGCTTGGCTCGCGGCCGTGCGGCTGGCGGTGGCCGCCGCCGTTTTTTTGCCGTTCGCGCGGCGCGTGCCGCCGAAGACGGGCGCGGCGCTTTTCGGCATCGGCACGGTGCAGTTCGGGCTGATGTCGCTCGCCTACATGAGCAGCTTCCGCCACCTCAAATCGCACGAGGTCGCGCTGTTCACCGTGATGACGCCCGTGTATGTCGTTGTGGTGAGCGACCTGCTCAGCCGGACCTTTCACGGCGCGAACCTGCTGGCGGCCCTGCTGTCGGTCGTCGGCGCGGGGGTGATCCTTTGGAAGGGCGTCGCGTCGGAGGCGCCCTTGACGGGCTTTCTGCTGGTCGAGGCCTCGAACCTTTGTTTTGCGCTGGGGCAGCTCGCCTATCGCGAGGTGTTGCGAAAGTCGGGATGTCCCTTGTCCGATCGTCAGGTGTTCTTCTGGCTGTATCTCGGCGGTCTGGCCGCGCTGCTGCCGTTCGGCGTGTGGGACGCGGTCCGGTTTGCGCCGTGCCCGTCGGCCCGGCAGGTGGGGGTGCTGCTCTATCTGGGGGTCTTCGTCTCCGGGCTGAGCTACTTCCTCTGGAACAGCGGCGCGCGCCGGGTTTCCTCCGGCGTGCTGGCGGTCATGAACAACGTCAAGATCCCTTTGGGCGTGCTGGTTTCGCTGTGGCTGTTCCGCGAGCCCGTGAACGCGGCCACGCTATCGGCGGGGGGAGTGCTCATCTTGGCCGCCTTCGTGCCGCCGCTCTTCCGGAAGTCGTGACGCGCCACGCTGGGATTCTTCAGCGACGGCAAACAGCTCTCAACGCGGCATTTGCATTGCCCCGCGCGTTCCTTTATACTGTTGCGCCTATGAAGGTTCAGATTCTTCCCTCATTGCTGGCGGCGGACTACGGGTGTCTGGCCGATGAGATCCGCCGGGTAGCGGCCTCGGGCGCGGACGCGCTGCACCTCGACATCATGGACGCGCATTTTGTGCCGAACCTCAGTTTCGGGCCCGACATGGTGGCGCTGGCGCGGCGGGTCTCTCCCGGGCTTTTCCGCGACGTGCATCTGATGATGACCCGGCCCGACCTGTATCTGGAGCGGTTCATCGACGCAGGCGCGCAGGCGCTGCAGATCCACGTGGAGGCGGACTGCGATGTGTGGCAGGGGCTTGCGGCCATCCGCAGGCGGGGCGTGCGCTCGGGGCTGGTCTCGCGGCCGCAGACGCCCGTCACGGCGCTGTACCCGTACGTGCCGCTGTGCGACGAGGTGCTGTTCATGACGGTCAACCCCGGCTACGGCGGGCAGGCGTTCATGGGCGAGGTGCTGCCGAAGATCGCCGCGCTGCGGCAGCATGCGGCCGCGCGCGGCTTTGGCGGGCTGGACATCATGGTCGACGGCGGCATCAATTTCGAGACGGCGGCCCTCTGCGCGGAGCACGGCGCGAACCAGTTCGTGGCCGGCAGTTTCCTGTTCAAGCAACAGGACATGGGCGCGGCGGTGGCGCAGATGCGCGGCGTGTGTGAGGAGAGGCTGAGAGTTACAGGTTGAGGGGTACAGGTTACAGGTTAGACGTTACAGGTTCGCCGACCGTGTGTGCCTCCTGTGAGACGCGAGACCGACAGCAACGTGAAACGATAAACGGTTAACAAAGATTTTGATGGAACAGACACTCGATAACATCCGGAATTTCTGCATCATCGCGCACATCGATCACGGCAAGACCACGCTGTCGGACCGGA
>CAYZQL010000067.1:0-16633 GCA_964480555.1 uncultured Lentisphaeraceae bacterium | reverse complement strand
GACGGGGCCAGCGCCTTTTCGCGGGTCCGCGAGCGCAGGGCGGAGAGCGACTCGTTGAAGCCGATGTGCCCGTCCGCGCCGATGCCGAGAAGCTGGAGGTCGATGCCGCCGAACTCCTGGATGCGCTCCTCGTAGCGGAGGCAGGAGGCCTTCACGTCAACCGCCATGCCGTCCGGCAGGAAGGTGTTGCGGTGGTCGATGTTGATGTGGTTGAAGAGATGCTCGTCCATGTAGTAGCGGTAGGAGCCGGGGTGCTCCGGCCGCAGGCCGATGTACTCGTCCAAATTGAACGTGCGGCACAGGGAAAAATCCAGCCCCTCCTCGCGGTGCATTTTGACAAGATGCAGATAGACGCGCTCCATGGTACGCCCCGTGGCCAGCCCGAGCACGAGATGCGGTTTGGCACGGAGGGCCTTGGCAATCAAGGCGGCCACCAGGCGGGCGGCACGTTCGGCATCAGGCTGAATCACCAATTCCATATCGTTATACTCCGGGTTGTTTGACAGGCACCACGCTGATGAGTGCTTGAATGGTTAAAAAGACTAATCCAAAGGGAAGGGTGTGTCAAGTCAGCAGTTCTGATTTTGGCATTTATGAAGCAACGACCTCATCAGAACGGCGCTGCGCCCGTATTGCTGTTTTCGCCGGGTTGACAGGCTCGCCTTAATGGGGTATGTTGAATAGAACAGTAATGGGTTTTTAATTGAAGGGCGCGGCCAGGGAGGCGGATATAAGGGCAGCCCGGCCGCAGGCAATAACAACAGCGCAGAGCGCTGAGAAAAGGACGAGAGAGAGATGAAGGTTGAATTCTACGGGCACGTGCAGCAGTACCAGAACATCAAGAGCGAGATCGACGCCAAGATCAATCAGGTGCTGATGAGCGGCAAGTTTGTGCTGGGGCCGATGGGTGACCAATTCGAGAAAGAGCTGGCCGCCTACACGGGGATGAAGCATGCCATCGGCGTGGGCAACGGCACGGACGCGATCTGGCTGACCCTCATGGCGCTCGGCATCGGCCCGGGCGACGAGGTCATCACGCATCCCAACACCTTCTTCGCGACGGCGGAAGCCGTGTGGGTGGTGGGGGCCACGGTGGTGTTCGTGGACTGCGATCCGAAAACCCGCTGCATCGACCCGAAGAAGATCGAGGCGGCCATCACGCCGAAGACCAAGGCCATCATCCCGGTGCACCTGTATGGCCAGTGCGCCGACATGCCCGCCATCTGGGCGATCGCCGAGAAGCACAACCTGAAGGTGGTCGAAGACAACGCCCAGGCCATCGACGGGCGCGGCGACACGTTCCGCCAGGGCGACCGTTCGGCCGCCGTGACCACGAGCTTCATCATCCAGAAGAACCTCGGCTGCTTCGGCGACGGCGGCGCGATCTGCACCAACGACGACGCGATCAACGCCAAGGTGCGCAAGTTGCGGAGTCACGGCTCGACACAGCGCGACCACCACTCCTTCGGGTTCAACAGCCGTCTCGACGACATCCAGGCCGGCGTGCTCAGCGCGAAGCTGAAGCACCTGAAGGAGTACTCCGAGGCCCGCGCCGGCTGGGCGGCGCGCTACACCGCCGGCCTGCAGGGGTGCAAGGCGGTCACCTTGCCCTATGCCGTTCCCGGTTACCGCCACGTGTGGCACCTCTACGCCATCGAAACCAAGAATCCCGCCAAGCGTGACGCGCTGGTCAAGTTCCTGAACGAGAACGGCATCGACGCGAAGACACACTACTCCATCGCGATCCACAAGCAGGAGGGGTATCCGTGGGGCAAGGGCGCCCGCATCGTCGGCTCGGTCGCGGAGGCTGAGAAGAATGCGGCGTGCGTCGTCACGCTGCCGATGTTCCCCGAACTCACCGCCGAGCAGGTCGACTTCGTGGTCGCCAAGGTTCTGGAGTGGGACAAGGCGAACGCGTAATCGCACGGCGATGAAACGGGTCAGGGTTCAGGGCTCACGGAAGTCGGTGCCCTGCGCCTGATCCTGGCAGGGCGGGGCGCGGTCGCACAGAATCCGCGCCCTGCCTGTCTTTTCCTACATTCCGGCTTCCGTTGCGCAGCAGTCGAACTTCTCGAAAGGGTCTCCCATGAATCAAAAGAAATACCGCGTCGTCGTCGTCGGCATGGGCAAGCGCGGCATGCATCACGCCACCACCTTCCACGCCAATCCGCGGTTCGAGGTCGCCGGAATCTGCGACATCGATCCGGCGCGCCTCGAGGCCGCCGCCGCCAAGCTCGGCAACCCGGCGACCGGCACCGACGCCGCCCAGCTCGCGGCGGCGGTCAAGCCCGACGTCTTCTGCTTCTGCACGCTTCCCGCGCTGCGCCTGCCCCTGATCCGGGCGGCCGTGGCGAGCGGCGCCAAGCTCGTCGCGTTTGAAAAGCCCGTCGCGCTCACCAGCACGGAGGCGTTCGAGATGAAGCGCCTGCTGGACGCGGCCCAGGTCAAAGCGGTCGTCAGCCACCAGCACCGCTACGGGGCGCACTACCGCGCCGTCAAGGCGATCGCCGACAGCGGGGCGCTCGGCCGCATCCACACGGTCACCGCCACCGCGACCGGCTGGATGACCCACATGCTCAGCCACATGATCGACTACGGCCGCTGGTACGCGGGCGAGCCCGAGGCGCAGTGGGCCATGGCGCAGGCGGCGGGCCGCGGCAAGTTCGCGGACAACCATCCTTCGCCGGACTTCATCGCGGGGGTCGTCCAGTTCGCAGGCGGCATCCGCGGCTATTTCGAGGCCGGCGCAGGTGCGCCGGACCAGCCCGAGGTGGCGAAGTGGTGGGGCAAGAACCGCATCTGCGTGCAGGGCACCGAGGGGTTCGCCGAAGTGCTGACCAACGGCGGCTGGCGCGCGGTCACGCGGCGCGACGGCTTCCAGAGCGGTGAGGGCGCGATGAATTACGAGACCGACATGCCGCCTTACATTCAGGACATGGCCGACTGGCTGGACGGCACGCGCGCCCACCCGTGCCGCTTCGAGTCCGCCTACAAGGGCTTCGAGATCATGGCCGCGCTGCAGCGTTCGGCGGCGGGCGGCGGGCAGGTCGCTCTTCCGCTGGCCGGGCCGGAGGACGAGCAGGCGCTGCTGCGGGCCGCCGTGTCCGACCGCACTGTGCTGGTCTCCGATCCGGTGAACAGCAAAGAGTACGGGCTGGCGTAACCACGGCGGCTCGATTGCGCGGGCGGCGCGAATGGTTACGAAGATGGCCAAAAATGAAGGAGGGTGTCGTGCGGGTGATCTTTCTGTTGGCCGTGCTGGGGATTGTCGGGTGCGAATCGGTCGTTGAAACGCGCGCGGAGAAGCGTGAGGCCGAGGCATTCGTTTCTGCGAGGCCCGTGTGGCTGGAGGGGCGCGAGAAAGAGCGCAACCTCTTCGTCGGGTTCCGCGCGACGGTGGACGGCACGGCCGCCGAGGCCGCGGTGGTGCGCGTGACCGGCTCGACGATCTGCCGCCTCTCGGTGAACGGCGAGTTCCTGGGGTACGGCCCGGCGCGCGGGCCGCACGGGTTCTACCGCGTGGACGAGTGGCCGCTGAAGGGGCGCTGCAAGGCGGGGCCGAACGTCATCGCGATCGAGGTGGCCGGATACAACGCCAACAGCTATTATTTCATCGACCAGCCCTCGTTCCTGCAGGCCGAGGTGGTGTCCGGCTCCGCGGTGCTGGCCTCCACGGCGGGCGAGGGTGCGGCGTTTGAGGCGCAGGCGCTCGACAGCCGCGTGCAGAAGGTGCAGCGCTACAGCTTCCAGCGCCCCTTCTCCGAGGTCTACCGCCTGACCCCCGCGTCGGGCGCGTGGCTGGGCGGCGGCGCGCTTCCCGCGCAGAAGCTGGCGGTGCTGCCCGACCGGACCATCAAGAACATCGGGCCCAAGCTCGCGGGCTATCCCGAGTCGGAGCTGACGTCGCTCCCGTTCTACGAGGTGCAGCGGCTGGAGACGGCCGCCAAAGAGCGGACGGACCGGCCGCTCGACGCGCAGAGCCGGATCGCGCTGGCGGACGGAGGGTTCAGCCTCATCGACTTCGGGCGGAACAACTCCGGTTTCTTCGGCGCGACCTTGCGCTGCGACGCGCCGGTCCGCGTCCACTTCGTGTTCGACGAGATCTTGGCCGGCGAGGACGTGAGCGTGACCCGCCTGAGCTGTTGCAACGTCGTGACCTATGACTTGACGGCGGCCGGCACGTACCGCGTCGAATGCTTCGAGCCCTACACGCTGCGCTATCTCAAGGTCATCGCCGCGGGCGGGGCGTGCGAGGTTGCCGGGCTGCACTTCCGCGAATACGTGAACCCGGCTGCGGACCGCGCCGTGTTCGCGTGCCCGGACGCGGCGCTCAACCGGATCTTCGAGGCCGCGCGCTCCTCCTTCAAGCAGAACGCGGTGGATGTCTTCACCGACTGTCCCTCGCGCGAGCGCGCGGGCTGGCTTTGCGACAGCTTTTTCATCGGGCGCGTGGCGTCCGACCTGTGCGGCGACACGGAGATGGAACGGATGTTCTTCCAGAATTTCCTGTTGCCGCCCGCGTTCGAGCATCTGCCCGAGGGCATGCTGCCGATGTGCTATCCGGCCGACCACAACGACGGCGTCTACATTCCCAACTGGGCAATGTGGTTCGTGCTTCAGCTCGACGAGTATCTGCAGCGCAGCGGCGACCGCGCCACGGTGGAGGCGCTCAAGCCGCGCGTGCTGGCGCTGCTGGAGTTTTTCAAGAAGTACAAGAACAGCGACGGCCTGCTGGAGAAGCTTCCGTCCTGGGTCTTTGTGGAGTGGTCGCGCGCCAACCGGCTGGTGCAGGACGTGAGCTACCCGTCCAACATGACCTACGCCGAGGTGCTCGCGTGTGCGGCGCGGATGTACGGCCGGCCCGATTTGCAGGCCGAGGCGGAGGCGATGCGCGCGACGATCCGCAAGCAGTCGTTCGACGGCACGTTCTTTGTGGACAACGCGAAGCGGCAGGCGGACGGCACGCTCAAGCTTTCGGGCGAGCGCACGGAGACCTGTCAGTACTACGCCTTCTTCTTCCACACCGCCTCGCCGCAGACCCACGCCGCGCTGTGGGAGACGCTGCGGGCCGATTTCGGGCCGGACCGGCGCGCGACGAAAAAGTACCCGGAGGTCCACTTCGCCAACGCGTTCGTCGGCAATTACCTGCGCCTCGAGCTGCTGTCGCGGCAGGGGCTGACCGCGCAGATACTGAACGAGACCAAGGGCTATTTTCTGAAGATGGCGGACCTCACGGGCACGCTTTGGGAGCACGACGACACGAGCGCGAGCTGTTGCCACGGCTTCGCCAGCCACGTGGAGCGGCTGCTCTTCCGGGACGTGCTGGGCATCCGCTCGGTGGACCGGTCCAACAAGCGGGTCGAGCTCGGTTTTGCCGACGTTCCTTTGCAGACGTGCTCCGGGTCCATGCCGGTCGGCTCCGGCGCGGTCAAGGTGAGCTGGCGCAAGGCCGGCGACACCCTCTTTTACCGCGTCGATGCGCCGCAGGGCTTCGCGGTGAAGGTGGACGCCTCGCGCCAGCCGCTCAAGGCCGTGCGGGAGTAGCTCGGGCAAGTGGTTGAGCAAGCAGTAGACCGAGTGGTTTTCGATGCGAGGGGCCTCCCTAAAAGGCGTTTCAGTTCTTAGGAGGGAGGCTTTTGGCGGGAGGCGTTCAGAGTCCGTATTCGGCAAGGATAAACCGCGACGTGTCCACCTCCGCGAGCATCTGGTCGATGAAGCGCGACTCATCGTTCGGCAGGGCCGCCAGCGACTCGTCCATGGTGTCCAGCCAGACCTGCTCGCGGTCGGCGATGTGGAGCCGTCCGGCGGCGTGCGCGGCGCGCAGGCTTTTCAGGGCCGTTGCGGCGGCTGCGCGGCCGGCGGCGTAGTGGTCCTCGGCGGCCACGATCGACTGCGCGATGTCCACGGCGACATCCGGCCTCAAGACCCAGGCCTGAGGGTCGGCGGACGCGTCGCTCTCGACCAGCCAGTCGCGCAGCGCAAGGGCGGCCGCAGGCCCGTGCCGGGAAGCGGTGTTGAACAGCCGGCAGTCATAGATGAGCTGTTCCGCGTAGCAGGTCGGCGCCATGGCGGCGAGCAGCTTCACGTTTTGCACGGACTCGTTGCTCCAAGTGTCGCAAACGGCGCCCGCGATATTGCCGAGAGGACTCAGGTGCGCGCAGGCGGAGGTTTTGCCCTCCATCGCCATGGGACACCCGGTGATCGCTTTGAGGTAGACGTTCTCGTAACCGCAGTCCTTGCCGGGGCCGACGCAGCCGCACTCGTATCCGACCAGCGTGCGCACGGCGCTCACGGCCCGCACGACCGCGGCGAACACGCGCGGGATGTACTGTTTTTCCGCCAAGACCATGGCGGTGTTTCCGAAGCCGCAGGCGGTGTCGCCCGCGCAGAAGACGCCGTGCCGGTCGGCGATCTTTTTCAGCTCCGTCCAGAGGAAACGCATGTCGCGCACGCCCAGCGTGCATAGGGCGAAGAGGACCTGGGGCAGGTTGCAGGTGGTCAGCGCCTCATCGCACACCTCCTTGCCGCCCGTCGACTCGATGCTCAGCAGTTCGGCGCCTGCGGCGGCGCTTCCTTCGAACGTCGCCATCATCTGGTCATAGAGCGCGCCGCTGCGCATCCGGGGCGGGCGGCTCATTTCGCGCAGGTCGTTCGGCGTCATGCGGAGCACGCCTTTCAGGCCGTGTTTGTCCTCGGCCTCTTTCAGGCCCTCCATCAGGACGCGCGCGAGCTCGATGCCCCATTCGGGGCGTTCGCACATCGGGGGGAGCGTCTCGAATTCGACCACCAGTCCCGGCGCGCCGAGCTCTGCGGCCCGCAGCGTGGCCGAGCCGACGATCTCCTGATACTGCCTCCGGATGCCCGGCCAGTTCGCCTCGTTGATCTCAATCGGCGGCAGGGTGAAGTTCAGTTCAGGGTAGACGTCGCCGCCGCCAATGACCATTCCGCTGCGGGTGTGAACGGGGTGAGGCGCCCGCCCGAAAACGAGGTCGGTGGGATTCGGGATCGTAAGCTTCGAGAAGTGTTTCATAGCGTTTATACCTTAACCAAGGAATTGTTGAACATGCTTTCAATTTGCAGAATCAACTTTCAACCAAAAAGAACATATTATATTTCGTGTCCTTTTTAAAGGATTACGACGTATCCAAGGTTTTCCTTATAGATGCTCTAAATTTGCATATCAGGAATAACATCACGGTGCTCTGCGGCTTCTCGGACCTCGGCTTCGGCGGCAGCCTTATGCTGAGCGCGGAGTCCGCGTTCTGAGCGGTACGGCGGCGGGATCAGAAGATTATTTTCAAGGGGCCCTTGACGGCCGGCGTCGGATTGTCTATATTGTAAACATAACAACTAGACAAACTAGTGTTTCAAACGAAATACGGCAAATCCGTTAGCCGTCCGGGCAACCAAGAGGAGGCATGAACATGAGCGACACACCCCAAGGACTTCACACGCTTTCCCTGCACGCAGGGCAGGTCCCGGACCCGACCACCGGGTCGCGGGCGGTACCGCTGTACCAGACGGCTTCGTATGTGTTCAAGAGTTCCGAGCATGCGGCGAATCTTTTTGCGCTGAAAGAGTTCGGCAACATCTACACGCGGCTGATGAACCCCACGACGGACGTGTTCGAGCGGCGCGTGGCGGCGCTGGAGGGCGGCACGGGCGCGCTGGCGACGGCGTCCGGTCAGGCGGCGATCACCTACGCGCTGCTGGCGATCACGCGGCTCGGCGACGAGATCGTGGCGGGCAACAACCTGTACGGCGGGACGTATCAGCTCTTCCACCACACGTTCCCGAAGCTCGGGCGCACGGTGGTGTTCGCGGATTCGCGCGACCCGGAGGCGGTGCGCAAGGCGATCACGCCCAGGACCCGCGCGGTTTACGTTGAGACGATCGGCAACCCGAAGCTGGACGTGCCGGACTTTGAGGCGCTCTCCAAGATCGCGCACGAGGCGGGCATCCCGCTGGTCGTGGACAACACGGTCGGGGTGGGGCTGGTGCGCCCCTTCGACCTGGGCGCGGACATCATCGTCAGCTCGGCCACGAAGTACATCGGCGGGCACGGAACCTCGGTCGGCGGCGTGATCGTGGACTCGGGCAAGTTCCAGTGGAACACCGGCAAGTTCCCGGAGTTCACGGAGCCCGATCCGAGCTACCACGGCCTCGCCTACTGGGACGCCTTGGGAAATGTGCCGGGAATGGGCAACGTGGCCTTCATCCTGAAGATCCGCGTGACGCTGCTGCGCGACACCGGCGCGGTGCTGAGCCCGTTCAACGCCCGCGAATTCCTGCTCGGCCTGGAGACGCTGCCGCTGCGGCAGGCGCGCCATTCCGAGAATGCGCTGGCGATCGCCCGGTGGCTGAAGGCCCACCCGCTCGTGGCGTGGGTGAATTACCCGGGCCTCGAGGACAGCCCGAACCATGCGGTGGCGGCGAAATACCTCAAGAAGGGGTTTGGCGGCATCGTGGGCTTCGGCATCAAAGGCGGGAGCGAGGCGGGCAAACGCTTCATCGACAACGTGAAGCTGCTGTCACATCTGGCGAACATCGGCGACGCCAAGTCGCTGGTGATCCACCCGGCATCGACCACCCATCAGCAGCTCACTTCCGAGGAGCAGGTCTCCACCGGCGTGACGGCGGACTTCATCCGCCTGTCGGTCGGGCTGGAGGACATCGAAGACATCCAGGCGGACATCGACCAGGCCCTTCAAGCGAGCCGGCGGTCGTCCGTCTGAAACGCTCAACGCTGAGAGAAAGAAGGTTCGTATGAGCAGTTCAAAAGAGCACGGCGGAAAGTTCGAGAATCTTTCGCTGTCCATCGGTCACACGCCGCTGGTGAGGCTGAGCCGGGTGACCGGGGACGCCCAGGCGACGGTGTATGCCAAGCTGGAGGCGCGCAATCCGGCGTATTCGGTCAAAGACCGCATCGGGACCGCCATGATTCTTGATGCGGAAGCGCGGGGCTTGTTGAAGCCGGGAGGCGAGATCGTCGAGCCGACCAGCGGCAACACGGGCATCGCGCTGGCGTCGGTGGCCGCCGCGCGCGGCTACGCGCTGACGCTGACGATGCCCGAGACCATGAGCATCGAGCGCCGCCGCGTGCTGGCCGCGCTGGGCGCGCGTCTGGTGCTCACGCCGGGCGCGGACGGCATGAAGGGTGCGATCAAGAAGGCGGAGGAGATTGTCGCGAGCGACCCCGCCAAGTATTTCATGCCGCAGCAGTTCAAGAACCCGGCCAACCCCGCGATCCACGAGAAAACGACGGGACCGGAAATCTGGGAGGCCACGGAGGGCGCGGTGGATGTGATCGTGGCGGGCGTCGGCACGGGCGGCACGATCACCGGCGTGTCGCGGTTTCTCAAGCGGACCGCAAAAAAGCCGATCGTGACGGTCGCGGTGGAGCCGGAGGAAAGCCCCGTCATCACGCAGACGCTCGCGGGCCAGCCGGTCCAGCCCGGCGCCCACAAGATTCAGGGCATCGGCGCGGGCTTCGTTCCCGACACGCTGGACCTTTCGCAGCTCGACCGCGTTGAGCGGGTGACGGGCGGGGAGGCCATCGCGTTCGCGCAGCGGCTGTCGCGGGAGGAGGGGCTGCTGGTCGGCATCTCTTCCGGTGCGGCCGCCTTGGCGGCGGTGCGGCTCGCGCAGGAAGCGGCGTTCGCGGGCAAGGTGATCGTGGTGATCCTGCCGGACGCGGGCGAGCGGTATCTCTCGACCGCGCTTTTCGAGGGGATCGGCTGACGTTCCGCGCGCGCGCCCGCTTTTGAGCGGCCCGGTTTGTTTCCGCTTTCGCTTTCGCCGACCTGTGTTTTTTGGTACAACAGGAGGCAACGAAACGAAGGCTTTTCAGAAGGAACGCGTGCGATGAAACGATCGGTCATGCTGGCACTGTCGGCTGCGGGGTTCTGCCTTGCGGCCGTTGTGGTTTATCTGGGCGTGCGCGACCGCCGTCCCGTGCTGGTCTGTTTGGGCGACAGCCTGACCTCCTGCGGCGGCCCGGGCGGGCACTACAGCGACTGGCTCGCGCGCGCCCTGCCGTATGTGAAGGTGATCGACGCGGGCATCGGCGGCGACACGCTGGAAGGAGGGCGTGCGCGCTTTGAGCGCGACGTGATCGGCCGCGGCCCCGACATGGTGCTGATCGCGCTCGGGGCAAACGATTTCTGGCGGCGCGAGCGACCGGTCGAAGAGCTGGCCGCCGACCTGGAATCGATGGTGCGTGAGGCGCGCGCCAAGAACATCCAGGTGGTGGTGGCGAGCTGCTTCGGGGACCGGCAGTTCTGGGAGGAGACGTGCGTCGAGTTTGAGCCGGGGCGGTACGAGTTCGCTCGGCAGATCGCGCACATGGAGCGTTCGGTCTGCGAAGCGAACGGCGCCTTGTATGTGCCCAACATGCAGGTGGACGTGAAGCCCAACCGGCTGCCGCCGTATTGGGATGAGACCGACCATCCGAACCGCGCGGGGAACGAACAGGTTGCGTTGCGCCTGCTGCCCACGCTCAGGCTGGCGCTGGCGCGCGTGGCACGCTGAAAGGTTGCGGTGCGGCGTACGGGTGTGCTACAGTGCATTCGGTCACTACGACAACGGGAGCTATCATGGCGGATTGGCGGAATGAATTGGGCGGTATCTTGGGCGGCAAGGCCCGGTCGACGCGTGCCGAACAGGAGAACGCGGTTTTCGAGGCTTTCCTCGACACGGTGGCGATGTCGGCGCTGGGCGAGGTTGCGGAAGAACTGAACGCCAAGCACGGGCGCGACGCGCAGGTGCGCCGCGCGCCGGCCTCCGTGGCCCTGAGCGTGCGCTCGGGCGAGGCGGAGGAGATCACGTTCCGGGTGATGAAGCATTTTGTGCAGAGCGGCATCTTGCCGCGGGCCGAGGTCCGCCTGAACAGGGGCCAGCGTTTTGTCAAATACGAGAGCATGTTCAAGGATGATCCGCAGACCTATCCGATCTCGGAGGTCACCCAGGAGGAGATCATCGCCTGTTTTATCAAATATTACCGGATGGTCATGGATCGGAACCTGACAAACAGCGCGCCGGAGTGAGTGTGGCCCGGACGTTTCTGCCCGAGGTCACGATGGGAAGTCCCCGGTTTTCGTGGGCGGCGGGCGATGACAAAGGATCGGTTTTTGTATGATGAAAATTGCGTTCCCCAAAATTATCCAAGGCGGCATGGGTGTCGGCGTGTCCAACTGGCATCTGGCGCAAGCGGTTTCGCGGATCGGCCAGCTCGGCGTGGTTTCCGGGACCGGGCTGGATCAGGTGTTGGCCCGCCGGCTTCAGGACGGCGATTTGGGCGGTGAAGTCCGCCGCGCGCTGGCGCACTTCCCCTTCCCGCAGATGGCTCAGCGCATCTTGGACTCTCTCTTCATCCCCGGCGGCAAGAACCCGGATGCGCCTTACAAGCCGGCGGAGAAGCAGGTGCTCAAGAACAGCGCGTGGCGCGACGAGCTGTGCATCGTCTCCAACTTCGTCGAAGTTTTTCTGGCGCGCGAGGGACACTCGAATCCGGTGGGCATCAATTATTTGGAAAAGATCCAGCTGCCGCACATGCCTTCGGTTTACGGAGCGATGTTGGCGGGCGTGGCCGTGGTGATCGTGGGCGCCGGCATTCCAGCGGAGTTCCCCGGCGTGATGGACGTGTTGTCCCGGTACGAGGCCGCCACCTACACGATCCGCGTGCATGGCGCAACGCCGGAGACCGACTGCCGGCGCGTCTTCGACCCGGCCCTGTTCGTCGAAGCGGGGTGCGCCCTGCCGGTTCTGGTGCGGCCTGATTTTCTGCCGATCATCTCGTCCGACTCGCTGGCCACGATGTTGCTGCGCCGGGCGAGCGGCAGCGTGGAAGGGTTTGTCATCGAAGGCCCGACGGCGGGAGGTCACAACGCGCCGCCGCGCGGCCAGCTGCATCTGACGGAGGACGGCCAGCCGATATACGGGCCTCGCGACGTGGTCGATTTGGCGGCGATGCGCAAGATCGGGCTGCCTTTCTGGCTGGGAGGCGCCTACGGCTCGCCCGAGGCACTGCGCTCGGCTCTGGAGAAAGGGGCTGCGGGCGTGCAGGTCGGCACGCCGTTCGCGCTCTGCGTGGAGTCGGGGCTTACCGAGGAGATCCGGCTGGCGCTGATCCGCAAGGCGCTGACCGGGCAAGGGCGCGTTTTCACGGACCCCCTGGTGTCGCCGACGGGGTTCCCGTTCAAGGTCGCGCAACTGGAGGGGACGCTTTCGGAGGCGCAAGTCTATGCGGCGCGCCGCAGGATCTGCGATCTGGGCTTTCTGCGAGAGCCTTACCGCAAGGAGGACGGCACCCTCGGGTACCGGTGCCCTGCGGAGCCTGTGGAGGCTTACTTGGCCAAAGGCGGCAAGATCGAAGATACGGTGGGACGCAAGTGCATCTGCAGCGGACTCTTCGGGAATATCGGCTTGGCTCAGGTTTTGCCGGACGGGACGCGTGATCCGGGCATCGTCACCCTGGGCGACGATTTTCTCAACGTCGGCCGCTTCTGCACGCTGGAGAAGCCCGACTACACGGCGGCGGACGTGGTCCGCCACCTGTTGGGCTAAGGCCTTCTGAACGCGTACAGCGTGCGCTGCGAAGCGATGTACAGCGTGCCGTTGGCAGCCACCGGCGTGGCGTAGATGGGGCCGTCGAACCGGATCTCATTCAGGATTTTCTTTTCGCGCCGTGCCGCCGCCACCGTCAGCCGCCCCGCTTCGGTGCCGATGTAAACCTTGCCGTCGGAGCAGAACGGTGAGCAGAAGACCCGGCCTTTGAGGTCATGCGACCAGTACTCCGCGCCGGTGTCCGCGTCGAGGCAGCGCAGGATGCCCGTGTAGTCGGCGATGAAGACCAGCCCGTCTGCCGTCACCGCCGCGCTCGAGAAACTGCGGTCCACGTCAAAGCGCTGCCAGCGCTTCCCGGACGCGGTGATGTCGCCTTTTCCCGTCGCGTCGATGCACGAGAAGCAGCCTTTGCCCGGGCCGTGGCGGCTGTCTTGCCCGACGGCCACGTAGATGCGGGAGTTGGCGATGACCGGCGTCGCGATAATTTCGCTGGGCCCTTGCCCCGCCTTGTTGTAGGGCAGCGGCTTGCCGTCTTTCGCCTTGTTGTGCGGCGGGTTGCAGTCGAACCGCCAGACGCTTTTCAACACCCCGGGCGCGCCATTCGTGCCGGGCTCGAAAGCGGCGTCGAACGCATAGCAGATCCCGTCGCCGCCGCCCCACACGACCAGATCCCTGCCGTTGATCCGGGCGAGCGTCGGGGAGGACCAGTCGCCGTGGAAGAGCGCGGTGCCCAGCGGCTTCTCGATGACCGCCAGCAGTTTCCCGGTGCGCTTATCCAGCACGATCATGTTCGGCGCGCCAGGCGACGGGATATTCTTGTGAGACCTGTCCACGCCGTTGCCGGTGCAGACGTACAGACAGTCGCCAAACACGAGGATCGAGCAGTCGACCGCGTCCTGCGGCCAGACGTCGAGCGCTTCGAGCACATCATAGCGCCAGACGATGTCGGCATCGTCCGGGCGCAGCTCAACGGCGGCCGGAGCTGCGGGGGCGTTGGTGGCGGCGAAGCGTCCGGGCTTGTCGGGAAACGTCCGCGTGTCGCACAGGTAGTGGCCCTCGTCCGTGAACGGGCCCGCATTGCCGTCGGCCTGCCCGTTGACGTCGAGGCAGAGCACGTCGCCCCGGCTGCCCATGATGTAGACGCGGCCGCCGTCCACGGTCGGCGAGGAGCAGAGGCCCAAGTCCAGGTCGTCGAAGTTGAACTGCCGGTTCGCCGTTTTGAGCCGGGGGATGACCAGCCGCCACAGCCTTTTGCCCGTCGCCTCGTCGAGGCAGTCGAAGACGCTGCCCTTGGTTCTGGCGAAGCGCCGCGGGTCGACTTTGGCGTCGTTCGCGCCGATAAACACCCGGCCGTGAGCGATGGCGGGGGTCACGTACGCCTGCGTGCCGAGGGGTGCCGACCACTTCAGGTTCTCTCCGGGCACGCGCGTCTGCACGCCGTTGGTCGTCTCGGTGCGGTCGGGTCGGAACGAGTCGGGGAGGGGGCCTTCCTGCGCCACGAAGTTGCGCTCGTTGCGGCCGCCCCACTGCGGCCAGTCCGCCGCTCCGGCGTGAACGGCAGCCAGAAGGAGAAAGGGCGCCAAGGCGTGTCCGCGGCGTCGTCTCACGACGAGGACGCTCCGACAAGCGCGTGCCGCCACCCGCTCGCGAGCGGGTGTTTCGCGTCAAGCCCTAGGTCCCGTTGCTGCACGTAGGCGTCGGCGTCCGCACGCGAGGCCACCAAGGCGGGGTCGATCGCATGCGCTTTGCATGCGGCGCCGATGTCGGCCAGGAGCCGGTCGCTCTCCGCCTTGAGCGCGCGCTTTGCGGCGAACGTGTTGCCGGACGGCGCGGGGCACTCGTCCTCCGGTACGGACGCGCCGAGCTTGAGCGCGTTCAGCAGATGAAGGGCCACGTCGCCGGGCATGGTTTGCGGGAAGCCGGGCAGGCCGGCAAGCGCCGCGCGGTCGGCGGGCGCGCGCAGGGCGAGCGTGACCAGCAGGTCGTCGGAGAGCACATGGCCGCGCGGCCAGTCGCGCTGCCGGGCCTCCTGCTCGCGCCAGGCCGCGAGTTCGCGCAGGAGCGCGAGCTGCCGGGCGTCGAGGCGCGCGCCGCCCTTGACCCGCAGGTACATGAGGCGCGGGTCGCGCTCCTGATAGGCGGACGGGTCATCCAGCCGTTCGAGATCTTGCTTCAGCCAGCCGCGCACGGTGTCGCTTGAGCACCTGGCCAGCAGCGCCTCGCGCAGGGCGATCAGGTGAAGGACGTCGTCGGCCGCATACCGGAGCTGGTTGGCGCTGAGCGGGCGGCGCAGCCAGTCGGAGCGGGTCTCGGCTTTGGACAGGTCGATGCCCAGCGCCTCCCGCAGCAGAGCCTGCAGCGAGCAGGTCGCGCCGCAGCCTGCGAAGCCAGCGGCGAGGCGCGTGTCGAAAACCGTGCGTGGCAAGGCGCCGGTGGCGCGGGCGAGAATGCCGAGGTCCTGCGGCGCGTCGTGGAGCACTTTCGTGACCGAAGGCGCCGCCAGGACCGGCCCCAGCGCGCGGATGTCCCGGATGCGCACCGTGTCGATCAGCCAGCAGGCGCCGTCGCCGGTCGCGAGTTGGACAAGCCCGAGAATGGGATAAAAGGTGCGCTCCCAGAAAAACTCCGTGTCGACGGCGACGGCGTCGGCATGGAGGAGCTGCCCCGCGAGCCGTTCAAGCCGGTCCGCTGTTGTGATCAGTTCCGCTTCGTGCACCACGAGGTCCTTTATGCCGCAGGGCGTTGCCGGTTTGCCGGGCGGGTTTTCAGTGCAGCCCTTCGCCGCAGAGGGGCGCATCGCCTTCGGCAAACACCTGGACGGTGGCGACGGTCTTGAAGGTCGTATGGTCGGCAAACGTCCAGACCACTTTCTTTTCGGGCGTGACCTCCAGCAGATGGGGCGCGGTGCCGAACTTGCCGTGGCCGACCCAGTTGCTGATGAGCACGTTGCCGTTGGGCAGCTTCTGGAAGCCGGTCAGGAACTTGAGCGGCTGGTCGGGGAGGTCTCGGTTGCTGAGCTCCCAGACGGTCTTGCCGTCCGGGGTGACTTCGATGAGGCAGGGCGTGCCGTTGTCGCCGCAGGCGATGAGGGTGTTGCCGCTGGCGAGGCGCGTCACGCTGTGCGGGCCGCCCGGGGTTTTGACCGTCCAGGCCACGGTGCCGTCCGGGGCGTATTCGGCCACGTACCGCCCGCCGTAGTGCGCGACCAGGTAGTTGCCGTTCTTGAGCACGCGGGCGTTGCGGAAATAGGCGTGGCCGCCGGGCTTGTCGGCGGGCAGCAGGGCGAGCTCTTTCACGACCTTGCCGTCGGGGGCGAGTTCGAGCAGGCGCCCGGACGAGCACTCTCCCACGAACGTGTTGCCGTTGGCGAGGCGCTGCACCGCGTAGATCTCAGCCGCGCTCTTGTATTCGAATTTGACGGTGCCGTCTTTGGCCACCTCTTTGACGCCGCGGCCGGTGGAGAAGAGGATCGAGCCGCCGGGCTGGATCCAGAGATCGTTGCAGTTGGGGGCCTTCTGCTCCCAGCTCACAGAGCCGTCGGCCTCGACCACGCAGACTTTGCCGCTGGTGTAATCGCCGACCGCGAAACGCTTGCCCTTCATGAACGCGGTGTCATCCGCTGACGCAACCGTTGCCGCTAAACAGGCCGCCCCGCACAGGGAGCGCGTGATCTTCCGCATACGCGATTCCTTTCGCTAAGAATGATTCCGGGTAGGATACACCCATGCGGCGCACATAGAAAGAGGTATTCGCGCGCTCCGTTTAACGCGCCTAGCCGTGCTTCAGCGGGCGGAAATGGACGCGGGTGGGGCGGTCGGCGGCGTCGCCGAGGAGCTTGCGGCGCTGCTCGTGGTAATCGGCGTAGTTGCCCTCGAACCAGGTCACCTTGCTGTCGCCTTCGAAGGCGAGGATGTGCGTGGCGATGCGGTCGAGGAACCAGCGGTCATGGCTGATCACCATGACGCAGCCGCCGAAGTCGGAGATGCCCTCTTCGAGCGAGCGCAGCGTGGCGATGTCGAGGTCGTTCGAGGGCTCGTCGAGCAGCAGCAGGTTGCCGCCGCTGCGCAGG
>CAYZQL010000066.1:0-16679 GCA_964480555.1 uncultured Lentisphaeraceae bacterium | reverse complement strand
GAGCACGTCACGTTTCAGGAAACCCACGATCCGCGCTGCTGCGGATGCGGGAATCACGTAGAGCCGAACACGGGAAGCCACCGGCCGAGTGAGCCGGAGGCGAACGAAGGTTCGGTGGGCTGATTGGTTGGGCAATTTTTTAAAGGAGAATGGGAGATGAAACAGAAACAGAAACGCAAGGTGCATTTTGTGCCGGACGACTTCGACCCGCAGACGATATGCGGACCGCTGGCGGACAGGAGCATCGACACGGAAGACCCCAAAAAGGTGACGTGCAAGCGGTGCAAGAAAATGTTGTATGTTCCGCCGGCGCAGCGGTGGGGTGCGAAATGAGCGAGCCCTACACAGACGCAAAGAAGCGGCTGGACGCCGAGGCGTTCGACGGCTGGATACTGACGGGCGGAACACCGCCAGACCGCAACAGCGGGCACATGCTGTGCATGATCGACAAGCTCGGTAAGCCTTACGCTGTTGGCGTAGGTGAGAGTGAGCTTGAGGCGTGCAATGCGCTGGTGATCGACATGGAGCGGCGGTCTCGTCAGTGGGTCAAGATGCTACTGATGGTGCGTAACTGCCGCAAGGCCATGCGCATCGAAGCGGGTGAAGAAAGGGCGGAACGCTCGAAGGCGTTTCTGTCTTTGCCCAACAACGTATTAGGCGCAACTGAGTTGCGCCTAACACCGGATTTACCGGAAAAACACTAACCCAACGGCCTCTTGCAAGGGGCCTGCGACAAGGAGACCAAAGACATGGCGACGACGAGAGTGAAGGCGGTGGCGTTCGCCACCAGGGAAGAGTTCGAGACGGCTTGCGACGAGATCGCCCGCATTGAGGTTCAGCGGCGTGCGGCCGAGGCGCTGCGCGACGAGGAGATGAACGCGGTCATGGAGAAACACAACCCGGCGATCATACTGATGAGGCAGCAACAAGATGCGCTCGTTCAGAAGGCGGACGCCTACGCGACCGCTAACCGTGACGAGCTGCTGCCCGCCAAGCGGCAGAGCGGCGAGACCAAGCTGGCGCTGTTCGGCTTCCGCTGGGGCAACAAGGCGCTCGCGCTGCTGAGCAACCGGTGGACGTGGGAAGGCGTGATCGTGAGTCTGAAGGCCGCTGGCATGGCCGCGTTCGTGCGCAGCAAGGAAGAGGTGGACAAAGACGCGGTGAAGGATCAGCTCGCCGAGAGCGTGCTCGCGCAGCACGGGATGCGCATCAAACAGTCCGAGACGTTTTGGGTTGAGCCCAAGACGGATGTGATTTCGTAACCAAACCAAACCAAGAAAGACGAAGCGAAATGAAGCAGACCAAGAATGACGCGGTGGCGACGGTTGCCGATGTGCAGCCGATTGACGTGGACAGCATGAAGACGATCATCGGCGAGGATCTGAACCGGGCGGAGGTGGGACGGTTCTGCATGTTGCGTGCCGGGGTCGGGCTCTTGTGCTACAAGGGCATGAGCGAGTTCGGCGAGTGGGAGGCGCGGCTGATGGAGCTGTGCCCCGGAAAGAGCCCGCGCACCTTGCAGGGCTACATGAAGAGCGCCAAGGATTGCCTGATCGAACGCGGCATCTCGCCGGAACGGGCGTGGGATGAGCTGCGCAAGTTCGACGCGGCGTCTGCAGGGAACCTGATCATGGCCGCGCCCGAGGCGCTCCAGATCGGCGCGGTCGAGGCGCAGCCCGCGGCGCTTGCGAAGCGCGGAGGAAAGAAGTCCAAGTCCGGCGCGGCTCCGGCCCCCGCCGCGAGCGACCAGACGTTCAGCCAGATGCTGATCGACTTCATCCAGCAGCGCAAGGCGGCGCGTCCGAAGTCGAGCGAGCCCGCCAAACCGCTGACCAAGAAGGAAAAGGTCGAGGCCGCGATTGCCGAGGCCGCGCGGATCGTGAACATGACGGCCGATTGGATCGCGGACGGGACATGGGCGCTGCTGCCGGATGAGGAACTGGAGTCAACCATGTCCGGACTGCGGGCCGCATCTGACCGGATCGCGAAAGAGTTCAAGAGCCGCAAGTAGAAGGAGGCCGTTATGGCAACCAACGCGCTGAGTGTCCGTTTATCGAATCCCGTGTTCGCCGCGCTGCCGAGCGAGGAGCGGGCGAGCGTCATCGTCCTGGAGGACGTGATGAGGCAGATCGACGCTGCTTCAAACAAGCTGTCCGTTTGCAAGGAATGGGCCTTGAGAAACGGGCACCGGCGCGGTTGGTCGGCTGACCGCCTGCGGGCGAAGTACTACGGCTGGGTGGCCAGCGGCCGGGCGTGGACGTTCCTCATCGACCAAGCCCGCGTTCCGAAGACGCCGAGCGACGAGCGGCGCGGATTCGCGGAGGCATTCAAGCGCTACTGCGAAGAGAACCAGCGGGCCAGCAAGCCAGCGTGGCGGGCCATGCTGCGCGACCTGCGCCGGGGCGTCAACATCCCCGGCGTCGGGACTTGGCGCGACGTGTGGGCCAGGCAGTACCCCGGCGAGCGCCTGCCGGAGCGCTGCCCGTCCGACTGGACGCCGGTCGGCTGGCTCTACAGCAACGCGGTCCGCAAGTTCAAGAGCACGAGGTTCGAGCTGACGGCGATGCGCAAGGGCGCGACGGCGGCGCGGATGTTCGCCCCTTCGGTCTACTCGACCCGCGTCGGGCTGCTGCCGGGAATGATCTACCAGTTTGATGACGTGTGGCATGATCTCAAGATCGCGGTGCCTGGCATCAACAGGAAGCTGCTGCGGGCGCTGGAGTTCGCGTGCGTCGACGTGGCGTCCACGCACAAGATAAGCTGGGGGATCAAGCCGCAGATCCTGCGCGAGGACGGGACGCGCGAGGGGCTCGGCAAGGCGCTGTTCAAGGCGACGGTCTGCGACGTGCTGTGCAACAAGGGGTGGCATCCGGACGGCTGCCAGTTCGTGCTGGAGCTGGGCACGGCCAGCCTTTCGCCGGACGAGCAGGACATGATCACGCGGCTTACGGACGGGGCCGTTAAGTTCCGTGAGCCGAAGGTGCTGGGACAGCAGGTGCTCAAGGGCATGTTCCGTTCCCAGGGGAAAGGCAACTTCAAGGCCAAGGCCCTGATCGAAGGAAGCCACAGGCTGATCCATTACGAGGGCGCGGACCTACCGGCGCAGACGGGGGCGCTCAGCCGGGTCGACGAGCCCGAGCAGATGTACGGGCTGGACAAGTACGCGGAGCGCGTGCTCAAGGTTTGGGAGCGCGTGCCGCAGGATCAGCGCGACCTGCTGTGGTACGGCGGCGCGATGACCTTCACGGCGTACCGCAGGATGGTCGCGGACCTTTACGAGATCATCTACGACCGCAAGGACCACGACATCGAGGGCTGGGAGCAGAACGAGTGGATGACTCAGGAGTGGTCGATTGACGGGCGCGGCGACTGGCGGTCGGCGGGCGACATACGCGCCCTGCCGGAGGCGATGCGCGAGGTCGGCAAGATCGCGCTGATGACGCCCGGCCTCTACCGCCTGCGCCGCATGAGCCCCCTGGAGGTTTGGCAGCGGCATTCGGACAACCTCGTGAGGCTGCCGCATTGGGCCGTCTGCGATTTCCTCGGGGATGATTGCTACCGCAAGGTGCGCGTCGGCGACAACGGGCTGATCGAGTTTCAGGACCGCGACCTGACCGGGTCGGCGATGAAGCTGCGCTACGCGGCCATCGTGCAGCAGCCGGACGGCACCGGATGCCGCCTCGCGCCGGGGTCTGAATACGGGCTCTACGTTTTGCCCCACGACATGTCCAAGGCCGTGATCGTGGAGGCCAAGACGCGGGCCGTGCTCGGGATCGCCCCGGCGTGGTCGGCGGTCGACCCGCTGAACATCGAACAGGTCAAGACGATGCAGGCGGCTCAGGCCCAGATGATCGCGCTCCAGTCGCAGGGCGTGCGCGAGCGCCACGCCGAGCGCAGCGACGAGCTGGTGGTCAGGCGTGAGGAAAACGATTTGCTGCTGGCTGGTTTGACGGAGCGCAAGCCCGCCAAGCGCCAGCGGAAAAGTAACAACAACGCAACAGGCAACGCGCTGCGGGCGCTGGCGAGCACCCGCGTCGCAGTAACACAGGAAGGTACAGGCAATGAGCAGTGGTAACGAGATGGTTCAGTTCAACCGGGACACGCAGGCGGCGCTTCACGACTTTCAGAAGTCGCACGGCCTGACGCTCAAGCAGCTCGGTCAGAAGCTGGGGCGCAACGAGGGGTTCGTGAACAAGTATCTCAACGGCGTTCCCGAGGGCGATATCGCCAGCTTTGAGGAGCGCATCGCGGACATGCTCAAGCGCGAGGCCCGCAAACGTTCGTGGGACAATATCTACTTCCCGACCGAGGCCGCTGACGCGTGCTTCGGCGTGTTCGATCTGGTTCGCGAGGCTTCTGACATTGGCCTTGTTCACGGCCCGGCCGGGTTCGGCAAGAGTGTGGCCTTCCGCAAGTACCTCGAAGACCACCGCACGGTGATCGGCTTCACGGCGATGGAGGGCAGCGGCAGCCCGTACGACGTGATGCGCGGCATCTCCAGCGGCATCGACATGCGGCGGTGGAACTCCCGCGAGACGAAGCTCTCCGATTATCTGTTCGGAAAGCTGAACGGCAGCGAGCGCTGCGTGCTGATCGACAACGCCCAGCGCCTTTACCTTTCCGGGTTCCGCTGGCTGATGGACTTCCATGACAACACGGGCGTCTCGTTTGTGCTGATCGGCAACCCAGAGGTCATGGACAAGCTGAACGGTAATGATCAGCTCAGCAGCCGCATCGGGATTCAGTTCGATATCTCATCGGCCATCGAAAAGAAAGACTGGCTGGATGATGCCGCAGACAGCAAGGTCGCTTCGATGTGGCCCAAGGCGCAACGCGAGATCGGCATTCTTGCACGCGAAGCGGCGAGGAAGCCGGGCCACTTGCGCACCCTCGACAAGCAGCTCCGCATTGCCATCACGTTGTGCGAGGCGGACGCCTACAAGGGAAAGTATGCGAAGGCCTTCGCCGATGCCCGCAACATGATCGGGGCGGAACAGCAAACAGGAGTAGAGCAGCGATGATTTAGCGGGGCTGCAACCCCGCCAAACGAAACAGCGCTCCCAACGCTATAACCGATGCCGCGCATCGCTGCCAGTGGCAGATCAGTTGCGCGGCCATTCTCTCACAAGGAACAGCATCATGAAAAGCCCCCTCAGCTACATGGGCGGTAAGAGCCGGATGGTTAAGACCATCGTCCCGATGATTCATAAGACCAAACACGTCTGCTATTGCGAGCCGTTCTGTGGCGCGGCGTGGATCTTGTTCGGCAAAGATCCCGATGTGTCCGAGTGCGAAGTTATAAACGATGCGGACGGCGAGTTGGTTTCATTCTGGCGGGTGATTAAAAAGCACTATCTGCCGTTCGTTGACCTCTACCGCAACGCGATCATTTCAAGGCAGATGTTCGAGTGGCACAAGATGGAGCGCCCGGAAACCCTGACCGACCTCGAACGCGCAGCCAGGTACTACTACCTCCAGCGCCTCAGCTTCGGCGGGAAAGTCAAGGGGCGCACGTATGGCTACAGCGCCACCTCGTCGCCGAAGCTGGACATCGGGTCAATCCAGTCCGATCTGCTCGACGTTCACACGCGGCTGTCACGCGTGAACGTTGAGCACCTCGACGGGATGGATTGCATCCGCAGGTACGACCGGAAGGAAACCCTGTTCTTCATCGACCCGCCCTACTTGCAGGTCGCAGGGTACGAGGTTCCTTTCCCGGCTGAGCGGTATCAGGAGCTGGCCGATCTGCTGGCCGGGATCAAGGGCCGCTTCATCCTCACGTTAAACAACCATCCGAAGATCCGGGAGGTCTTCAAACCGTTTCGGATTACCGAGACGCAGACCTCGTATTCAACCGGGCTGGACGCCAAGCAAAGGGTGACCGAATTGATCATCCAGAACAGGGGTTAAAATGCTCACAGAAAAACAGAGGCCGAAGTTCTTCAAGCTGGCGCGTAAGGCTTACGACCGAGAGTCGCCGGGCGTCCCGTTTGACGAGTGGCGCAAGCAGATCATGGTCGATGCTGGATACCCTCCGTCGACCTCGAAGGTGGATCACGTTTTCGGGTACGAGGAGCTGATGCTCCGCTTCGCCGTGCTCGCGTACGACGACGAGGCAATCGGCTACTTCACCGCGTGCTCGGAGCGGCGTCTAAGGTGGGTATTAAACGGCCTTGCAACCGACCTGCAATTCATTCAGGCGAGCGGGGTCGGGCCGGAGTACATCGCCGGGATCTACGTCCAAGCCGGATTGATGCCAGAGGAGTTCGCGGACGCGCCCGTTCAAAGACTGTGGTGCTGCCTTCAGATCCTCGACACGCGCATCCGCCGTCTGTGCGAGCGTGACGGGATCGCGCTCCGTCTGCTGCCGACCGCTGGCAACCCATGGCAGTTCCGTGGCGTTCGTGCCGCCCGCTACGCCGCGTTCGTTGCGCTTTCAGAGGCGCAGGCTAGACTAGCCGCCGGTCTGCCCTCCGACGCGACGGCGAGGCCTTCTGACGCGCCTGTGCGCACGCTTGCCGCCACGGCCTGATTGTTGTATCAAACATAGGGCACTCTGCCCGTATACCGCCCGGTTCTGTGTCAAACCAGAATCTGGCGTTTTTGTTTACGTAACTTGTTGATTTGCCGCGTCTTGACGGCTTTTTCCGCGTTGTGTCAATCCCCCCGTCTCTCTGCTGGCCCTGAAGCGTGTCGAGGGGACGTACGGGATTGCGGTGGTCTCCTCCCGGCATCCGGGAAAGATTGTGGTGGCGCGCAAAGGCAGCCCGCTGGTGATCGGCATAGGGGAGAGCGAGACAATCATCGCCAGCGACGTTTCGGCGATCGTGGCACATACGCGCCAGGTGATCTACCTGCAGGACGGCGATGTGGCGCTGGTGACGGCGTCCGGGCCTCAGATTTACACGCTCGACAACGTGTCGGTCGACCGCGCCGTGTCAAACGTCGAGTGGGAAATCGGCGCGGCTGAGAAGAGCGGCTTCGCGCACTTCATGCTGAAAGAGATTTTCGAGCAGCCGGCGGCCCTGCAGAACACGATCCGCGGGCGGCTCGACCTGGCGCTCGGCACGGCGGTTCTCTCCGGGCTCGGCCTCGCCCCGCGCGAGCTCGCGGCGATCCAGCGGCTGGTGATCGTGGCGTGCGGCACCTCGCTGCATGCGGGCATGGTTGGCAAATACCTGTTCGAGGGGTTGGCCGATCTGCCGACGTCCCCCGAGCAGGCCGCCGAGTTCAGGTACTGCAACCCGATTCTGGGGCCCGATGATTTGGTGATCGCGATCAGTCAGTCCGGCGAGACGGCGGACACGCTGGCCGCCGTGCGAGAGAGCATCCAGAAAGGTGCGCTGGTGGCAGGGCTCTGCAACGTGGTGGGCTCTACGATCGCCCGCGAGGCGGGGCGCGGTGTCTACCTGCATGCCGGGCCGGAGATCGGCGTGGCTTCGACGAAGGCGTTCACCGCGCAAGTCACGGTGCTGCTGATGCTGGCGCTCAAGCTGGGGCGCTGCCGCCGCTTGTCGCGCGAGGCGGGCAGGGCGTTCTGCGAGGAGATCCAGAACATCCCCAAGATGATTGAGAAGGTGCTGGCGCAGAGCGATGCGATCGCGGCGATCGCGACGAAACACGCGCACGCCAACAACGCGTTCTTCATCGGGCGGGGCATCCTGTATCCGGTCGCGCTGGAAGGCGCGCTGAAACTCAAGGAGATCAGCTACATTCATGCCGAGGGGTATCAGGCGGCGGAGCTCAAGCACGGGCCGATCGCGCTGCTGGACGAGAACATGCCGGTCATCGCGCTGCTGAACGACATCCCCGGCAAGGAGAAAACGCTGGGCAACGTGCAGGAGTGCCTGGCACGGCGGGCGCCGGTGGTGGGGCTTGTGACCGAGGGCGACATCGAGGCGGAGCAAGCCGTGGGCGATGTGATCCGCCTGCCGCGGACGAGCGCCCACACCGCGCCGGTCGTGACGGCGGTGGCGCTGCAGCTCTTCGCCTACCACGTGGCGCGGCTGCGCGGCTGCGAGATCGATCAGCCGCGCAACCTTGCGAAAAGCGTGACGGTGGAATAGATTTTTTGCATGACACATGAGGAAGAGATGTGCCACAATTGCCGCATAGTAAGTTAAGGGTTGTGAGTCATTTAGAAAGGGATGCGGCGATGAGGACACGGGTGGCGTTTTTTCTGTTCTGGGCCGTGGCGGAGGTTGTCTCGGCCGCGCAATGGTATCGGGGCAACCTTCACATGCACTCGAAGTGGAGCGACGGGAATGTGTTTCCCGAGGACGCGGTGGCCTGGTACCGCGACAACGGCTATCAGTTCGTCTGCCTTTCCGATCACCAGCTCGTGCAGACGGACACGGGCGCGTGGCTGGAGGTCGGGGCCAAGCGGCTGAGCCGCGCCGAGGCCGACGCGTATGTGAAGGGGCATCCGGCCAGCGCCGAGGTGAAAAAAGAGAACGGCAAAGAATATGTGCGGCTCAAGACCGTCTGGGAGCTGAAGAAGGCCTTCGACAGCGAGGCATCGTTTCTCATGATCCCCGGGCTTGAGCTCAACCGGGTGGTTGCGGGGCTGCAGGTTCACATGAACGCGATCAACGTGCATGAGACGATCCCGTACCGCTATGGAGCCACGCCGCTGGAGACGTTCCGGCGCATCGAGAACGCGGTGCGGGCCTGGGGCGACGAGCAGGATGTGCATACGCTCTTCATGCTCAACCACCCGACGTGGCCCTATTTCGACATCACGCCTGAGGTGTTGATCGCGCTGCCCCAGATCCGGTTTTTCGAGGTGTGCAACGCGGACGGCGGCAACACGTTCCCGGCGCACCGGTCCTGGTACTCGGTGGAGAAATTCTGGGATATCGTCAACGCGTTCCGGGTGGAGGACGGGCACGATCCGGTCTTCGGCATCGCTTCGGATGACACGCATAACTACACCTCTCCGACGGCGGGCGCGCGCCCGGGCGAAGGGTGGGTCTGCGTGCGTGCGGCAAGCCTGGACCCGGACTCGCTGGTGCAGTCGATGTACCGGGGCGACTTCTACGCGTCGACCGGCGTGTCCTTGGCGGATATCGCCTTTGACGCCGCAACCGGCACGCTCAGGGTGAAGGTCAACCCGGACGCGGGCGTGACCTATACGGTCCGCTTCACGACCACCACGGCCGGTTTCGACCGCGCGACCGAGACCTTCGATGACCCGGCCCGAGAGAAGAAGCCGGCGCGCACGGGCATCCGGTATTCGGAGTCGATCGGCAAGACGGTCAAGACCGCCGAGGGCACCGAAGCGTCCTACGTTATGGGGCCGGATGACCTGTATGTCCGCGCCACGGTGACCTCCTCGGTCAAGGCGGTCAATCGCGTGAACAATGAGCCCGAGTTCGCGACGGCATGGACGCAGCCCTACGGGTGGCGCCTGTGGCAGGCGCGCAACCCGCTCAAGGCGCGGCTGGCTCCCCAAAAATAAGGCCGGACGTTTTCTTCGCTGAGCACGAGGCACGGTAGCGGGTCATAGTCATTTTGAACGTGCGCTGGAAGACTTTGCCGAGGTAGCTCTTGCTGGTGAAGCCGCACTGTTTCGAAAGTGCGGTGACTGAGAGGTTGGATTGCGCCAGAAGCGTTCTGACCCGTTTCAGCCGTGTGCGCTGCAGCTCATCCCGAAGCGTGCCTTTCATCGTTTTGCGGAACCTCAGTTCGAGCAGGCGGCGCGAAACGCCCGTATGCTTGACGATCTCGGGAACGCCGATGGGGTTCTGCGCGTTGAGCCAGATGAAGGCCAGCGCGCGGGCCACCAGCGGGTCGGCGACTTGGACCGCTTCAGTCGAGCGGCGCGTCACCACGGTGAGCGGCGCGAACGTGCGCGTCACCCGTTTGTTTCCGCGCGGCTTCCGCATGGACGCGTCGAGCAGCCGGGCCGCCTCGTAGCCCATGCGCTCCGTGTCCAGCGCGATGCTCGAGAGCGGCGGCGTTGTGGATTCGCAGATCAGTTCGTCGTTGTCCACGGCCAGTACCGCCACCTCGTGGGGGACGTCGAGCCCTGCGGTCAGACACGCGTCGAGCACTTGACGCCCGCGCACGTCCATGGCGGCGAAGACGGCGACCGGCTTGGGCAGCGCTCTGAGCCAGGCGCAAAGCCTGTCGCGTTCAATGCCCCAGTCCCGCTTCTCGCGCGCGGTCAGCGGCCCGTAGGTGTGGCACGTGTGCCCGGCTTGCCTCACGCAGGACGCGAAGGCCGCGCCGCGCTCACGCGACCAGTTGATCTCCTGGATTTCGCCGACGAAAGCGAAGTGGCTGAAGGCGCGCGCCAAAAAATAGCGGGCGGCCAACGCGCCGATGGCGCGCAGGTCTGAGGCGAGCACGCTGTGGCGCTTCAGCAGGCCTTTCGGCAGGAGCGCCTCGTCCATCGGGTCGATCAGCACGGCCGGGACCTCTGCGGCCAGAACAGCCTCCGCATAGGCCCGGTTCTGGATCACCCCGATGATCCCGGAGCCTCCCCAGGTTTTGAGGGCCAGCAGACGCTGTTCGCCCGCCCGCCCCTCGGCGACATGCAGGCTCCAAGGGCCGTTGATGCGCTCGTAGCGCAGAACGCCGCGAAGAATGTCGCGGTGGGCCTGTTCGTTGGTCTCGAACAGCAGGGCCACCTGCGGGATTTCCGAAAGGTTGTGCGGCATGATCAAAGTCCGCGTTTAAGGAACGGTTGCCGAAAACGGTGATTGCGCAAAAATACCACAAAAGTTGCGCAAGTGTCATCTTGAAAAGCCGGAGGGAGGGGCGTAAGCTAAACCTGAATTTCGGGGTTCCGGTTATGGGGCTGTTGGTTACAGGTTATTGGTTACGGGTTACAAGTTAGAGGTTACAGGTTTGAAGGTGTTGGAAGAACGAGGGGAGCGTGAGCCATGATGAAGCGGGCGGGTTTTTCACGGCGGGCGTTTTTGAGGGACTCCGCGTTGGCGGCGGGTGCGGCCGTTTTGAACGGGTGCACCTCGACGCGGGCGGCGGCGCGTTTCCGCAAGCCGGGCGAGCTGCTGAGACTCGGCGTCATCGGGGCAGGCGGACAGGGCCTGCGCGACTGGTCCGAGATGGTCGACTGCGGCAACGTGCGCGTTGTGGCGATGTGCGACGTGGACGCCACGATGTTTGACGGTGCCCGGAAGTGGTATGGCGAGAAAGGGCTGAGGGCGGATTTCAACACCTATTCGGACTACCGCAAGATGTTGGAAACGGAGAGGTCGCTGGACGCCGTGATGGTCGCCACGCCGGACCACACCCACGCGCCGGCCGCGGTCCAGGCGATGAAGCGCGGCTGCCACGTCTACGTCGAGAAGCCGCTGGTCCGGACGATTTGGGAGGCCCGCTATTTCAGGGACGTAGCCAAGGAGTACGGCGTCGTCACGCAGATGGGCAACCACGGCAGCGCCCGCGACGGGACGCGCCGCGGCATCGAGATTCTCCGTTCAGGGCTGTTGGGCAACGTCACGGAGGTGCACGTCTGGACGAACCGCCCCGAAATCTCTCCCGGAAACACGTGGGGCTGGACGCAGCCGCTGAAGCGGCCTGAAGGCTCAGATCCGGTCCCGCCGGAAATGAGCTGGGACCTCTGGCTGGGAACCTCGCCTGCCCGCCCGTTCAAGAAAGGCGTCTATCACCGCATCATGTGGCGCGCGTTCTACGACTTCGGCACGGGCGCGTTCGGCGACATGGCCTGCCACACCATGAACCTCGCGTTCCGAGGGCTGGAGCTGGGCGATGTCGTGGCCGGCGAGGCCGTGGAAATCTCTGAGCGCTTCGACGACACCTATCCGCAGTTCAGCAAGGTGCGCCTGACCTACGCCGTGCGCGGCAGCAAGCCGCCGGTTGAGCTCTACTGGTACGACGGCTACCGCAAGCCGGCGGCCGAGATCATGCCGCAGGTCATCGCCACCCTCGGCCAAGTGCCGACCACCGGCTGTTTCATCATGGGCGACAAGGGCGTGATGGTGAACACTGACGACTATGGTGAGTTCAGCTACATCGCGCTGAAGGGCGAGGAGAAGATGAAAGCGATCTCCAAGCACGAGGCCTGCGCGGGCATTCCCGTCACGCTGCCGCGGGCCAAGGAGCAGAACCAGCGCCGCGAATTCGTCGATGCCTGCTTCGGCCTCACGAAGACCACCTCCGACACGCAGCACGCCGTGCCACTGGTCGAGAGCATGCTGGTCGGGTGCATGGCCCAGCGCATTCCCGGCAAGATCGGCTGGGACGCCTCGAAGTGCCTGTCCGACAACGCTCGTGCGAACGCCCTCATCCGTCCCTTCATCCGTCCGGGCTGGGAGTACTAAATCATTTCCGCGCTCTGGCGCTAAGTTCTGCTTGGGAATAGGCGTTGGTTGTTTCGTTGGGAGAACAGGAAATCACATGAACAAAACCCTCTTGTCACTGGGCGTCTCGCTCTTGACGGTGATCACGTGCGGCGCCTCGGAGCCTCAGTTCACGCTCGCGTTGCAGGCTTACACGTTCAAGGACCGCTCGATGGTCGAGACCATTGAAGTGGCCAAGCGGCTGGGTTTCGCGGCCATTGAGCTGACTCCGGTTCAGAAACTGGGCGGCGCGTTCAAAGGATCGGTCAAGTATTCTGATATGTCTCCGGAGACGGTGGCCGCGGTGCGTGTTTATCTGGGCGACTGCGGGCTCAAGGTGCTGAGTTATGGCGTGGTGAACGAGAAAGACGAGGCGGGATGGCGTCGGCAGTTCGAATTTCTCCGTGCGCTGGGCATCGGCATGTTGCTCACCGAGCCTCCCCCGGAACAGGTGCCGCTCCTCGACCGCTTGGCTCAGGAATACAAGATCCGCGTCCACTTCCACAACCATGCCAAGACGAACCCGTGGTATGATCCGGCGTTCATGGCGGAGAAGGTCGCGGCCTGCAGCGGGTGGGTCGGTGCCGGTGCGGACATCGGGCATTGGGTAACGGCTGGGATTGAGCCGGCCGAGGGCATCCGCAAGCTGGCCGCTTCGCGTATTTTCGCGCTGCATTTCGTCGACACGGACGCGGACGGCAAGCCCGTCCCTTACGGCCGGGGCGTCGGCCGGTTGGCTCAGGTGTTGGACGTGCTGAAGAATAAAGGCGAGCCGGTGGTTCTTATCTGCGAGTACGAGCAGTGGGACGATGCGGCGGAAAAGAACGTGCGCTCGTGCGTCGAATGGTTTAACGCGAACACAAAAAAGTAAAAGGGGATAAATAGCATGAGCACGGTTTTCTTGGACAAGCGTCGTTGCTCGCGTCGGGGGTGGCTCTGCGGCATGGCGAGAACGCTCGCGGCAGGGGCGGTCGGGTCAGGGGCCTGGCCGGTGCTGGCCGGGGAGTCCGGCGGCCGCCTGAAGCAATCGGTCAGCTTGTGGTGCTTCAACGCATACATGAAGCGGACAAACATGGACCTGGACGCTTTTGCTGCCGCCTGCGCGACAATGGGCTTGAAGTCGGTCGAGCTGGTCGGTCCCTCCATGTGGCCGACGCTGAAGCGTCACGGTCTGGTCTGCGCGATGACGCCCAGCCACGGCATCCCGAAAGGGCTGAACCGTGTCGAGAACCACGAGGCCTGTCTCGCGGCGATCCGCAAAAGCATCGATGCTTCGGCAGAGGCCGGTTTTCCCAATGTGATCACGCTCTCAGGCAACCGCGAGGGCATGGACAGTCAGGAAGGGCTCGCCAACTGCGTGACAGCGCTCAAGCAGATCGCCGGTTACGCCGAGCAGAAAAAGATCACCGTCTGCATGGAGTTGCTCAACTCGGTCAACCACAAGGATTACATGGCCGACTCCACGGCGTGGTGCGTCGACTTGGTTCACCGCGTGGGGTCGCCGCGCGTCAAGGTGCTCTACGATATCTACCATGCCGCGATGATGAAGGAGGATGTGCTGGCCGACATCCGGAATCATGCCGACTGCTGGGGGCACTACCACACGGGCGGGATGCCGGGGCGGAACGAGATCGACGGAACGCAGACGCTCGACTACGCGGCGATCATGCGGGCGATCGTGGCGACGGGCTTTGGCGGTTATGTCGGTCATGAATTTGTCCCCAAACAGGAAGATGCGCTGGCGAGCCTGCGGCAGGCCGTCGGCCTCTGCAGCGTGTAGAACGAGGAGTCTTATGGCGAACGGGAACGTGATGAGAGAGCTTTTGTCGGAGTATGCGGCGGACGCCGCCGGGCGGCTGATGCGGACGGATTTCGGAAAGCTGGCGGAAATCGGCGACCTGCTGCTGAAGGCCAAGGCTGACGGTCGCACGGTGTTTCTGATCGGCAACGGCGGCAGCGCGGCCACGGCGTCGCATGTGACGAACGATTTGGTGAAAGGGTGCCGCGTGGGCGACGCGCCGGGCTTCCGAGCGTTCTGCTTGAGCGATTCGAACGCGCTGGTCACCTGTCTCGCGAACGATTTCTCCTACGAGGAGATCTACTCGATCCTGCTGCGCACCTACGCGCGGAAAGGCGATGTCGTGCTGGCGTTCAGCGGCAGCGGGAACTCTCCGAACGTTCTCCATGCGCTGGATACGGCGCGGGCGATGGGGCTGACGACGGTCGGTCTCGGCGGGCGCGACGGCGGAAAAATGAAGGCGCTGTGCGACGTCATCCTGATCGCGCCGACCGACTCGATGGAGATGCTGGAGGACATGCACCTCGTCTACTTCCACGACCTCGTCTGTGCGATGCGGCCCGCTCTCGCGCAATTGGCGGGTGCCGATCATGCGGCCTGCTCCTGCTGCGGCTAAAGGAAGCGAACACATGCTGATCGGCGCGATTGACGCGGGCGGGACCAAGGTGCTGACCGCCGTGATGACGGAAGCGGGCGATGTGCTGGCCCGGCGCAAGGCCCCGGTGCCGCCGTCGGACATTCCGGCCTATTTCGCCCGTTGCGCGGAGATGCTGAAGGCGTGCGCCAAGGAGGCCGGCATCGGCGTCGGCGAATTGGCGGGCGTGGGGATGAGCATTCCCGGCATGGTCACGCCGCACGGCCGGGTGCTGGGCTCGCCTTCCGCCGGATGGGGCGCGTTTGAGGCGCGGCCGCTCTTGTTGGGCGCGCTGGGGCTTCCCGGCGGAAACGTCTTTTTTGAAAACGACATCAACGCGTGCGCGCTGGCCGAGCTGAGATTCGGCGGCGCGGGCGGCGATTTCGTCTGGGTCACGATCAGCACCGGCAACGGCGGCGCGGTGGTGTCCGGCGGGCGGCTCGTCCGCGGTGCGGGCGGCTGCGCGGGCGAGTTCGGCCATCTGAAAGTGGAGCGCGATCATCCGCGCCGCTGCGGGTGCGGCGGGCTCGGCTGCCTGGAGGCGCACGCTTCGGGCGTGGCGATCAAGCGGCGCGCGGCGGAGGCCGGGCTGGGCGCGGATGCGGACGCCAAGCGGTGCGAGGAGCTGGCGCGTCAGGGGAACGCTGTGGCGCTGGGCATTTACGAGGAGAACGGCGTCTACCTTGGCCGCGCGCTGGCGATCGCCGCCAATTTGCTGAACCCCGCCTGTGCCTACATCGGGGGCGGCGTATCGAAGGCGTTGGACCTGATGCTGCCTGCGATTCGGCGGACGCTCGACGAGGAGGCCCTGCCGCAGTGCAGAGCCCTCCAGGTGACGCAGACCCGCCTGGGATACGAGGCGTCCCTCTGCGGCGCGGCCGCCGTGTGTTTGGACGGACTGGGGGAAGTTCGTTAGTGCGTTAGTTCATTCGTGCGTCGGGCAAAGGAGGAATCATGAGCAAGCAGATCGATCGGGTGTCGCGCAGGACATTCATCCGCCGTTCGGCAGTAGCCACGGCCGCGCTTCAGATTGTGCCGGGTTCTGTGCTCGGGCTCAACGGCCAGACGCCGCCCAGCCGGAAGCTCAACGTCGCCGGCATCGGCGTCGGGGGCATGGGCGGCAGCAACATCAAAAAGTGCGTCGAGGCGGGCCACGAGAAGAACTGGCTGCAGGCCATCAAAGACGGCAAGCCGGCGATCTCGAACTTCGACTACTCCGGCCCCTTTGCCGAGATGGTGCTGCTGGGCAATCTGGCCGTTCGGTTCCCCGAGCGCCGCCTGCTGTGGGACGGCGACGCCATGAAGGTGACCAACGACACGGACGCGCAGGCGTTCGTGTCGCGCAAGTACCGCGAAGGCTGGACGCTTTAGCGGCGCGGCGGGACGGCGCGGAAGGTCCGCCTCTGTGGGTGGACTTCGGCGCATCACCGGCTGCTTCATCACGGGCCAGGCGGCTGGCCTCGCCGCGGCCATGGCCTCACAGACGGGGCAGTCGGTCCACGCCGTCGAAGTCAAAGCGCTGCAACAAAAGCTGACGGCGTTCGTTGCCTATTTCCCGAACGCCTGAACGAGTTGAACAGACTCACAATATGGCGTTTGACACGCTTCGCCGTTCATTCTATCCTTTCTGCATGATCGTGTGAACCTTCAGAACGGAACCTGTTGATGAGCAAAGCCGAACCTGCGAAATCGCTGGAAACCTGGATATGGGATGCCGCCTGTTCTATCCGCGGGGCCAAGGACGCCGCCAAATTCAAGGATTTCATCCTGCCGCTGATCTTCACCAAGCGGCTGTGCGATGTCTACGATGACGAGCTGAACCGTATCGCCAAGGAGGTCGGTTCCCGCGCCAAGGCTTTCAAGCTGGTCCGGCATGACAAAAAGCTGGTCCGCTTCTACGTGCCGCTGCAGCCCGCCG
>CAYZQL010000065.1:0-16703 GCA_964480555.1 uncultured Lentisphaeraceae bacterium | reverse complement strand
CGCTCAGCCACCACGGCACCTGCTTGCCGCCGCCGAAGAATTGCGACACGCTTTTTTGCTTGCGGCCGAAGAACACGCCGACGGCGACCATGACCATAAAGAAGCTCACGACAACCGCAAAGTCCGCAGCCGCCAAGCCCCGGCCTTGTGCAATCATTTGCTTCCCTTCTGCGCGGCTTCGGCGCGGGCTTTGGCCAGCACATCCGCGATCTTCACAGGCACGCCGCCCAGCCGCTTGCTCTCGTGCGCCGCCTCCATGAACGCGAACATCTCGATCGTCTCCTCCGGCGGCACAGGCGCGACCCCCGTTTTGAAGAACTTCATGACCTCGATCAGCAGCGGCTTGTAGCCCTCGTACCCGCCCAGCGCCATGCGCCCGCCCTTCTCCGCAAAGATCTCGCACCCGTAGGGCGCCAGCTTGCCGCGCAGGCCCCGCAGGGTCCCCACGCGCCCGTCCTTCCAGGCGCCGACAACCAGATCCACCTCGTCCCGGCTCACGCGCACCACGCTCTCGCACCCCGTCCCCATCACGGTGAAGAGCGGCTCGACGCCGTGGATGCCGTACCAGAAGAGATCCGGATGCGTCGGTTCGAGCTTGCACGGCGAGTACGCGTCCGCGCCGATGACCCGCCCGAACTCGCCGGCCCGCGCCGCCTGGACTTTCTTGGGATACCTGAGCGACGAGGCCGAGAAGACCGGAACGCCGCTTTTTTCCGCCGCTTCGAAAATCGCCAGCACGTCCGCCAGAGACGCGGCCATCGGCTTGTCGATGAACACGCGCTTGCCCGCCTTGAACACCTCCAGCGCCTGCTCCAGATGCCGCCGCCCGTCGTTCGTCTCAAGCAGGATCACGTCGGTCTGCTTGAGCAGCTCGGCGAGCGAGCCGACGATCTCGACCCCCATCTCCCGCATCTGCTTCGTGTAGGCCGGATAGCGGTTCGTGCTGGAGGGTATGTCCAGGCTGCCGTAGGTGTAGGCGGCGGTCACCTTGAACCCCTCGAAGGCCGGATCGCCCTTCTCCACGTTCAACATTTTGGTGAACTCGATGGTGTGCGATGTGTCCAGCCCGATGACGCCGACGCGCGTGTCCGCGCCCTGGCCGAAGCCGGCGGCCAGGCAGGCCGCGGCCATGATGCCGATTTCCCGAATCATATTGCCTTCCCTCTGCGGATCTGTCCGCTTTTTCAAACCTTGGCTTCCCAACCTGGCTCGTACGTGCGGCCCCACAATTCCGCACCGGCACTGCCCTGCGCGAGACGGCCGGTCGCGGAATCGAGTCGGACCGTTTCACCCGTGCGCTGGGCGATATTCGCCAAATGGGTCATGAGCGTGCTGGCATGCGCCTCAGCCGCGGGCGAGTAGGCCTTGGCGCGGTCTTTGGCCCGGATGCAGTCGGCCCAGTTGCCGAGATGGGCCGCGTCGAGGCCGCCGATCGGATTCGCGCGGTCCATGGTGTCGCCCGCGAGGGATTGGGCGTTCCACTCTTTGACCACCTTGCCCGCTTTGTCAAAGTGCCGGCAGGTGTTGTCGGGCGCGAACAGCACCGCACCGTTGAGACCGTAGACCATGCAGCCGGTGCCGACTCCCTCGTAAGGACGGGCCTTGACCGCCGAGAGCCCCTCCCATGTGATAAACGTGCGGTTCGGGAACTCGAAGGTCGCGGCCTGCGTGTCGAACCACTCCCAATCGTCGCCCTCGTGAAAGAGTCGGCCGCCCGCACTGGTGACGCGCGTCGGGAAACGGCCGCCCAAGGCCCAGCGCGCGATGTCCACATAATGGGTCGCATTGTTGCCGCTCTCGCCGGTGCCCCAATGGAGGAACCAGTGCCACGTGTAGGGCACGATGTTGTCCCGGAACGGACGGCGCGGCGCGGGTCCCTGCCAAAGCTCCCAATCCAGCCACTCCGGCACCGCCACCTGTTTGCCCTTGCCGATCGGCCCGCGTTGCGTGGTGTACCAGCTGCGCGCAAAGCGGGGCTCGCCGATGAGTCCGCCGCGGATTTCGCCGATGACCTGCTGGTAGACCGCGGAGGCGCGGCGCTGATTCCCCATCTGGAAAACCGCGTTGTGGCGGGCGGAGGACTCGACCAGCATCTCGCCTTCGCGCGGATTGTGGGAGCAGGGCTTCTCAACGTAGATCGCTTTGCCCGCCCGCATCGTGAGCAGCGCGGCGGGCGCGTGCCAGTGGTCCGGCGCGGCGCAGATCACGCCGTCAATCCCCTTGTCCTCCAGAATCCGACGCAGATCATTCTCTTTTTTCGGCGTCTTGCCGGTTTTCTTGTTCACCGCCTCGGCCGCCTTATCCATGGCGCGCGCGTCCACATCGCAAACGGTCGCGACCTCGACATTCGGCAGCCCCGCCGCCGTCTGCATCAGGGCGAACCCGCGGCCACCGGTGCCCATCACCGCCACCCGGACGCGGTCCGACGGCGCCCCTTGCCCAAACACCTGTACCCCGCCCGCCAGTGCGGCTGTGGAGCAGACGGTCGTCTTCAAGAAATTTCTGCGGTTCATGCTGTTTCCCCCTTCGGTGATGACACACGACTGTAACACCGGGAATCTTACTCGGAACCGAGCGACTCTACAATTGCATGTTTTCGATAACGTGTGCAAAAAGTCTAGACAGGGCCAGTAAACGCCGCCCCGCTGATACGGTGTAGTCTCGCATCCGGTCAAGTTGAGGAAGACGCTTATCGAGCCCTGCCGGGTTGGCCGGCGCATGCAAGCGTTCAGGGCGCGGCGCTCAGCATTTCCACGCTGTCCACGTAAAGCCGGAACGGTCCGGCGGTCTGCCCGAAGCAGAGGCAAATGCCTGCGGCCTTTTCGAGCGGGGCAGCCTTTTCACCGGCCGCCGCCTCGTCGAGGAGGCACGCGGCCGCACCGCGTTCCCGCAGACGCAGACGGACGCTTCGTGCGGCCGCGCCTCCGCCGGCATCGACCGTCGCCTCCATGCGGTACCACACTCCCGGACGGACGGCCGCTTTCTTTGCCTCGCCCCAAAACTCTCCGAAACTTGCCCGCTGAAACTCCACGCCGAGACGGACAATGCGCTTCGCGCTGCGGTTGCGGATCTCGAACGAGAAGCGGGCGTCTCCGCCCGCGCCGAAGAAGAGAAAGTCCCAGCTCAGCGTACCCTGTCCGTCTCGGAAGCCGGGAAGTGACACGGCGGCGCCCCACTGCCCTTTCGCGTCAGGACTCTCCGGGCGGTCGAACAACAGCGCCTGTTTGCCGCCGCTCGCATGGTCGGACGTCACCGTGATCAGATCGTCGCCTTGGGAACCCCAATTGAAGGTCCACTCGCGCGGAGCTTGGCCCGGCACATAGTTTTCGAAATCGAGCCGCCACGCCGCCGGTTTCGCGTTCGCTCCAGATTCTGCGGACCAGCCGGCCGTCGCCGCCCAAAACGCGCCCACCCCCATCATGAACCTGCGCATGGCGTGTCTCCTTTCATCCGTTCCGCCCTCACCAGTAGTGATACTCGTAGGGATCGAATTTCCTCAGCGCGGCGTCGTACAGCGCCGGCGCTGCGCTTCCTTCCGGCGTGGCTGCCTCCGTGTGCGCGCCGGGCAGCGAAAGGTTGGCCCAGAACCCGCATCCTTTGGCGCCGGCGGCAATCTTGAGCGCAAGCACATTCGCGCCCGCTTTGAGCGGAACGTTGAGCGCGAAACGGTTGGCGCGCGGTGCGCCGTGTCCGCTGTCCACCTGATAAACCAGCTGCCCGTTCACCCACACCTTCGCGAAATACTCCAGGCCCAGCCGCAGACGGGCGATCCGGGCCTGCGCGCACGTCACCTCGCGCACGGCGTAGACCACCGGTGCCCGCTCCGGGTTCAGCGCGGCGGCCAGGTCGACGAAGCCGTCCGTCCCGGCCATGGCCGTCTTTCTGAAATTCAGCTGCCGGCCGTCGGGCGTGGCGTAGGTCGCGTTGGGGTTCGTGTCGCCCGCAAGCGCGTTCGCCTCGCCCGGAAATGCAGCGTCCAGCGCCTTCGCCCCCGCCTGCGCCGCGTCGGGATAGAACGGACCCAGAAGCTGCCAGTGGCGCAGCGCCTCGTACACCGGCCTCACCGGCACGTACGCGGCGGCACGTTCCGCCGACGCCGCCGACGGCGTCGCCCCGAGCGCGGTCAGCAGGCGCGCCTGCAGCTGCCGCCACCGCACGACCGTGAGCGCCGCCGAATCGAAGCCGGGCTGCCCTTCCGGAAACTTTCGCAACAGCGCCTCGGGATCGGCTTGGCAGAACACCGCCTGCCCCTGCCAGCCCCTTCCCAAAAGCCCATCCGCAACCGCCTGCCGCGCCGCGCCGCCGCCCGCGCCGCACAGCACGGCGGACGACGCGGTGCGGTCGCGCAGCAGATCCGGACCGACGGCCCTGAACGGCGCATCTCCGCACGGGGCGCCTTTGGTGAACACGCGCTCCTCGGCGTCCCACCCGAACCCGCGCAGCCCCTCCGCCGTCTGCGGCAGGACGAACACGCGGCCGCCGCCCGAAATAAAAGCGTCGATGCCGCTCGCCGTCAAGCCGCTTCCCGGGCCGATCACCAGCAGCGCGCCGGCGACCGCCCCCGCCGTGTGCTCGGCCGCCTCGCATCCCAGGCGCTCCAGCTGCGCCCGTCCGGCCGCATCGCCCGCATAGAGCACCGGCCGTGTGGTCTCGCGGTACGCGAGCGCCGCTTGAACGAGCTGGCGCGTCAGCAGCGCCGCAGCCGGATTGCTCTCCGCACGTCCCGGCAAATCCAGCGTGCAGAACCAGACCGCGCCTTTGCCGCATTGCCAGCGCAGCAGCGGGGAATAGGCGAGGTCGAACTCGCTCGCGAGCACCGGCGTGAACCCGACGACGTCCGGCGTCTCCAGCGCCACGTACGACACCACGTGCCGGTTGCTTCCTTTCGGCGCGACCTGCACGTCCGGCGCGCGCCAGCGTTTCCACGCCGCGTAGCCCGCGGGCACCCCGCTCCAGTCGTGCAGGTCGCGGTCGGACAGACCCGCCGTTTCCGCCGCGCCGCGCTCGCGGAGGAACACCTGCCGCGACGCGGCCTCCAGCGTACGCAGTCCGAAGCCTTCCCACACCTCGGGTTTCTGTTCCAAGACCACGACGCGCAGCCCGCCCCGCACGTCGTCCGCCGTGAACGGCGCGGACGGGCAGCGCTCCAGTGCGCCGGGAGCGATCACCAAGACCCCGTGTGCGCGGGCTTCCGCGCCGGAGGAAACGCGTTGCGCGGCGATGCCGAGGCGCACCAACGCAGGGAACGCCGTTCCTTCCGGATCGAAGAGCGCAACCGTTCCCGACAGCGCCGCCGTTTCGGTCCCCGGAAAGAATTCGAGGGCAACCGCATCCGAGACCAAGGGCTTTCCCTCGCTCTTCGCCCCGGCCTCAAAAATCTCCAGCCGAAGCACCGCCTCCGTCTTGGCCTTGACCTGCGGCGCCGCAAACGTGAGCGGGCGGAACGCGATGTCGCCGGGTTTCAGCGTCAGGTCGAACGCGCCGCCCGCGAAGCGTTCGCCCGTATTCTCGCTCACGCAGGACCACGCGCCGCGCACGCTTCGCTCGCTCGAGCCGTCCCAGACGAACGCCGCCCGCTTGGCGACCTCAGCACCGCCGAAGAAGGCGTGCGTCTTGTCCGTGTGCGTCGGCGTCCCCGCGACGTACGCCAGCAGCGGCTGCATGGCTTCGGCGTAATAGTCGAAGGCCGGGTTCGCCCACGCCGGCCGCGAGACCACCGGCTTTTGCAGCACGCTGTAGCGGTCGTACGGCCGGGGCCGCGTGAACTCCGGCGGATCGCCGTAGCCCAGGCCGAAGTTGAAGTAGTGCCAGCCCTGCACGCCCCACGTGCGCCAGGCCCGGTCGGTCCCCACCGTGTGCAGGCGCTCGACCTCCCAGAACGCGGGCAGCAGCGCCACGGCTTTCTTGAGCGAGTTGCCGTGGCCGAGATTGCCCTGCCCCAACCCGAACGTTTGCGTCAAGGCCTCGGGGGGTTCGGCCGCATACGCGGCGTCCCCGAGCACCCTCGCCGCGTATTCGGTCAGCAGCAGCCGTTTGCCTTTGTACCAGTCGCCACCGTAAACGGCGGCGAACTCGGCCGCCAGATACGGCATGTTTCCGCGTTGCGCCCAGAGCTCAAAATAATCCTCGCGCTCTTGAAGCGGCATCCAGTTGGGGTAGAAATTACTGGTGGCCAAGTCGCCGAGGTTGCCGTCGGCATGGCCGTAGACGAGACGGGTCGCGTCGCTCTCCAGCACGATGGCACGCGCCCGCTCGATCGTCCGCGCCTGCGGATGCGAATAGGTGGAGCGCACGCCGATGGTCCCGGGATGAATCGCGTCTTTCGGGTTGTACGAATTCATGCTCACCGTCCAGAGCAGAACGGAGGGCCGGTTGCGGTAACGGCGCCACAGGTGCGCCAGTTCGCGGCGGTAGTCGGCCTCCACCTGCTGATCGGACAGCAAGTGATCGCGGATCGCGGAAACGCCCGGTACGGGCAGGGCCGTGCCGATGCCGGCCCGATCCAACAGGTCCAGCATCGGGCAGGAAAAGACCGGCGTCTCCGGCCAATCCTGCCACCACATGGTCGGGTTGGCCTGCTGGTAGACAAAGTTGCGGCCGAGCAGGCGCAGCATCGGCAGCGAGTTTTCGCTGATGCCGAACGCCGTCCACTCCACGCGGAAGCGCTGGGGGTGCCCGTTGAGAATGACCGACCGCCCTTCCGTCCAAACCTCGCGGAACCCGAACGGGGTCTCGTACCCCGTGTCCAGCGTTCGCCCGTCCTTCAGCAGGCTGACCTTCGCGCGGTAGAGATAGCTGTCCTCGAGCTCCCACAGCCGGGGATTCTCCCATGCGCGGCGGACGGTCTGAGACGAGGTCCCCGCAGGCACGGGGCTCAGGGGCGAATCGAACGACAGCGAGGGGCTTCCCTCCGCGTTGAAAATTTCGATTCGCGCGCTCACGCCTTCGGTCGGCGCGACGGCGCGCAAATCCAGCGCCAGGGCGATCTCTTTCTTGCGCACGGAAGTCTGCACGAACACGTCGGCCAAGCCGGCGGGGCGAGGCAGGGCCATCAGCCACACGTCCGCCGTGATTCCAAGGCCGTACTTGCCCAGCGCCGCCTTCTGCGCCTCTCCGCCGCGGCTCAAGAAGCGCAGAGGATCTTTCTCGGGGCCGCGCGAAATGCCCGTGTAACTCCGCGTGACGAACACACGCAAACGGTTCTCGCCCGCGCGCGCCTTGCCGGCCAGATCCAGCCAGCCGCCGGGGCGGAGCAGTTCCCCCAGCCGTTCGCCGTTCAGGAAGATGATCGCGTCGCCTTCGATCCGCTCGAAGTCCAGCGCGACCTGTCCGGCGGCCTGCCCGGCCGACAGCGAGAACGTCCGCTCGTACCACAGCGAATGGACCTCGCCATGCTTGATCTTCTCCCACGGCGTGCCCTTGCCGGGCCGGCGGTTGTGGCGCCAGTCGACGCTTTCGCTCTCTCCCCAGGCAGCGGCGGCCGGTTCCGCATCCGGCGAAACGGCGGGCTGAAGGGACCACCGGCCGGGCAGCGCGCTCTTTTCATATCCCCAAACCGATGCGGCAAACAAAATTCCAATGGCCCCTACGGCCCATCCTTTGCCTACAGCACGAATTCCCCTCATGGCGTTCCCCCAAAAAGGACGGCCGCGCACCCTTTTCTTGCAACCGTCATGCGACAGTGTAGGCGACCGGAGATGAGGTGGCAATCCGTTTTCGGGGTGCGCCCGCGTTCGACATCCCCGCGAGGATCGGGTAACATTATCTCTGTGTCTTCGCTGTCACAGCTCTTTGCCGATGCGCTGACGCAGGTTTTGCCCCGCAAGGCCACGCGCTTGGCAGCTCCCACGTTGCCCGGAGCGGGAGCCGCGCTGACCGCCGCCGCGCTGGCCCGCCAGGCGCCGGCGCGCCTCGCGTTGGCGGTCACCGCAGGGCCGGCTGATCTTGAACGCGTGTACGGCGACCTCTGCGCCCTGGGGCGCGACAGCGGCGTGACGCCCGCGCTCTTTCCGCAACAGATGGAAGAGGACACCGAAACCGCAGGCACGCGCCTGCGCGTCATCCGGATGCTCGGGCCCGACACGCCGGACGCGCCGCGTCACGCCACCGTTATCGTCACCTCGCTCCACGCCCTGCTCCAGTCCGCGCCTGATCCCGCGGCCGTCGAGGAGGCCTCGGTCCACCTCCGGGTCGGGGCACACTACCCTTTTGACGCCTTGGTCGCGCAGCTCGTCGCCGGCGGCTACGAGCGCGTCGCCGATGTGGACGCGCCGGGCCGGCTGGCGGTGCGCGGCGGCCTGCTGGACATCTGGCCCCCCGCCACAGCCGCCCCGTGGCGCGCGGAGTTCTTCGACGCCGAACTGGAGTCGCTGCGCACCTTCGACCCGGCGACGCAGTGCTCGGTCGAGAAGGGGACGGAGGTCTGGCTGACGCCCTGCTCCGAGAGCCGTCTCGCGACCGTGCGGCTCATCGACCTGCTGCCACCTCAGTCCGCGGTGGTGTGGCTTGATCACGACCGCCTGCGCGCGGGCACGCCCGGTCAGGCGGAGGACTCCAGTCCGCCCTGTTCCTGGGAACAGCTCCTGGCGCGCGTCGCCGCGCGCGAGCCGTGGCTCCAGCTTTTTTCGGGCGATCCCCCGCCTGCGCGCGTTCCGGCGCTGGCGCTGGAGATCGCCGCGCTGCCCGGGCTTGCGGACTTTGGTGCGGGGGAAGCGCATCACCCCGAGCTGCTGGCTCAGGCGCGTCAGCGCCTGTTCGTCGATTTCGAGCGTCGCGCGGCGGCGGACGAGACGGTGATCGTCTGCGCCGACACCGCCGGAACCTGCGAACTGTTGGCACGCGAACTCGGCGCGGACACGCGGGTCCAGATCCGGCGCGCCTCGCTCTCGGGCGGGTTCTCCCTGCCCGGGCTCACGGTGGCCGCGCAGCCCGACCTTTACGCCGTGCGCAAGCAGGCGCTGCGCCGCCCGTCGCCCACCGCGGTCACGCGGGGCGGACGCGTGGAGAACGCCGCGGACCTCGAGCCCGGCGACCTCGTGGTGCATGTCGATCACGGCATCGGCCGCTTTCTCGGCTCGACCGAAGTGGAGGTGGACGGCCACCGCTCCGAGGTCTTTACCATCGAGTACGCCGAAGGCGCGAAGCTCCATGTCCCGGTTTCGCACGCGCACCTGCTCAGCCGGTACGTGGGCGTGGCCGGACACAAGGCCAAGCTCCACCGCCTCGGCGGCCGGCGCTGGACGCGCGAGAAGGCCGACGCCGAACGCGCGGTCGCGGACCTGGCGGCGGCGCTGCTCGACACGCAGGCGCGGCGTCAGGTGGTGGAGGGGCTCGCCTTCAATCCCGAGCCGCCTTGGATGCACGAGTTCGAGGCCGCCTTCCCGTACCAGGAGACCGCCGACCAGGAGAAGGTCATTGCCGACGTCAAACGCGACATGGCCGCGCCGCGCCCCATGGACCGGCTCATCTGCGGCGACGCGGGCTACGGCAAGACCGAAATCGCCATGCGCGCGGCGTTCATCGCGGTCATGAACGGACGTCAGGTGGCGGTGCTGGTGCCGACCACCGTGCTGGCCGAGCAGCACTACGAAACGTTCACCGACCGCATGGCCGCCTACCCCGTCAAAATCGAGGTCGTCAGCCGCTTCCATACGCTGGCCAAGCGCAAGCGCATCTTCGCCGACGCGCGGAACGGCCACGCCGACATCGTGATCGGCACGCACGCGCTGCTCGCCGAGGGCGTGTCGTTCAATAACCTCGGCCTGCTGATCATCGACGAGGAGCAGCGCTTCGGCGTGACCCACAAGGAACGGCTGAAACAGGTGCGGCAGGTCGTGGACGTGCTGACGCTGTCGGCGACCCCGATCCCGCGCACGCTCTACATGAGCATGACCGGCGCGCGCGACATGAGCCTCCTGCAGACGCCGCCGCGCGAGCGCGTGGCGGTCGAGACGAAGGTCGCGCGCGACACCGACGCCGTGATCCGCAACGCGATCCGCCAGGAGCTGTGCCGCAGCGGGCAGGTCTACTTCCTCTACAACCGCGTGGTGACCATCGGCCTGATGCGGCACCGCCTGGAGAAGCTGGTGCCCGAGGCGAACATCGCGGTTGCGCACGGGCAGATGCCTGCCAACACGCTGGCTCGGATCATGCGCGAATTCGAGGCGGGCGAGATCGACGTGCTGCTCTGCACGACCATCGTCGAGAGCGGCCTCGACATTCCGCGCGCCAACACCATGCTCATCCACCGTGCCGACCGTTTCGGCATCGCCGACCTCTACCAGCTCCGCGGCCGCGTGGGGCGGTCGTCGCAGAAGGGCTTCGCGTGGCTGCTCTTGCCGGAGTACGGCCACGTGGACGAGGACGCTCGGCAGCGCATCGCGGCGCTGCAGAAGCACAGCGGGCTGGGGGCGGGCTTCAACCTTGCGCTGCGCGATTTGGAGATCCGCGGCGCGGGCAACCTGCTGGGCGCGGCGCAGAGCGGCCACATCGCCGCCATCGGCTTCGGGCTCTACTGCCAGCTTTTGCGGCGCACCATTGCCCGGTTCAAGGGCGAGGCCCCGCCGCTGCTGGTGGACGTCGACCTGGCGCTCGATTTTCTCGACTTCTCTCCGGGGGCGATCGACCCGGACAGCTCGGCGTGCCTGCCTTACGCTTACGTGGAAGATGAGGCGCACCGCATGATCCTTCACCGGCGCATCGCCGAGGCGGTGTCGACCAAAGAGATACGAGCGCTTCGCGGCGAACTCGCCGACCGTTACGGCAAGCCGCCCGCCGCAGTCCTGCGGCTTTTGTGTCTGGCCGAGCTTCGCGTCTTGGCGGCGCAGAAGAGGCTCGGACGCATCGAAACGCGCGAAAACAAGATCTACCTCTACCGGCAGCGCGAACGCTCGCCGCTGCTCGTCAAAGGACGCCTGCCAGCGTTGAGCGGCCGAAGTGCGGAACAGCGGCTCACCTGTCTTTCGCGCGCGGTGCAAGGCCTTTGACTCATTTTTGAGTTGTTACGCCCACCCTATCTGCGCTATTGTAAAGTTCTTCCATCTCTTAGGTTTACTATGAAACGTATTTTATTTCTGTTTTTTTTCGCAACACTGGTCGCCGCTCTCGTTCCTGCATGGGGGCAGGAAGATGAGGAAGAGGCGGAGCGCTCTCCGTTCGTTTCCACAAGGGGGAAGGGGACGGCGGAGGCCGGGCCTTCGCCGATGCAACTGATCGGGACGAACACGGTTCAACTGGGAAAGGTGTCAGGGTTCGACATCAAGCATGTGCCGTTCGTTTTCACGAACGCGGGCCAGACGCAGGTCCGGCTGACCTCGTTGAGGCCTACGTGCAGCTGTGTGCGTGGCGAGTCGGACAAGAGTGTTATTCCGCCCGGCGGCACGGTGGTTGTGACGTTGCACTTCACCCCCTACAACATTCACGGCTCCTTTCAGCGCGGCCTTTGGGTCAGTTTCTCCGGAGCAAGCCTGAGGCGGGTCCATCTCGCGGTCAACGGCGAGGTGCGTCCCCTGTTCGAAGGGCTGCCGTCGGTGCCGATCTCGTTTCAGTCGGCTGAGATGTCTGCCGTCTGGACGAACCGCTACGTCCTGACGCCAACGGAGGCCGGCATCCGCTTGGACTCGCCCAAGGTCGGCTCTAACGGAAACGTGCGGGTTGAGGCCGCCCTCGCCGCGGTTCCCACAACCAACACGTCCGGAACGGCTTCCTATGCGCTCTCCCTTGTGGTGGCGCCTTTGGCGATCGGGCGGCACAAGACGCAGGTGACTCTGCCGGTCGCGGGCCGCCCCGACATGCCGGCCATCACCTTGGATATCTCGGTCCACGCGGGGCTGTCGATGACCGCCAAGCCCGACCAGGTGAAACTGTACGCGTCGGAAACGCCGGTCATGCGCCGGATCCTGGTGCGCACGGACGATCCGAACGCGGTTGAGGAGTTGTTGACGTGGGAACCGGCCATCGAGGGGCTGACGGTCAGCGTCAAGAAAATCAAGGCGAAGTCCACGTTCATGGTCACGCTGGATTTCACGTCTGCGGCGGTGAAACGTCTGCGGGCCGGAAAAGAGAGCCGTCTGCTCTTCCGATATCCCCGGCACGAGCCCGTCGAGGTGCTTTTGACGCCGGCGGAGAGTCTGAACGGGCGATCTGCAGAAGGATGAGCAGCCGAATGTTTTTTTCTATGTTCAAACGCTGGGCGGTCGCGTGCTGCCTCTCGGGGTTCGCCTTGGGCGCCGCCGGCAACATCGCCGAGCAGGTCCGGCTTGACCTGTTCTTCACGCCCGGCTGCACGGAGTGCGAGCAGGTCAAGCGCGAGGTCTTCCCCGAGCTGGAGTCACAGTTCGAGGGCTTCTATGAGCTCGTGAGCCACGACATGACCGTGTCGGAGACGATCCCTCTGCTGATCGCCTACCAAGAGCGGTGCCGCAACACGGAAAACGGCCGCGTCTCTCTGGTCGTGGATCACACCGAGTTCCTTTCCGGTTTCGAAGCGATCTCCACGGGGCTGCTCGCGCACGTGAACGCGGCGCTCATCCGGCGTCAGTCTCCGGGCTGGCAACCGCCGTCGCCGCCCTCCGTTGAAGGCGAGAAGGCCAAGGTCGCGGTCTCGGAGCGCGCCGGGGCTCTGACCTTTTCCGTGGTCGCTCTCGGCGGGCTGCTGGACGGGTTCAACCCGTGCGCGATCTCGACCCTGATCTTTTTCATGAGCGTGCTGGCGATCACCAAGGCGGGCCGACGGACCCGCCTTCTGGTCGGGGTCTCCTTTATCGGGGCCTCGTTTATCGTCTACATGGGGCTGGGGCTCGGGATTCTCTACGCGTTCCGTCAGGTCCCCCATTTCGGGACCGTCAAGAAAGTCATCGAAATCGTCCTGGGCCTGTGCATGGTGCCGCTGGCCGCGCTCTCGTTCCGCGACGCGTTCCGCTTCCGGAAGTCGCAGCGTCCCGACGACGTGACGCTCCAGATCCCGAAGAAGATCAAGGCCCGCATCCATTCGTTCATGAATTCGCATCTGGGTGTCGGAGGGCCGGTGCTGGGAGGCCTGGTGACCGGAGCGGGGGTGACGGTCCTCGAAAGCGTCTGCACCGGCCAGAGCTATGTGCCGGTGCTGATGTACATGCTGAAGCAGGACTGTTCGGACATCTGCTCGTGGATGTTGCTGATCACGTATAACCTGCTTTTCGTCCTGCCGCTCGCCGTCGTTTTCGTCTGCTTCCACCGCGGTCTGCAGCTCAAGGCGCTCATCGCGTGGAGCCGCCGCAACCTGGTGGTCGTCAAGATCCTGCTCGGGCTTTTCTTTGCCGCGATGGCCCTTCTGCTGCTCTGGCCCAAGTGATCGGAGGAACTTTTCCCCATGAATGCGGAGATCTCAGACGATTACGAGTTGCTCGACAGCGGCGACGGCAGAAAGCTCGAACGCTTCGGCGCCTACGTGCTCGCGCGCCCCTGTTCGCAGGCGGTCTGGAAGCCGGCTCTGGCCGCAGGTCTGTGGGAGAAAGCCCATGCCGTGTTCGACCGCTCCGAGGGCAACCAGTGGCATAACCGCGGCGCTTTGCCGACGGAGTGGACGGTGACGGCTGCGGAGGTCGTCTTCAAGCTTTCCGGCACCGATTTCGGGCACCTCGGCATTTTTCCCGAACAGCGCGCGCAGTGGGCCTGGATCCGCGAGGCGGTGCGCGCGGCGGCCGAGGCGCGCCGCCGGCCGGTGCAGGTGCTGAACCTCTTCGCCTACTCCGGCGGCTCGACGCTCGCCGCGGCGCTGGGCGGCGCGGAGGTCTGCCACCTCGACGCGTCGAAGGGCATGGTGCAGTGGGCGCGCGACAACGCGCGCCTCAACGGCCTGCAGGACCATCCGGTCCGCTGGATCGTCGACGACGCCCACAAGTTCCTCTGCCGCGAGGCGCGCCGCGAGCGGCGCTACGACGCCGTGATCCTCGACCCGCCGACGTTCGGGCGCGGCCAGAACAACGAGATGTACAAGATCGAGAAGGACCTGCCCGAGACGCTGCGGCTCTGCCGCAGCCTGCTGACGCCCGACCCGCTCTTCATCCTCTTGAGCGCCCACACGCCCGGCTACTCGCCGGTGGTGCTGCAGAATGTGCTGGGGCAGGCGGTGACGGGGCTGGGCGGCGCGACCTCCTCCGGCGAGATGCTGCTCACCGGCGCGGCCTCTGTGTTGCCCACGCCCTGCGGCGCCTACGCGCGCTGGGTCAGCGCACGCTGAACACGGTTCCGGGATCAGGCGGTTTCACGTCGAGCCGGTCCACATAGGCGGCGTTGGTCGAGCCGTTCTTGCGTGTTGTGCCGAATCTCCACATGAGGGTGTGCGGCCCCGGCGCGGTGATGAGTTGCTGCTGCCGCGTCCATGTCGTTGCGGCGGTGAGAGAAGCTTTCGGCACGCCGTCGACGAGAAAGGACAGGGTTTCGGTGGCGGCGGGCGAGTCGTGCCTCCACCAGAACGCCACCTGGACGGGCCCCGTCACCACCGTCGACATCCCTGAGAGCGGGTCGCTCTTGCTGACCCAACCGCTCTGCGCCGCGTCGATGCCGTCGTGGGCGGTCGTGGACTGCGGCACCCAGGCCGGACTTGCGGTGGTGATCGCCTGCTGGCCTCCCACGTCGAGCGCGGCTTCGAGCGACAGCCCTTCGTCCGTTGAGAACGTCATCGTCGCGCCCGCGCCCGAGACGTTGTAGACGCGCGCCAGACTGGCTCCGCCGCCGTTGAGGACGTTGTTGGGGGAGGTGGCCTCGTCGAAACGCGTCGCATTGCCGGAGTAATAGTAGTTCTGAAGGCGGCCTTGGGGTAACCCAGGGACATCCAACACGGGGTTGGCCGCCTCTTCCAGGTCCGCCAGCCGCCGCGCGTCGTCGGTGTTGGCCGCCACGCTTGTGTCGATGTGCCAGACCGCCAGGCCTCCGCCTGTGGAGATGTAAGAGAAATACACGTAAAGTCCCGCGTCAAAGCCGGAGAGTTGCCGGTTCTCGATCAAAAAATACTGCTGGCTGTCGGGCGTGTTGATTCGGACTATATCCGTCAGGTTGGAACTGTCGGAGACCTGTTTCAACGTGTGGGCGGTTCCCTCGCCGATCGCCGTCCGCGTATCCGAGAAGCCGATTGCCTGACGGCAGTAGGCGCTGGGCAGAACCGGCGTCTGACCCTGATAGCTGTCTCCGGGGGCGAGGCCCCAGTTTCCCGCCCCCATCAGGCAGTGCGCGCCCACGCCGTCGGAGGAGCCGTCGGTGTCGTAGAGGTCCGGCAGCGTGAGGTTGTGACCCAGTTCGTGGCAAATCACGCCGATCGTCGCGGCGTGTGTATTGTGGTACTCGCCCACGGCCGCATAGCCGCCGTTATACGAGGAGCCCGCCACGTAGACGCCGTCCAACAGGGGCGCGGTCACCGGCGAGAAAAGCGACCAGTGGTGCGCCCAAAGAAGCGGCGTGTACGTGGACGAATAGGCCGCCTCGTAGCCCGCGAAAACCAACACGAGGTGAAGCTCCGCCGTGGCGAGGCTGCTGTTGTTGTTGGCGTCGAAGGCCTTGAAATTGATGTACGGGTCGGCGGCCTGCAACGCGGCTTTGACGGCCGACCGCACCGTGTCGCCGGTGTTGGCCGTGTTCGGATGGTTGATCGCCAAGGTCACGCTGATCACGCCGTCGTCGGCCGCGCCTTGGGTCTCGGTCGCCGGATTAAAGCGGAAACGGTTCTTGGAGGCCTGCAGGTAGTAGGTGTTGACCGTCTTGCCGCTCGCCCCGAAGAATTTGTCGGCCCACGCGCCGGCCGTGGTGCTGATGGCCTTGTCCGCGAAAGAGACCAGGATCACCAGCAGGGGGGCGGGCGAGGGGGGCGCGGCGAGCGTGCCGACCGTCGCGGTCGAGAGGGACGTTGCCGCCGTCGTGCCGCCCGCAGCGGCAGCCAGAAGAGGCGACGAGTTCGGATCGCTTGCCCGGCCTTCCGGGCCGCGCTGCTGCGGGGTCATGCCGGCCGGTTCCCAACGGCCGTTCACGCGGCGCGCGTACTGCCAGCGGCCGTCGGCGCCCCGCGCGACCGCGTAACCGCGGTCGTCTTCGGTCCAGTTGAAAAACTCGTCGCCCCGCGTCCGGACCGCCCGCACCGTGCCGTCAGCCATTCCCGCCTCTGACCACGCTCCTGCGGCAGGCGACGCCTCGCAGGGCAGGCACAGCCAGAACAGGAACGCGCCTGACGCACACCACCGCTTACGATGAGATTTATATCGCACACGGGCATCTACACCCTTTACACCACAGCTCCGTTTGAGTGTTCATTTTACCATTATTCCAGGCCGTCTCAAGCACAACTCGGTCAGAAAAAGCGCTGACATAATGAAACCGTATGGTGGCATCTTCGGTCTCAAACCCAAACCCCATTATTCCACCATTCCACTATTCCTGTTGGGTTGAGGGCTCCGCCCGCGTTAGAACCTGTCCCCGCCGTGACACTGTCAAAGGGCCGAGTTGGATGACGGTGTCGTCTTTGACGAAATCATTCCACGTGAGATTGGGGAAAGCAAAGCCGAACTCCTTTAGAGCGGCAATGATGCGTTGAGCATTGACCTCCGTGCGACGGACGAAAAGATCCATGTCGCCCGTATAGCGCGGCGCACCGTAATAGGCCAGCGGTGAGGCGGCGGTATCCCGGCGACGTAGCAGCCTGTTGTCGGAACTTGTTTCTCTCTCGCACAGGGACACAG
>CAYZQL010000064.1:0-16802 GCA_964480555.1 uncultured Lentisphaeraceae bacterium | reverse complement strand
GAGGAACTCCAGAAATGCTGCACGTTGTGGCGACTCCCATCGGCAACCTCGCGGATCTGAGCCCGCGCGCCTTGGACGCCCTAAAGACCGCCGACCTGATCGCCTGCGAGGACACGCGCCGCACCTGGGGCCTTCTGAGCGCCTTCAACATTCCGCGCCCCGAAATGATCTCCTACCGCCAAGGCAACGAAGAGCGCGCCGGCGACCTCATCTTTCAGGCGCTGCAGGCGGGACGCGCCGTCGCGCTCTGTTCCGACGGCGGATATCCCGGCATCAGCGACCCCGGCTACCGCCTCATCCGCCGCGCCGCCCAAGAGAAGATCGCCTTCGATATCATCCCCGGCGCCTCGGCCGTGGACCTCGCCCTGCTCTCGTCGGGGCTTTCCACATCGAGCTTCACCTTCAAAGGCTTCCCGCCGCGCCGGCCCGGAGCCCTGCGGCGCTTCTTCGAAGAGGAGAAGGCGCTGCCCCACACGCTGGTCTGCTTCGAGTCTCCCTTCCGCATCGCCCCTTCTCTCAAAGCCGCGCTCGACGTCTTGGGCGATCGCGAAGCCGCCGTCTGCATGGAGCTCACCAAAGCGCACGAGCGCGTCGCGCGCGGTTTTCTCTCTGAGCTCATCCCTCAGTTTGACGGCAAAACCGTGAAAGGGGAAGTCGCCTTTGTGATCGCCGGCGCCAACCCGAAGTTCGCGCGGGAATCGGAAGACGACGATCCCCGTTCGGCAGAATAAGTGACCGCACTTCCCATGCGCCTTCTATTCCTCCAGCTTCCCCGCCTCGATCCGGACCTCTCCTCCCCCGGCGAGAACCTGATGCCTGCCGCCGCCTGCCTGCGCGCCGCGCTGGAGCGTTCACCTGAAGCGCGGCACTGGACCGTCATCGAGACGCCGGCCTGCCAGGACGCCGACGCAGACGCCGCGTGCGTTGACCGCATCGCGGCCTTTCGCCCAGACGCCCTCTCCGCAACGTGTTATCTCTGGAACATCGAGCGCACGCTGCACCTGCTCAAGCGATTGAAAAAAAGGCTCCCGGCACTCAAGGTCGTGATCGGCGGCCCCGATATCGCCGCGAATCATCCGCTGTTGCCGGAGACGTGCGACGCCCGACTCGCGACGCCCGACGCCCGACCGCCGACCTCTGACCTCCGGTTCCCCGCCGACGCACGGGTCGTCGGCGAGGGCGAGACGGTCTTTCCCGCCGTGCTCCGCTTCTTCCGCACCGGCCGCGCGCCGGACTTCGGCGGCGTCTCGTGGCGCACGCCCGACGGCGCATTCGCCTCCGGCTCTCGTCGCCGCCCGGCCAGGCCGCTTCAGGCGCTGCTGCCCGCGCCGGACCATCCGGTCAACCGCCCCGACGCGTTCGGCATGGCCTATCAGGAGACCAACCGCGGCTGCCCTCTGCGTTGCGCCTTCTGCTGCTACAACCTCCGGCGCACCACGACCACCTGCCTTCCACCCGAAGAGGTTGCACACCGCATCCGCATCCTCCGCGCGCGCGGCGCAAAAGAGATCCGCCTCGTCGACCCCACCTTCAACGCGCACCCGCGCTTCGATGAGATCCTCGAGGTCATGACGCGCGAAAACCGCGACCGCTCAATCGCCTTTTTCGTCGAGATCCGCGCCGACACGCTCACCGACGGCCAGGCCCGCCGGCTCGCCGCCGCCGGGGTCGCGGAAGCCGAGGTCGGCATCCAGAGCACCGACCCGCGCGTCCTGAGAATCCTCCGCCGTCCTCTGCATGCCGACCGCGTCCTGTCCGGCATCGAGGCGCTGCTGCGCCACGGCATCAGGCCGACCTTGGACTTCATGTACGCCCTGCCCGCTCAAGACGAGCAGGACATCCAGCGCTCGCTCGACTGGCTCGCGCGCTTCGGCGATGCCATCCACCCGCAATTTCTGCCCACGCTCTTGTTGCCTGGCACGGAGCTGCGCGACCGCGCCGCCGAGCTTGGCCTCCGCGCGCAACGCCTGCCGCCTTACCGCGTGCAGGCGACGGACAAACTCTCCGCGCGCCAGCTCGCCCGAATCGAAGCATGGGCCAACGAGCGGCTCGGCGGCTTCGATTCCCCCACGCAGCGCTTCGTAGGCACGCGCCTGCCCGACCTCTTCCCGAACCGAGCTCGTTGTCCGGTAGGGACGCCTCCCCGAGGCGTCCGCAACGCAGGCATACCGTTGACCGGCGGACGCCTCGGGGAGGCGTCCCTACCGTCAGCCGCTTCCAACCGCCAAGCGCTCATCCTCTCCGGCGCGGATCTCTTCGCTCAGCGCCACGCGCTCGCCGCGCTGATCCGCGACTGCGTGAGAAACGAACCGCATATCCTCTGGCAATTCGTGCTGGAGCCGAAGGAAGAAGAGCCTCTCGACCTCTTCGACTTCCTGACCGAGGCCTTCCTGAAGCTGCCGGGACACTGGCTGGACCGCTTGGTTTCTCCGCCCGGACAGCGCCGCCTCTGCGCCCGCCGCCTCTTCGTGAAGCTGCCGCGCGGCAAACGGTTCGACCGAAGCTGGACCGAGGAAGTCGAGGCGCTCTTAAGCTCCCGTTTTCATTGAGTCGCACGCTTTCACAGCTGCGGCATCGGCATGTCCAACCGGTCGGCGATCGCGCGGACCAGTTCGGCTTCGTCAGGTGTCAAGGCCCCGTCCGTGCGGACCACCTCCGAACACGCGGTGATCAGCTCTCCCTTGAGAAGCGGCACAAGCCCGTTCAGACAAGCCAGCGCCCGGTCCAATAGCTCAAGCGTACACGACTCGCGGGCCGGCAACAGATCCTCGACCCCGAAGGAGGTCGCCCGCGCGGCCCCCGCCCGCCAGGACGCTTCCGCCAAGGCGTCGTCCTGCGGCTGCCCCGCATACGCCAGGACGCCCAAAACAGCCGCCACCTCAACCTTCACCTGCTTCGGTGGGACCGGCTTTCTGCCCACGTCCCGCGTGCCCGGTGCCGAGGTCAAACTCCTCTCCACGCGGCTTTGCAGCATGTATTCGAACAGGGATATCGAGCCGTCCTCCTCCACCAGCTCACGCACCAGGGTGACGCAGACCGCCCGCGCCTCGGGATCACGGTGGCGGGCGCCCTCAACCGCCAGCTCCGCAAACATGCGCCGCTCGACCCGATCCTTGCGTCTCAGCAGTTCCCGCCACCGCTCAGCCGAAGCCGCCATCGCCACCCCTTCCGCGGCCATGACACGTTCGCGCTGACGTTGCCGGACACCCTCGTCATCGCTGAGCAGCAGGGCGTAAAGGACACTTGCCGCGCCGACGGGTTGCGTCACGGACTCCCGCAACTCCGGCGCGAGCCGCATCAGGAAAGCAAGCGGCGCGGCCTTCTCAACCGCAGTCGCCACGACGGGAGAAAAACCGCCAGCCGCAGTCGCCGGCCCATTCGAAGCCCGCGTCCTCTCGGCATGTGCCGGCGGCGTGCGCTGCGCCCAAGGTCTGAAATCGCCATCGAACGCCGGGTCCAAGTTCCGGATGCGCTCCACCAGCGGAGGGTGCGACGCAAACATGCCGTCGAACCCGGAGGCCGAGGCCGACGCGAACAGCAGGTGCGACAGCTCGGCCCGATTCGGGCTGCGCAACGCGTTCGAGGCATGCGACGCGCCGATCCGCTTCAGCGCGCCCACCAGCCCCATGGGATTCCGGGTGAACTGAACGGCCGACGCGTCGGCGAGGAACTCCCTCTGGCGGGAAACGGAGCACTGGATGATCCGCGCGAAGAAAACGCCGACGCTCCCAATGACCCAGAGCGCCACGCCTGAAAGAAAGATGATGAAAACGAGGCCGCTGCCGCCCTTCTTGCCATTTGAAATTCGGACCCTTCCGAGCAACATCATCAGTTCGCGGCCGACAACCGAGGTCACCAGAATGCCGAAAAGAATCCCGATCAGCCAACTGTTCAGCCGCATGTCGCCGTTCAGAATGTGACTGAACTCGTGTGCCACGACGCCCTGCAACTCATCCCGGCCGAGCCGCTCCATTGCGCCCCTCGTCACCGCAATGGCGGCGTCCCTCAGCGTGAACCCCGCCGCAAAGGCATTCACGCCCGCTTCGTCTTCCAAAACAAAAACGCGCGGGACGGGAACGCCGGAAGCCAGCGCGACCTCCTCGACGACATTGATCAAGCGCCGCTCGCTGAGCTCGCCCGTTTCCGGCATGATCTCGCGCCCGCCCACCGACCGTGCCACCGATGAGCCGCCGTCGGAGAGCGAAGCCCGCCTGTACAGCGTGCCGCAGGCGATCACCGCCAGACTGATCCCCGCCGTAAGCGTCATCCAGAGCGGATCCCAGACGAACACCCGGAACGAGGAAAACCGATCGGCTTCGCCGGTCACAGGCCTGTCAGACTCCAGCGCGCCGAATGCGACAAAGGCGATGGCGCGCGACGCAAGGTAGAAGGCGCACACGATGGAGAACACCGCCAGCGCGTAATAAAACAACAGGACACGCGTCTTGCGTCGGGCGGCCTCTTGACGGGCAAAGAAGTTCATGAGCAGCCGCCTCAGAAGCGGACTTGCGGCGTCTGACGCTCAGCCGCAGACTCCAGCTCCAGCTGCTGTGCCGCGCCGAAATTAAACGTCGAGGCGATCAGCGAATTAGGAAAAATCTCGCGCTTGATGTTGTAAGCCATCACCTCGTCGTTATAGGCCTGGCGCGCAAACGCGATGCGGTTCTCCGTCGACGCGATCTCTTCTTGGAGCTGCATCATGTTCTGGTTGGCCTTCAGGTCGGGGTACTGCTCCACCACCAGCATCAGCCGGTCCAGCGAACCGCGCAGCGCGCCCTCCGCGCCCGACAGCGCGCGCACCGCCGCGCCGTCGGCCGGCGCCGCGGCAGCCGCTTTGGCAGCGGCTGCCGCCTGATTGCGTGCCATCACCACCGCCTCGAGCGTCTCCCGCTCATGCTTGAGATACCCCTTGGCCGTCTCGACCAGATTGGGGATCAGATCATAACGGCGCTTCAACTGCACGTCGATCTGCGCAAACGCATTCTTGAATCGGTTGCGCAACTGAACCAGCCCGTTGTAAATGCCGACCACCCAAGCGATCAGAAGCAGCGGAACCCCGACCAGCAAACCCAACACAATTATCCTCGTCATGGCAACAATCCTCCCTTTTGGCCGAAAGTATACCATGCCATTACCATCTCTCCAAACACAAACGGGACTCTCAAAGGGTTTACGACAGGGTCGGGCAAGACTGTCGTATTCCGCATCAGCTCATGTGCCTCGATTAACTGCCCGTAAAGCATCTGGTGTGAGGCGGGATAGTCTGGGGATTCGGTGACGACGGTCTCCACGCGGCAGCCGTTGGAGTCATGGGAGGAGGATCGCGTCTCGCGCGCCCGTTTGCCGTCCCGGCATTTTTCCGCCACCGTCGCCCCGCCCCAGTACTTGGTTGTCCGGTTGGTGACGGCAAAGGACAACCCCGCAGCATCCGGCAGCCAATAAAATATTAGACCTGTTTCGTCATCGTGTTGGCGCCTACCTATTTCGCTATCCCTTGCATTCTCCTTGACCGAGAAACCTCATTTGTGCAATCGGCATTTGCGTTCCCTATTCTCCCGCAGTCGAAAATCCATGAAGATATAGATAAACAGAATCCTTGTCATCAAGGAGTCTGCTAGTTTCGACATTATAAATCTCAAAAACCACATCGTCGTAATTTCGTCCCCTATCAAGCGCTCCATAATGGGATTTGCCAGAATATGTAAAAATTAACAGCTTGTTATTGACTACCACAGAATCAAGCAGCACCCGCTCCGAGTGGTACGCCTTACTTTTAATTTTGCGGAACTTATTTGATTTCCGCAGGTCCAGCCTATTCAACCATTCCGTGAAACGAATTAGATCGGCATGTTGGTAAGGCGCAAAAGGGCTCACACGGATTTGGCCTGCTATTTGCCAATACCCTTGTGGTTTACGGTTTAATCCAAAATGGTAACAAAAGCCCTTCACATAAGGCCAAGACTCTACTGGCCTTTCAAAACCATATTGGCATGCAAACTCAATTTGAGGCTGCGGGAAGTTTCCCTTTGACACCTTTTTTATGTCACATATTATTTTATAATAAAAATTTTGTCCGCATATTTTGTCAACATCTGTGATCCCAACTAATATAACTCTTGATATTGTGGCAACAACAACGACCTCGGACAAATTCACCTCATTAGTGTGTATTGATTGTCCAAAAGGCATTCCTAATGGAAAACGAATTTCGTGTTCGGGGGGAGGACAAGGCAAAACAGTCCATAAGTTTGTTACGGGCATAGTCAAGTCGCTAATTTTTGTTGGTGGCAGATATACTTCCACCCCATTAGCGAAACAACTCAAGAAACCGTAAAAAGCAAAAAGCATGGCGCAATTATTCAAACTTTTCTTTACCATGTCGCCTCCCGTCCATACGTGTCAAAGAATTCTATCCAGTGATCGCCTGTGTGATCAAATTCTAGCGCATAAGCCTTTTCTACTTCTAAATTTTCTACAATTGGTTGATAAATTTTTGCCAAATTATATATGCACAAGTTTCTTGATGCGTATTCATTTTCTGAAATGCTTTTATATTTCCCCCAAACAGATTCAATTTTTTCTTTAATTTTCTTTTTATGTAAATTTTCATGGGCTTTTGTTATTGCCACACCCTTTGAAGTCCGTTTCCCGCGCCCATCCAAAAACACACCTTCGTTTACAATATAACTTTTTAACGTGATTTTCAGAGTAATGTTCGGTTTGTATTTTTTGGTCCTTTTATCGCAATCACAAGTAATTGCATGAGAATATGTATCACGACCGACAGTTTGTCCCCCTGCTGGACCTTCAATAGATTTCAGAACATAGTTTACCTCATCATCGGGCAAGATTGTAATTTTGTAATCGTGTAATCCTCTGATATCTATTGAACTAATTGGCTCGTTCTCAAGAAAACCATAAACGTTTTTGCCACCGTTCTCTTCAATCGGATCTCGGCTTAACCAGCAGCCCAACTTGGGTGCATAGTGCCGGTAACCGTAGTAGTAGGAGCGGGTCTCGTCGTCCCAGTACTTCGTCGAGAACCTGAACTTGAAAGTGTGGGCGAGATCACCCCACATGGCAACGGTGTTTCCGAACGCGTCGCACTCGAAGTGACCGCGCACGGTGCCGTTTGCGTCCACATAGGCTGTGACATTCCCGTTCGCGTCATAGAGCGGTATGTAGATCTGCCCGTTCCTCTTTTCGAAGAGAAGCCCGCCCACGCCGCCTGCGCCTTGAAGCGTCCCGGACAGGTCGAGTCCCCAGACGTACTCGATCCTGTCCACGCTCCCGTTCGTGTGCGCGACGGTCTCGAGGGCAAGATTCCAACCGTCATAAAAGAACGTGTGCGTCCGCAGGAGATTCCACTCCCCCGGATCCCCCGGCATGGGCGGTTCGCCGTACGGGGGCGTGTACCCTGAAAGTTCAAAGACCTCTTTTGTCACGCGGCGGTGCCTGTGGTCGTACCAGTTCACGACTTTCAGCGAGCCGTTTGTCGCGTTCGCAGGAGTCACCGCCTGCAGCCGGTTCTCGGCATCCCAAGAAAAAGTGTGCTCGCCGTCAGAAAGCAGATTGCCGTCCGCGTCATAGGAAAGCCCCGCGTATTGGTTCAGGTTGTTGGCTGAGTATATGTTGGTCACGGCATTCACCGCATAGAACACCCGGTTCCCGATGGGGTCGTACCCGTAAACGTACAGGTCAGCCCCGAACACCGCGTTCGTGATTTCGGATCGCAGGTTGTAGCCGAAGGTGTTCGTGACCGACAAGCCCGACGCCGTGTCAAGACGGCGCTCGCGGCGTCCCAGCAGGTCGTGGCCGTAATCGGCCGCCTGCATGAACGCGCCGTTGAATCTATTGCTGACGGCGAGGGTCAATTCTTGCCTGTACGGATCGCGCACGACAAGCCGCTCGACCGCGTTGCCGTTGGTCAGGGTCAGCGTGTACCCGGCGACGAACCCGTTGGCGTAACGGTATTCCGCCGCGGCCTCCGGATGGCTGACGCCCGTCACACGGTTCTCCTCATCGTAACCGTAAGCCGCCTCACTGCCGTCGACCCTCAGCCCGACACGCCGGTCATGGGCATCCAGGTCTCTGGTCAACATGCAGGTGTTGGTGCCGACCGTGACGGATTCGTTCGTCACGATCCCCGAAAGGCTGTTGCGGTATTCATACCGGGCGAAGGAGTTCGATGACGCTACGGCATGGCCAAAGGCGTCATAGGCATGGAACACGTCATACATGTCCCCGGAATAATCGATCCATATGATTTGTCCAAGGAGATCATAGTTGTTTGCCATTGTCACGCCGCGCGCCCAGACGCGCGACGCGAGTTTTCCCTGCGGCGTGTAGGTGTAGGATACGCGCGAGCCGTCCGCGTAGACCTTGTTCGTGAGCAGCCCGGTCGCGCCGTCGTACAGCCAGCCGGTGGTGTCCCACGCCACACCGTCGCGGGTGGTGGAAAGCGCGGTCATACGCCCTGCGGTGTCGTAGACGTAGGCCACAGGATATGTGGCCCCCGAGAGCGAGAGCGCTTGTCCGAGGCTGTCGTAGGCCGTTTCCACGGTGTTGCCGAGCGCGTCGGTCCGGGACACGGCTCGGCCCCGGTTGTCATACACCGTAGCGTCCACGGCCTCGTTCGGCCCATAGGACATGCGGTTGGTGACGGCCTGCCCGACAGCATCATATACTATACTCAAGACGGAGTTGGTGAAACCTTCCTGGGTGCCCGAGGTTTGCGTTTCAACGCGGGCGAAACCGTCATATACGTTCGCGGTCTTGCTGTCCCGTCTCTGTGTCTCCAATGCGTATCCGTATTTAGACATCTGGACAGTTGGCGTCAACTGAAGCGGGTTTTCTGTCGTTTCCGTGACGACGTGAGTCTCGGTATCCATGGCCGCCGTGACCGTTGTCGTCACATTGCGCGCGTCGGCCGTGACCGTCCGGCTGAGCAGCGCGGGCGACAGCCCTGTGAGCTGCTCCCGAACCTCGGAAGCGCTGTTCGTGACGCCGCCGACAGACTCCGCCGACGAGGTCACGCGCCACCAGATGTTCGACACGTCCTCCTCGTAACGGGTCACGGTCGCGCTGATGCGGTCGGTGCCCTCATGCGACACCTGCCCGTTCCCGTCCACGTCCAGCGCGGTGGCGGCCAGTTCACCGACATCATCGTAAACGTACAGCGTGTCGGGCGAGCCGGTGCGGGACACGCGGATCACGCGGTCCGACGCGCCTTCGTAGAAATTGGACGTGACGCTCAGCGGCGTGGCCACGCTGACCTCGCGCCCGAGGAAATCGTATACCGTCTCCGAGGTCACAACAGGGGCGGGCATGTCAGAAGCTTCGGCGGTCACGGTCTCCACGCGGCAGCCGCTCGCGTCGTGCGTCGTCGCGCGCGTCTCGCGCGTCCATTTGCCGTCCCAGTATTTTTCCTCCACCGTCGCGCCGCCCCAGTACTTGGTCGTGCGGTTGGTGACGCCCGCCGTGACGGTCTCCCCGATCTCGCAGTTGTTCCCGTAATACGTGCGGCTGACCGTCCGCACTCCGAGCGGATCAGTGGTCACGCGGTAATTGTCCGTGCCGTACGGATAGTCGGTACGGGTGGAAAGGGGCGCTAAGGAAGCACCGGAGACATACCGCACGCTGTTGGTCTCGCGGCCGATGGCGTCGGCGAACGTCTCCGTCACAGGGTAATGCCCGTCAGCCCCGGGAAGCGATCCGAGGGAAACGTCGCTTGAGCTCTTCCAACGCTCGTCATCCGGCTCGGCCAGAAACTCGCGGCGGGTGCCGTCGCGGGCGACGGCGGCCGTCATCAGGCAGCAGTCCCATTCGTTGGATTCGCAGGTGCCGTCGGAATACACCGTGACGGTGAGACGCCCCTTTTCATCGTAACCGCGCTCTTCCAGTGACAGGCGTTCGGAACCGTCCCCGGACACGACCCGCGTCTCGCGGCTCAGGATGCGTCCGAAGACGGTGTCGAGGGTCTCGACGCTGAGCGTGCTGACGTTTGAGAGCCCTTCGGGAAGCGCGGCCGTGGCACGCCTCGCGGTGACCTTGAGAACCTCTTGGGGACCGCTGTCGTCATAATCATACGCCCAGGTGGCGAGGCTGCCGTCGCCGCTCTCCTCGCGGAGCGTCCTGCCCCGCAACAGGACCGGCGTCAGACTGTCGTCATCGGCGTAAGTGACGGTCTCTGTCCACGGGTTGCCGGCACTGTTGATGTCCGCGGCCTGCGAGGCGGCGCGGGTGACGCGGTGCGTCAGGGTCACATACCCCTCGGCCGACTCGCCGCGCGTGTACGTGTGCCATTCTTTGGATACGAGCGTGATGTCGCCGTTGCGGACCGCGTATCCGGATACGGTGCGGGGTCTGCGGGAGTCGAGGTGAGAGCCGGCGTCGGCACCCTCATAACCGGTGACCGTGACGCGGGCCGTGAACGCGCCGTAGGCCCCGGCATCGGCAAGCGCGAAAGGAACGGCGGCGTCCCGGAATGGCGGCAAGCCCGACCCGTCCAGCGGCTCCGCGCGCAGGGTCTCCCGCCCGCGCCCGTCGTACGCCAGATATTCCCAAGAGCCGTCGCCGTCGCTCTTGAATTTCGGGCAGCCGTTCAGCAATTCGTTCAGGTTGTCCTGCCAGTAGGTCATTTGCGTCTCGCGCCAGGCTTGCGCGACCCCGTCCCATTCCTTAATACTGGTCACGCGTGCCACCGGAACCGCGCCGGAACCGGTCAGGGTCTTCCGGATGATTTGTCCCGAGACCCTCGCGCCGCCTTGGCTGCCGTATATGCAGTGCTCGTTTTCCTCCCATTCCCAGCTCAGCAGATCGCCCGTCCGCGCCGAGGTTTCGTAAAGACCCGTGATCCCGTCGGTCCTGCTCCAGACACCCTCCGAAAACTCGTGTGTCGCGATCTTCCGGGTGACTTCCCCGACTTTTTTCACGAACAGGACCTTGCCGTGTTCGCCATTGGGGTTGGTGATCTCCCAAACGTAGTCCGCCGAGAAGCCTGCGGGACTGTAGTCCCCGACCGAAACGAGGACGCCGTTGTCGGTGACGGCGATCCGGATGTCGCGCCCGCCGGCTCCGGCATCGCAGTAAACCCGGCTGAGCAGCCCCGTCGTGAACTCTTTGTGCACGGTCGGGTCGCCCGTCACGGAGAAAATGGAGGGGGAGACGGCGACGCCGTTGCTTTCGACGTTGAACCAGACATAACCCGCCATCGTGTTGTAGCCGGTGTCCCCGAGCGGAATGCGGAAACGCACGGAACCGCTTTCATCCCCCCCGCTTTTACATGTTTTGCAGGAACCCTCACACCCGCAGCCCCCGCCTGAACGGCTCCAGTCGCAGCCCTGGGGCCAGAAGCCGTCGGGCTCGCGCCGCACGTCGATTCCCAGAGCCGACGCGCCGGAGATGCCCACGTCCATGTGCGTCCAGGACTCCCCGTCCCCCCACGCGTGATACGGGCCGGCACCGCTGCTGTTGGTCACGGAGAAGGCCGCGTCCAGGGACTCGGACCCTAAATACACGCGGAACCCTTTCTCGACGCGCTCCTCGCCCCAGCCGAAAGCACGCCGGTCGCAGGGATCCTCAAACGGGAAAGCCGGGCATCCGCCGACCGTCTGACTCTCGTATTCCCGCAGGATCTGCGGCGCGATGAGGTAATGGGTGAAAGACACGGGACCCGGTCTGGGCGGGCCGGGCTGGACGCCGCCCCCGCCGCCGATGCCGCCGCCGCCGATGCCGCCGCCTCCCCCGCCGCCGGGAGCGTCGGACGCATACGAGCCCGGCGCCCCGCCGTTGAACGTGCCGCCGGTCAGCAGGCCGTTCGCGTAGGACCCGGTGAAAGGCACGCCTTCCGTCCCGAAGGGCGCAGACAGCGCGGCGATCTCCGCATCGGCCATGGCGGCGTTGTGCGGCCGTCCGGCGGTGTCCACGGAAAAGGCGGGTCCGGTCGGGCTGTTGTCCATGCCTGTGACGGTGACGAGCACGGGGCCGCTTTCCGTGGCGATGAACGCGGCGTTGGTGCCGAACGTGACCGCGGGCGACCAGCCGATCAGGTTGAGCGTGTCGGGCGAGCGCGCGGTGCCGGTCCCCCGCGTGGTCACCAGCCGCACGGTCAGCGTCTGCGCGTCAGGCCCCACATCGAGCGGGAGGCTGTCGCCGGAAGGGGACGCGCTGTTCGTGCCCGCCATGCCGGTGTCGTCGGACCACTCCAGCCTCAGCCCTTCCAGCGCCCAGGGCGCGGCGGACTCGTGACCGGCGGAGACAAAGAACCGCTGCCACTCTCCCGTGCGCCCGATCCAGAACGTGCGCTCCATCACGACCGCGTTGTCGGACGGCGGGTCCAGCGCGAACGGCGGCGCGATCTTCCAGACCGTCAGGTTGGGCAGGGAGGGCTGGCGGAAGGTGACGGAGGCCGTGTGCGTGGCGACCGCGTTGGTGCAGTGCGCCGTGACCGAGAGCGCGTGCCCCGCCGCCGTGAAATCGCCGGTCACCGAAAGCGAGCTGCCGTTGGTCACGCACGTCCAGACCGTCTCGCCCCCGAGAGTGACCGAGGCGGCGTAGTTGGTCGCGTCGGCCAGCGCGGCCCAGGTGAAGAGATGCTCGCCTTGCGAAGTGGTCACGGCGCAGACCGCGAAGGAGGGGTCGACGCCCGTCAGCAGGTCCGCCAGGTTTTCCGCGCCGTTCCCGTTGGCGTCGGCGTCCGCGCCGCCTGTCGCGTTGGTCGAGCCGAACCAGTACGATTCCCAGACGTCGGGAAGGCCGTCGCCGTCGCCGTCGGCGGCGGGGTCCGCCGTGGTGGGGTGCGGGTCCGAACCGTCCGGCATGCCGTCGCCGTCCGTGTCGCGCAGCCGCGGGTCCGCCAGCGACACGACCTCGGCGAGATCTCCCATGCCGTCGAGGTCGGTGTCGGGCATGGACGGGGAGGTGCCGTAGACCATCACCTCGTCATACGTGGAAAGCCCGTCGCCGTCATGGTCGTCGATCCCGGGGTCGAGCATGCCGAAGGCCCGCCAGCGCAGCTCAAGCCCGTTCACGAGTTTGTTCGTGTCGTTGAGCGCGAAGGTCTCGCCGCCGCCGCCGTGCTGCGCCCCGACGACGAAGTTGGTGAGCGACAGGGCGTTGGTGAACGCGTAGCGGTAGACGAAGTCGCCGCTGGCGAAAAGCTCGGCCTGGAAGGTGACCGGCGAGTTGGTGTCGCGCCCGGCGAAAACGTGTTGCCACGTGAAGCGCACGCTGTTGGAGGAAGTCGGCGCGCACCAGAATTTCCCGTCCGGCGGCACGGTCCCGAACCACCCCTGCAAGGGCGCGAGGAAACTGATGGCGTGCCCGTCCGGCAGTTCGACCGCGCGGGGCGAGCCCTTGGGCCGCCAGAAAGAGAGCGTCCCGTCGCTGGAGACGTGCGCGCCGTCGGCCGCGTTGGTGCCGAGAACGAAGCTCCAGTTGGTGGCCGGCAGCCAGAAGGTGTCCTCGGCCAAGCCGAAACGCGTCCACGGCTCATGCCGGACCGCGTCGGGGGGCTCGGCCGGCCACGGCGCCGCGTTGGTGGACACGCTCACCAGCGCGAAGCCCGCCTTGTACTGGTCCGCGGTCAGGTCCGGCCCCGGAAACATCGCCTGGCCGCCCCCGGAAAGGGAATCGCCGCCGACCGCCTGCCACTCTTCTCCGGAAGAGCCCGCGACCGATTCCTCCTCCTCCTTGGTGCCCGCATACTCCGTCGCAACGGCGATGAACAGGAGGAGAAACGACGCCAGCCCGAAAGGGGTCCAGCCCCGCAGGGCATCCCCCTCGGCGGCAAGTCTCCGGCACTTCGAGTTTATGTCCCTGACCACTTTTATCAGGACGAACAAACCCACGACAAACAGGGCTGCGTTCGGTATGGGAGAATTCATGCGGCGGCCCCTTTACCGTAAGAATATCACCGCGCCGTCCCGGAGGAACCTCGCGCGCACGGTGTTGTTCGTGGAGTTCCCTCCGCCGCCGCGGACCGTGACGCGCAGGCACGTCCAGAGATCCGGTTCAAGCCACTCCGGAAACGGGGAAAGCGTCAATCCCGGGAAAACGAACGCGCCCGCGCCGTCCTTGAACGTGACCGACTTGGGCGTGCCCGAAGAGCCGACGGGGATCTCCATCGTCAGCGTGCGCGTGGCGTTGGTGACGGCGGATGAGAGCGCATGCCGCTCCCTCAGCCCCTGCGGGCGCAGGAACCACTCGCCGCAATACCAGCCGACGATGAAATCGGTCTCCTCCGCCGCGAGCGCGCCGTCGGCGGGCATGTTGTCGCGCCCGAACGCGACCTGCACGTTGTTGGAGGCGGTGGAATCGAAGGTCATCTCAAGCCGGAACGTGCGCAGGTCGTTCGTCCGGCCGGCGGGAAGGGCGGCGTCCCCCGAGACCTCCCCGTCGGCGAAAGAGGGCGCGGGCAGCCTGGCCACGTCCAGCGTGACGGCAAGGGCCGGCAGCGCCGACAAGGCTGCGGCGAAAAGGGCTATCGGTCGCATGAAACAGGTCCCTCCGTGTCCGCAAGAAAAAGACGCGGACCCCAATCCGTGCCTCGCTAGAGGTACCACCAAGCACCCGGCAGGAAACACGGGAGAGGGGCCGCGCCAGAGGGCGCGTCCCCGTGCATCCCGCTTCCTGCGTGAAAATTGGTGGTTTTCTAACGAAGCGTTATGCGCGAAAGCGCAAAATCGGTTTTAAGGTTCAGTCTTTTCTACATGCGTTGTCATTAGGTGATGTGAACAATCCAATCGTGTGATAACAATACACACCTTCACGTTGCCTCCCTGCAACAGGTTTTAACACTTAACAGGCAGTAAAAGAAAAGGCAGAAAATCTTCCGGCAGCGGCGCGGTGAACGCCATCGGCGCGCCCGTCACCGGATGCGAAAACGCCAGATGCGCGGCATGCAACAGTTGGCGGGTGGGCCTCTGCGGCAACCGCTTGTCCGCCGCCGGCTTCCCGTATAGCGCGTCACCCACCACCGGACATCCCAGCGACTGCATGTGGACGCGGATCTGATGTGTCCGCCCCGTCTCGATGCGGCAGCGCACCAAGGTGATGTCGCCGAGCCGCCGCTCGACCGTATAGTGCGTCACAGCCTCTTTGCCGTTGCGCGCCACAACCGCCATCTTCTTGCGGTGTTCGGGATGCCGGCCGATCAGCGAACGCACGGTGCCCGAGGACTTCGGCGGCACACCGTGAACCAGCGCCACGTACTCTTTGACGATTCCGCCGGTCTGAAACAGCCGCACAAAACCCGCCACCGCCGCGTCGTTCTTCGCCACCACCATCAGCCCGGACGTTTCCTTGTCCAGGCGGTGCACGATTCCCGGCCGCTCCACGCCCCCTACTCCGCCGAGATCCAGGCAGTGATGCAGCAGCGCGTTCACCAGGGTACCGGACGCGTGCCCGGGAGCAGGGTGCACCACCAGACCGGCCGGCTTGTTGAGCACCAGGCAGTCGCTGTCCTCGTAGAGGATGTCGAGCGGAATCTCTTCCGGCAGCGGCACTGCGGCAACCGGCGCCGGCACGCTGATTTCAATCACCTGGCCGACCTTCGGCTTGGCGTTCGCCTTAACCGCCGCTCCGCCGCTGGTCACGCGCCCTTCTTTGATCAGCGCCTGGATACGCGCCCGCGACAGCTCCGCCACCTGCGACGCCAACCATGCGTCTAAACGCCCCTCCACACCTTCCGGCACGGTCAGCGCCAAAACGCCTGGCTCTTCCTCGTCAGGCAGCGTCTCGTCATCCAGATTTTCCCCGGCATCCGCCATTTCATTCCCCGATCTTTCATAAAATACGAAGCTCTTGAATCACTCTTCCAAAACGACACGGAACCCGACGTCAAAGACCCGCTGCCACGGCGCATAGGGAACGCGGGCGGCAAAGGTGGCATGCTGAGGGCGCTTCCACCACGAGCCGCCACGCGCCAGGACGCGTCCGTCCGGCATGCGATCGGACGTCCACTCCCACACGTTGCCGTGCACATCACGCAGCCCCCATGCGTTGGGAGCAAAGGTGCCGACCGGCGAAGAGACGCGGAACCCGTCTGAGCAGTTCGTTGCGGCAGGCCGCCAGGCAGGGATCGCCGCTCCCGGCATGTTCGCACGCATGCGGTCCATTCTGCGGAACACCGCATCCGCCAAATTGGCATGCGCCGAGAAGTCGGCGTCGGGTTCGCCGTACGCGAGCGGCGTTGACGCGCCCGCACGGGCGGCCCACTCCCATTCGTCGCCTTTGGGCAGGCGGACGCGCGAGCCGGTTTTCCGCGCGACGAACCGGCAGAAGGCCTCGGCAGACTCGAAGGAGACGCGGCAGACGGGCTGCGTGGGCGTATTGAGCGCGTAGCCGCGCTCTTCCGGCGTGAACTGCATGTACTCGCCGCGCTCCATGAAACTGTCGTGCGCGGGATCGAAGCGGGCATACTGCTCGTTGGTGATTTCGTCCACGCTGATCCAAAATGGGGTCTTGATCTCGGCCACACGGCCGTCGGCCGAGGCGAATGCGCCGGCGGGTATGCGGACAAACGATAACAGCACACCCCCGAGGTCAAACGCACGCGCCGTCTCGCCCGACGCCTGCTGTTTGGCGCGCGCCGCGGCGGCCTCGAACGGCCAGCCCGCCACAACAGGCGGGATTGTTTTAGCAGGCGGCGCGGCAGGCGGCAAAGCGGGTGCGCGCAGGACAGCCGTTCCGTAGGTGACCTCATGAGCCTCATCGAGCGCCGCATACCGTTTCTGCATCTCGCTGCGGCGGGACGCGAGAGTACCCATGCGCTTCTCGCCGACGTTCTCCGACCACGTCCC
>CAYZQL010000063.1:0-16933 GCA_964480555.1 uncultured Lentisphaeraceae bacterium | reverse complement strand
ACGAGTCGCTCTCCGCCCTGCGCTCGCGGACCCGCGAAAAGGCGCTGGCCCCGTCCACCATCGCGGCGAACCGCACGCTGTTCAAGAATCCAGAAGAGATGCCGACGCGCGCGATCACGATGGGCGTGGGCACCATCCTCGACGCGCGTACGATCATCCTGCTGGTCACCGGCAGCACCAAGGCGGAGATCCTGGCCAAGGCGGTCGAAGGCCCCATCACGTCGATGGTCTCGGCCTCGGCTCTCCAGCTCCACCCGCAGTGCCGCGTGGTCGTCGACGAGCACGCCGCCGTCAAGCTGACGGCGCAGGACTACTACCGCTGGATCTTCGAGACCGAGCCCGAGTGGGCCGATTACCGCAGCACGTAGGCCGTTGCGCTCCCGGCACGAAAAAGGGCGGGCTCTCGGCGAGTCCGCCCTTCTTTTTTTTAGCATGCCCGTCCGCCGACCTACACCTCCAGCGTCCACGGCGCGCGCATGTGCGGCGCGAGAAGCCGGTCGGCCTCGGCGTCGTCCACAAAGCGGGTGGCCGCCGCGTTCCACTTCAAGTTCGCGCGTCCGGTGCGCATCCCGATGTGCGCCAGCACGGCCGGCGTCAGCGAAGAGAACCCGGCGGTCACGGGCGAAATGTTCTTCCCGCCGCTGTAGACGTTCTCGATGAAGTTTTTCTCCTGCTGGCCGCTGCGGATCAGCTTGATCTCGCCGTCCCCGATCTTTTCTCGGACCAGCTCGGGCGGGTTGGCCTCGATTTTGCCGTTGGTCACGTAGATCTCCTTGCCGCCCTCGCCCACGAACCGGCACCCGTATTTGTACTGGGAGGAGACGAACACGCGCTGTCCGCACCCGTACACGATCTCGAAGCTGAAGGGCTCCGCCAGCGTGTTGTAAAGATCGGCATACGGGGGCAGCCGCCCCGTGATGTTCTCGATCGCGACCGGCTCCACGCCGTCCTTGCCCAGCGCCCACTGCATGATGTCGAGCTGGTGAGCCGCAAAGTCGGTCAGCATCCCGCACGAGTAGTCGAGGTTGTAGCGCCACTGCATCGGCTGGTGGATCTTCGGCGTGAACAGGCGCTTGGGCGCAGGGCCGAGCCACAGGTCGAGGTCAAGGTACGGCGGCGGAGTCGCCAGCGGCGTCTCGCCCAGCTGCTCCGGCGTCTTGCCGAAGGTCGCGTGCCCCTTGTTCAGCCCCACCTCCACGCGCTGCAGCTTGCCGATGCGGTTATTGCGCACGAACTCGCACGCCATGCGGAAATAGTCGTTCGACCGCGACTGCGCCCCGGTCTGGAAAGTGATCCCCGCGCGCTTCACCGCCTTCACCATGGCCCGGCCCTCTTGGACCGTCAGGTAGAGCGGTTTCTGGCCGTAAATGTGCTTGCCCTTTTTCGCCGCCCAGATCGTGTTCAGCGCGTGCCAGTGGTCGGGCGTGCTGATGCAGACCGCATCCAGGTCCTTGTCCTCCAGCATGTCGCGGAAGTCGGCATACACCTTGCAGCCGTCGTAGCTGGCCTTGCCGGTCTTCTCCGCATAGAAGGCGTTCACCTTGCGGCGGCCGGGCTCGCGCCCCCCCATGCGCTCGGCCTTGTACCCGTACAGCGGCCCTTCGGAGACCACATCGCAGACCGAGGTCACCTGCACCTGGTCGTTGAACAGGAAGTTCCCGATGTTGTCCTGCGCCATGGTGCCGTACCCCAGCATCCCGACGTGGATGCGCTCCGACGGCGGCGGGCGGCGGCCTTTCCCCAAGCTCACACACCCCGAAGAAACAATCGCCGGCATCGCCAGCAGCGTGCCCGCCCCGGCCATGAACCGGCGGCGCGATACATTCGATTCGCTCATCTTTCCCCCTTTAATGACGGCCATCCCGTCGTCGTGATGCCAAAAAATACAGGCATACTGTCTTGGAGAATACCACCGCCCGCGTATCCTGTCTACCGCCTCTGACTTTTTTCGGCTGTTTTGGGGCTTGAATTCCCGGCGGCGAATCCGTATCGTTTCCCCCTTCTTTCGCCCGCCTTTCCCGACCCTGGGCACCCGCCCTCCTGTGGTGAACGGTTTAACCCCATGCTCTCGCTTTTCATCAAAATGCTCCCGCTGATCTTGCTGACCCTGGCGGGATACGCGCTCTGCCGGCTCAAATGGATCGACGCGGCCTTCAACCGCCAGCTCTCGCTGGTCATGCTCAACGTCTTCTACCCGTGCCTGATCGTCAGCTCCATCGTGCGCAACTTCACCTGGGCGACGCTGCTGCAGAACTGGATGATGCCTGCGGGCACCGTGTTCATCCTGGTCACCGGCTGGCTCGTCGGGCTCGCCACGCTGCCCCTGCTGAAGCGCCAGACGGAAGCCACGCGGCGCTGCTACCACTTCATCTGCCTGATGAACAACTACTCGTTCCTGCCGATTCTGATGGCGGCGGCGCTGTGGGGAGAGAAGGCGATCGCGCTGATCATCTTTTCCGGTCTCGGCTCGGAGCTGTGCGTGTGGACCCTGGGCGTGAAGGCGCTCACGGGGCAGAAGCTCGACCGCCGCTTCCTCGCGAACCTGGTGAGCGTGCCGATGGTCGCTCTGGTGTTCTCGTTCGCCGTGCTGGCGGTGCGGGCGGCGTGCGGGCGGCACGGCGTGGCTCCCGGCGCGACGGCGGGCGAATTCCTGAAGACGCTGCTGGAGACCTGCCGGATGGCCGGCGGCGCCACGATCCCCGCCTCCGCCCTGATCTGCGGAGCCCGCATCGCGATGCTGCACCCCGGCAAGCTCGTCACGCCGCTGATGGGCGGCACCTGCGCGCTGCGCCTCGTGGTCATCCCGGCGCTGTGCATCGCGGGGCTGTCGCTGATGCCGCTGCCGGTCGAGGTGCGACGCGTGCTGATCCTGATCGCGGTGATGCCCGCCGCCATGGCGAGCGTGACGCTGGCCGAAGCTTACGGGGGCGACGCGGATTTCTCCGCGGCCGCGATTCTCGTCTCGCACATCCTCTGCCTCATCACCATCCCGCTCTGGCTGGCGTGCGCGCTGTAGATCGGTTTGGTTTAACGTGTAGCCGTTTCTGGTAGGGACGCCTCCCCGAGGCGTCCGCCCTTCTGCCTGCTCAGGGTAGACGGACGGTTCGGGGAACCGTCCCGACCTGACATCGCCCGGCGGCCATACTTTAACTTAATCCGCCTATTCCTGCGGAACGAGCGGCGGCAGGTTGCGCGTGATCCATTCGGGGAGCTGCGGCTCGTGGGCGATCACGTCCGACGCGCGGCGGATCTCCAGCTTCAGGGCGGCGCCCGAATAGGTGTTGTCGAACAGGTAGGCCTGGTCCGAAAGCGCGACGGCCTCTTTCAGAAGGGCCAGGGAGCGTTCGTAGCCCTCGGCGACCTTCGCTTCGGGAACGCCCTGTCCCCCGTGCTTCACCCGGACCGCCACGCGCTGCTTGCAGATCACGGGCGAAGCCACGCAGACGAAATACAGCGAGATGTGGTACCCCTTCTTCTTCGCCTGCCGAACCCAGGTCAGCTCGGCCGGCTGAGCCAGCACCGCCTCGCTCGAAAAAACCGCGCCGGCCCCGATGAGCCGAGCCCGCAGGTAATCCGCCAAGACCGCAGCGGCGCACGCCAGGCTCTGCGAGTCCCGGGCCGTCAGCAACAGCGTCACCCGCGCGTCTGCGGAGACGAGATACGGGGAGCCGTCGCCGAACGACAGGCGCAGCGGCAAAGGGTGCTGGGCATAGAACGCGTCCAGATCCCGGCCGTCCAGGGCGGGAAGGAAGCGCCGCAGCAAAACGCCCTGCGGCGTCACCAGCTCGAGCTGCAGGTCGTCGCTGTTGACATACGCGCCGAGCGTGTGCTGCGCCATGACCGCCCGGTAGATCGAGGATTTGCCCGAACCGTCGGGACCGGCAAAGAGATGGAGCCTTTTAATGCGTTCCGCTGGCGAGGACATAGTGTTTCCTGACATCGATGGGGGTGGTCTTGACTGCGATTTTTACGGCTTTCCCGGCAGATCTGACGATGCAGACGCCGTCCGCGTGCTCGACGTAATAGCCGTCTTTTTCGGCAATGCGCGAAGCCTTGCGCGTCGCTTTGCGGGCCAACATCGCAATGCGGGCCCCTTCGCCGTCGAAGCCGTCCATGCCGACCTGTGAGTGTGATTCCGCTTTCATGGCAAACCTTCCGCTGTAAAAGAAAAGAGTTTACCAGAATCGGGCGGGCGGCGGACTCTTTTTCTCAATCCGGCCGCCAGCGCCCCTGATCCTGCGGCCGGACGGTAAGGCGCTCGGGCCGGAAGGCGTAGTCGCCCCAGAGCGGCACGTTGAGGTCGGTCCAGCACTTGATCGCCTGCTCCTCGTGCGGCGTCAGCTTCACCTCCGCGTGGTTCGCGTCCTTGAGAATCGTCCAGAGGCGGCTCTTGAAGGTTCCGAAGGTGTAGGGCGCAGCCTTGTAAGGCACGCCCGCCTGATAGAGATAGTTGAAATAGTGCACCGTTTTGCTGAAGAGCAGGTTGCGGTAAGAGGCCGGGGTCGAGTCCTTGTCCAGCGTCCCCGCGAGCACGATCTTATTGGGCGTCTCGGCGTTGTGGCAGGCGACACATTTGCCGTCGAGCACGGGCTGCACGACGCGCTCGTACCAGAACGGGCCCGCGCCCCACGGCGGCGGAACGGGCTCCGACGGCTCCCGTTTCATGGCCCGCATCTTCAGGTAGGTCTGATTCGGCGTGATCAGCCGGCTCTCGTGACAGCCGATGCAGGAGCGCCGCTCGCCCGGCCGGAGCTGCACGACGGAACGCATGCGCTGAATCTCGTTGTAATCCGCGTCGAGCAGCTGGAAATAAAGCACCTTCCCGGACGGCGCCAAAAAGTTCGCGGAGCCGTCGGCCTCGACCGGAACCGTGCCGATCACGCCTTTGGCGATGTACGAGGGCCAGCCGAAGGGCGCGTAAAGCAGATCGACCGGCGAGGCATACCACTGGTGATAAGGCGTGTGGTCGGCCTGATAGGTGCCGTCCGGCATCTGCCGCAGATAGGTCGGGACCTCCTCGCAGATCCGCAGATATTTCGCCGCGCCGGGCTTGACCTGACCTTCGAGGCCCCGGTACACATTCTCGACGGAGAACTGCCCTTTGTCCTGCGCGGCAAGGGCCGGGACCCGCGCGCCGCGCATGACGGGAGGAACGGCGCGAGAGCGGAAAAACAGCGGACAAATGCTGTCGATGGCGGTGTCCATGTAGAGCAGCTCGCGGTTGCCGTACCGGTCGAGCAGAAAGAGGCCGAACCGGTCCTGCGGCGCGTGCGCGATGAGGATCACGTCTTTCGTCACCGGCAGCGGCTCGCGGAACGTTTCGCTGTTGGGAGGGAAGCCGGGCCACGGCACCTCGGGTGTCAGGCTGGTGATGGCCGTCGGATCGTGCGGCCCTTTTTTCTGGTCCAGCAACGCGACCGGCCCGTTCAGGTCGCCGAAATGGGAGATCATGACCGCGCACACTTCGCGCGTGCCGGGCATCTGCCGGGCATTGGCGAAGCCCTGCGGCAACGCGATCGTGTTGCCGTAGGTGAGTTCCGGCAACGTGCCGTCCGCGCGGATCGTCCAGAGCGTGTGCCCGTAATCCGCCCCCTTGTCCACATATTCGGATCTCGTCCAGAGGATGCGCCCGTCGTCCAGCACCGACGGCGCGAACTCGGTCAGGTTCGCATAGGAGAGCGGCTCGACTTTGCCGCCGTCGGTTTCCATGCGGAAAAGAACCGCGGCCTGCGGACGCCAACAGATGAACTTCTTCTTGCAGCGCGTGGAGATGAAGGCCAGCCCGCCGTCCGGCAGCGGCGTGGGCCAGAAATCGTGGAAGGGGCCCTCGGGGCTGATGCGGCGGCGCGCGCCGGTCGCCACGTCCTGCTCGTAGAGGGTGTAGTAGCCTTTCTTCTCGGCCCGGTAGCCGTAGTAGATCTTCTTGGCGTCAAAGCTCACCGCGGGGTCGCGGGCCACACCTTCACCCGCGTCGAACAGGCAGGCAGCTTGCGCTTTCTCGGGAACGAGGCTGCCGCTCTCCATCGGCACCGCGAGCGAAAAGACGCCGCCCCCGGGCCGCCACGGCGAGTCGAACTGCACGCTGTAGTTGTGCGAAGGGTGGAAGGGGTTGCGCTTGCTGAAAAGCAGCCGGGTGACCGGCTCCAGGCTCTCGTCGCGCAGAAACAGGGCCCGCTTGGCGGAACAGACCTCCCAGAACAACTGACGGTCGCGGGACAAATCCGCAGGCCCGTTCATCAAGGCCGCCTCATACTGCCCCTGAAAAGCGGCCAGCCGCTTCACTTCGCCGCCGGTCTCCGCGCCCGCCGCCGCACGGCGCTCGATCAACTCGCGGTACAGCGTCAGCGCGCGCGCCGCAGGCGCGTAGCGCAAGAACGTCATCCGCCAGACGTTGCCCCACTGGTCGTCGACGGCCACGGCCGCCTCCGGGCCGACCGCTCCCGGCCGGGACACGATCCGCACGTCCTGGAATTCGTTCGGCAGGAGCCGGTAGCGGACCTCGTGCGTCACCGGATCGGCATTGGAATTGATGCGGAGGTTCAGATGCGTGCCGTTGAAACGTATCCTGAGCGCGAACGCCTTGCCGTCGAAGCCGCCGGCCTGTCGCAAGGCGAAGGGCGCAGGAAAGAAATTCACGGGACGCCCGCCCGGCTGCGTCCAGCGTCCGCCGATCCCCACCCCGACATACAGGCCGTGTTTGGCGTAGTCGGGCAGCCATGCCAACGGCAGGCGCGTCTCCAAACGGGCGCGCGCGGCATCGTAAACGCCGGGAAGGAGGGACACCGTGTTCGTGGGCTTGCCCTCGGCGTCGAGCGGCTGCCACAGGAGTCCGTCGCGGGTCAGGACAATCAGCCCGCGGGCCGCTTGGTCGATCACCCCGACGTGAGCGAGATGAGCCGACAGGAAACGGTCCGCTGTGACCGACAGAAAGAGGTTGGTCCCGTACACCCCCGCCTCCACGGCCTGCGCGACGAGCGGCCCCGTCTCCCAGCTTGCGATCTGGCAGACACGGGCCACCCCGCGCGAGGCGCCGCCCCACGCCGCGTCGTCCGGCTGCCCGTCCAGCGCCGGTTCGGCCGTCAAGACCGGCAGGGGCAAAAGGTCATCGCGCGTGTGCTGCGGATGCCGCCGTTCCGGATACGGCGTGTTCCGCAAGCGGTACTCGACATCGGCGTAGCCATACGTCTTCAGCCAGGCGTGCTCTTCACCGAGCACCGCCCGGCGGAGCTGTGCCGTGTAATCGGAAGCCCCGCCGTTGAGACGGGCGTCCGGCGAGAGCGCGCCGACTTTCGATTCAGGCAACGCCTCCGCGGCACCGAACACCTCCACCTCGTCCAAACGCGGCTCGCCGCCGCTACAGGACTGAATCGCGATGCGCAGGCGGCGCGCGCGTACTGGCCGGAAGGTGAACTCGGAGCGCAGGTGGACGGGCTCGCCCGTATACGCATACACCGTCTCCCAAACGGCATTCGTCCCTTCCGCGAGCGTCGTCTGCACCGTAAAGGCGTTCGGCGCACGGTCGTGATGGACGCCGGAGGAGTCGCTGCCGAGCGCCACGCGGCACACGTGAAAGGCCCCGCCGAGATCCACCTCCGCCCACCCGGCCGGGGCGTCTGAGATCCAACTGTGCGCATTGCCCGCCAGCCCGTCGGTGAGGTGCTCGATGCGGTGGGCCGCAAACCCTTTCAGGCATCCTGATGCTGCGGCCTTGACCTGCGGCCGAAGCGCAAGGTTCTCGAGACCGCACGCGTCCGTTTTCCGCACGAGCGCCACCGTTTGGGTGCTGATGCCCGCGAGGGGCGCCGGCGCGGGCGGACGCGGAGCCTTGACCAGAAAAACCGAATCGGGATTCATCCCTTCTGTTATGGCTGCGGGCAACGCCTCGCCTAAGCCCATCAGCACGCACACACTCAGAATCATCGTCTTCATCGGTCTTCCCCTCTTTCGAGCGTTTCTCGACAGTTTCTTCCCGCTCAGCGGGCGGCGGCCTGAAGCGGCGCGCCCGGGCGTTCGAGGCGGTAGAGGTAATCCGGCCACAGCGGGCAGTTCAGGTCGATCCACGCCGTCAGCGTACGCCTTTCCTCCGCGCTGAGCTTGACGTCCCGGTGCTGCTCTTTTTTCAACACGTCGAACAGGCGGCTGCGCAAGGTGCCGAACGTCATCGGCTCGGCCTTGAAGTGCCGCGCGCCGTAGTGCCAGTCGAAATAGTGTACCCAGCCGCCTGAAACCAGCGCCCGGTAGGAGGCCGGCACCTTTTCCGCGTCCAGCGCGCCGCGCAGGTCGGGCCTCGCCGCCTTTGACCCGTCGTGACAGGAGACGCAGCGCTTGTCCAGCGTGGGCTGCACGACCCGCTCGAACGAAAACGGCTGCGCCCCCCACTGCGGCGGCTCGAGCGGGCGCACCGCCTGCGACAGTGCCAGGGTCGTCGGGCGCGTGGCCGGGAGCTGCAAGCGATCCTCGTGGCAGCCGACGCAGCTCCGCCGCTCGCCTGGCTGAAGCTGCACCACGCTGCGCATGCGCTGAAGCTCGTTGAAATTCTCATCGAGCAGGTGGAAGTAAAGCACCTTGCCCGCAGGCGCGGTGAAGTTGACGGAGCCGTCCTCTTTGATGGGCACGGTGCCAAGCACAGCCTTGGCCACGTAGCTCGGCCAGCCCACGCGCTCGGCGACGGTGATCAGGCCGTTCGTGCTCGCGACGACCGCGCCCTGCCGGAACGAATGCGCTCTCAGCGCGTTGGCCGTCCGCGTCACGATCTCGTGCGCAGGCCCTTTGACCTTGTGGACCGGCGTCGCGTAGAAATCCGTGAAGGGCGGATGCGTGCTGCGGTACTCGCCACATTTCAAATGTTCGAGCAGAGGCGGGGCTTCTTGAGAAACCTGAAGATATTTCGCCCGTCCTTTGGGCACCGTGTTCCCCAGACCTTCGTAGACGTCCTGAACCGTGAACTGTCCGAGTCCCTGTGCGGCCAGCGCCGCGTCCGGCATCTCGGTCAGGCGGGGAGGCTGGGCCCGCGCCCGCAGCGGCGACGGTTTTTTACTGCTGATCGAGGGGTCGAGGTAAAGCAGCTCCCTGTTGCCGTAGCGGTCGATGATGTAGAGTCCCCAGTGCGGACGGGGACCCGGGCTGTGGCTGACGAGAAAATGGTCGCGCGAAAGAGGCTCGGGGAAGCGGAAGGTCTCGTGGTGCGAACGGCCCATCTGGTACTGGGGACGCGTGTCCGGCGTGATGCTGGTGACGGCGGCGGTTTCGTAGAGCCCCTTGGAGCGGTCGATCAGCGCGATCGGCCCCTGATGGTCGCCGTGGGAGATCAGCGTGCAGACGACCTCGCTGCTGTCCGGAACCTCGCGCGCATGGCCGTAGCAGTAAGGCGTGTTGTTGCCGAACACCAGCTCGGGGTGCGTGCCGTCGGGCCGGATCGACCAAAGGGTGTGTCCGAAATCGGCGCCCTTGTCCTGGTATTCCGAGCGCGTCCACATGATCCGCCCGTCGCGCGTCATGACCGGGTCCCATTCGCTCAGGTTGGCGAAGGAGAGGCGCTTCATGCCCGTGCCGTCGCGGCTCATGCGGTACAGCACATAGGCCTGCGGCTGCCAGCAGAGAAAGCGGGTGATGCAGCGGGTGGACATGAAGCCCAGCCCGCCGTCGGGGAGCGGCACGGGGTCGAAATCGTGAAACGGCCCTTCCGTCAGCTTCCGCGCGCCGCTGCCGTCGGCACGCATGGACCACAGGTGCCAGTACGGCTGCCACCCTTCGACCTCCGGCTTTTCGGGGCGATAAGCGAAGAACACCGTCTGGCCGTCGAAATCGGCCACCGGGTGGCGGACGATGCCGGCGCTGCCGTCGAAAAGCATTTCCACGTCCGCCCGGGCCGGCTCCAGCCGGCCTTCCGCGTCGCGCGGGACGCGCAGCACGCAGACGCCGCCGCCGGAGGCGAACTGCGCGTCCATGTGATCGCTGTAATTGTGCGAAGGGTGCAGCGGGTGCTGCTTGGCGAAGAGCACGCGCTCGGCGGGGGCCAGCCGCGGGTCGCGGAAAAAGAGTTGGCGCTTGGCCATGCGGGCGGCGAGGTAGAGCGCCTCCGTATCCCCTTCCGCTTTCGCCCGGCCGCGCAAGACCGCCGCTTCGCCCTTTTCCTTGGAGACGTCGAGGCCTTGGGCGGCGAGGCGCGCGGCGAGGTCGTCAAACTGCTTCAGCACCCGTTCGACCGCCGGCAGGCGCGCCAGCCCGGCCCAGTACGGCTCTCCGCCCGGAGTCGCCGGACGGTCGTTGACCAGCGGCGAAAGCCCGTCCTTCGCGTCCATCCGCCGCCAGGTGTCGCGTTCGCAAAGAAAGGCATACTCGACGATGCCCCGCCACGTCGGCTCGCGGAGCGCGCTGGCAGGCAGGGTGAGGTTCGGCAGCGCCCGCGCCGACGCCGACACCTTGGCCACGGTCGTCCACTTCGAACCGTCGAGCGAAACCCGCACCTCGGCGCCGCGTACTTGCCGGTCGGTGAACTTGCCGGTGCGGTCCCTCGAAAACGCGATCCGGGCGACCTGTGCCGGCTCGGGAAACTGGATTTCAGCCCACTCTTCGCCGCTTGTGGCAGGTATCCAGCTGTGGTCGTTGCCGGTCTTGCCGTCGTTCAGGTGCGCGACCGCATGCACCGCGAAGCCCTTGATGACCGAGGAGGCCTGCGCCACCGCACCCCGGGAGGCGAGGGCCAGATTCTCCTTGCCGGCGGGACCGAACACCTCCAGCTCGTCCAGGCACACCGCACCGCCGTGCGTGTTGAGAATGACGAGGCGCACCTGCCGGGCCGGCTGCGGCGGAAACTCGACGGAGGTCACGCGTTCTTCCACCGGCTTCGCCTCTACGGAGGACAGCGCGGTCCGGACCGCCTCCTCAACGCTGACGCGCGGCCCCGAAACAGCTTCGCCGGCCAGCACCAGCGACCCTAAAATCAACCCTCTTACGTGTTGCTTCTTCATCTGTGTTTCCCCCAAAAGGCCAGACAGGCCCGATGGCCCCCGGTCTCGTTTCTCCACTCTCTCTCAGATTCCGTCCCTCTTCACATAGCCCAGACGAGCCGAGATGCGGTCGGCGTGAGCCCTGACGACCGCACCGATATCGGGGATGTGCTTCCGGTCGATATCCATCATCAGCCCGGTCACCCAGACCGCCGACACCGGGTAGCCGCTGCGGTCAAAGACCGGCGCGCCGATGCAGTAGATGCCCTCGAACTGCTCGCCGTCATCGAACGCATAGCCCTGCTCCACCACCCGCACCAGCTCGCGGCGCAGCTTCTCCTTCGACGTGATGGTCCGCTCGTTATGCCGGACGAAGGTGATCGAGGCGATCACCTCGCCCCTCTCCTTGTCGGGCAGATGGGCGAGGATCGCCTTTCCGGGGGCGGAGCAGTAAACCGCAATGCGGTAGCCGAGTTTCGAAACAAAGCAGAACATGCGCGTGCCGATGACCTGATCCAAGACAATGATGTCAGAGCCCTCCCGCACGCCGATCAGAACGGTGTCCACCACGCGGTCGCGCAGTTCGCGCATGATGTCCAGCGCGTGCTCGACCAGATTCGCCTCCGTGACGGCCCGCTGCCCGATCAGCAGCAGCTTGTTGGTCAGCCGGATCTGCTTGGTCTCGGGATCACGCGCCACCAGCCCCATGTCCTCCAGCGCCATCGCGATGCGGTAGGTGCTGGAGACCGGGCAGTCGAGTTCGGCCGCGATGTCAGTCAGCACCTGCCCGCGCGGATTAAGCGAGAGGTATTCGAGGATCTGAAAGCCGGTCTTCAGACTCGGCACATCGTATTTCGGTTTTTTCGTCGTCATAAGCCCGTTACTCAGTTGACACGGATGAGCGTTCCCTGCGGAATGGGGACCACTTCACCCGTCGCGAGCTGCATCGCGTCCCTGTCGTTCGAGAATTTGATCCGCGCGAGCTGCGCGGCGGTCACACCTCCGGACGACGTGCCGATATACAGCCGGTCCGTGCCGCCGCCCGACCAGTTGCGCACCGCCAGCGTGCCGCTCCAGGTCTGTCCGGCGCTGTCCGAGAACCGCACGCTGCTGCTGCCGCTGCCGAAGTCGATGACCGCGGCGCCGTCCACGTCCAGCGTGCCCAGCGTGTCGCTGTACCCCGCGCTGTTGAACGTGCCGCCCGTGAAACGCAGCGCGCTTGTGTCGGTGATGCAGTCGGACGCCCCCAGCTTCAGCGTGCCTTCCGCCACGGTCGTCACGCCGGTATAGGTGTTGGCCGCGGCCAGCACCACCGTGCCCGTGCCGGTCTTGGTGACACTGCCGATGCCGTTGATCGCGCCAGAAAACGTCATCGCCCGCGAACCTGTAGCAACGGAAAAAACCTGCACCGCGTTGCTGATCAGGATCGAGCCGCTGAAGGTGGCTTCGGCGTCGGAGAGGCAGCCGAGCACCGCGCCGGCCCCGTTCGTCGCGACGGTGATGCCGCGGCTGAACGCGAACGGCCCGGCCCCCTCGAAGACGAACGTCATCACCGCGGTTTTCGGCGTCCCCGGATCGCCCATCAGGAGACCCTCGGCCGTCTGCCCCAGGGGGCCCGCCACACCGCTGATCACGTCGTTCGTGACCAGGATACGGCCGGCACGAATGCTCGTCAGGCCTCTGTAGAGCGAGGGCCCTGTGAGCTTTAAAGTTCCCGCCCCCGTCTTGCACAACCGGGTGATCGCCGTCCCCGCCGGATAGATGACGATGTTGCTGGACATCAGCAGGTCCACGTCGGCGGCACCGTCATTGACGTCGAACGTTTTGGTGTTGTAGTTGACGACGGGACCGCAGAACGTGAGGCCTGTCAGCTCAGCCGTCTGATGGGTGCCGGTGTAGCGCACGGTCTGCTCGTCGTATTGGCCATCGCTGCGCAGCGCCGTGTACCCGTTGTCAAACAAGGCGCCGTTGCCCAACATCAGCGCCACCCAACCTCCGGTCCGGCGAAGTTCGAGTTGCGCCGGGCTGCCCGCGTCGGCCAGAAGCCGTCCCTCATTGACGGTGTATCCGCCGATCGCCCCGAGGTATGCGGCACCGCCCTCGTTGCCGAGGACCAGCGTGCCGGGGCCGTTCTTGATGAGCGTGACCGACGAGTTGAACACACTGCCGCCGATCTTCGCGAAGGTCAGCGTGGTCGCGGCCTCGGCCACGTCCACCACAGCGTTCTGGTAAGGCCGGATCGTGAACCTGCGGTCCGTGCCGGCCGTCGGCCCGGTGTAGCGCAGCGTACCGTCCGCGAAGACGAGGTTCGCGGCGTCCGCGGAAGAGGCGCCGAGGCTGCTGGCAACGCCGCCGTCCGCGATCACCGCAACGTTCACGGCACCTTGGGAGAGCACGGTCGCGCCCGTGTAACTGTTGGCATCGCTCACCGTCAGCGTACCCGCGCCGTACTTCTCCAGCCCGTTCCCGGCAAGGGGCGCGCTGATCGTCAGGTTGGTCGGGCAGTTGATGACCGCCGTCCCGACCAGAGAAAGGGCGTTGCTTGCGATCTGGTAGCTTCCGCTGCCGGGCGTGTGGAACTGAATGCCGGACACCGACACGCCGTCTCCCACATCGATGACGCCCGCAGCACCGTTGCCTACCCCGATGACCGCCACGCCCCCGTCCGTCCAAGCGGTGTTCGCGGTCCCGTCCCACCAGTGGGTGGCCGCGCCGTCCCAGAGCCCGGCACCGTCCGTCGCCGCGCCGTCGCCCGCGACGGCGTCCCAGAGCGGCGCCGTCTCAGGCACGCCGTGAACCACGATCTCGTCGATGCAGTTCCCGTTTGCGGTGACGATCCGCACGCCCGTGGCCTTGACCGGCCTTTTGAAGGTGAACTGGTGCTGATACCCGTTGGTCGTCATGCTGTACCCCAAGGTCGTCCACTGCGCGTCCGCGGACGCCGCCGTGTTGGTGATCTCGGCGACGCTGCCGGCGGTCGTGACTTGGACATACATGTTTCCCAACGACCGGTCGCTGTACTGGCCAGGAGCGTTCTGCCCGAACGCGATGTCGCTGAGCAGAAAGGGCGTGGCGTTGCTGAAGGCCACGCCGGCGAACGACAGGCTGAACGTGCCGTAGTCCCCGCCCAGCGCCACGTTGCGGAAGGTCGCCGTGTTCGTGGCGGCGATCCAACTGCTGGGGTTTCCGTACTTTCCGTCGTTCAGATAGATGATCTTGTGATAGCCGGCATTGTGCGTCCCGTCCCACTCGCTGATCGCGAAGGGGATCGCGCCGTTGGTCGCGTAAGCCAAATTCAGCGGCGTGGCCGGCACGGGCGAACCCGCGGGAACCGGCTGCATGGGCCAGTCGCCCGAGTAGACGTAGTTGGTGGAGACCGTCGTGCCGGCATACCAAATTTGATAACCCGTTGCCGCCGTAGCACTGTGCACGACGATCTCATCGATGCAATTCCCGGCGGTCGTGACGATCCGCACTCCCGTGGCTTGTACTGGAGTGATGAACGCGAACTGGTGTTCATACTGATCGGTCGTCGTGAAGGACCCCAAGGTCGTCCATTGCGCGTCGGCCGAGGCGGTCAGATTGGTGATCGCCTCCAGACTGTTGGTCGCGGTGACCTGGATATAGATGGAGCCGGTATGCCGGTCAAAAAAACCGCCGGACGCACAGCGTCCGAAGATGATCGCGCTAATCGAGCGCGGCTCGGCATTGCTGAACGCCACTCCGGCAAACGACATATTGACCGTTCCATAGGAGCCGCCGAGCGCGATATTTCGGGAAAGGTTGAGACCTGTGGTGATCCAACTGTAATCATTACCGTACCGGCTGTCGTTCAGATTCTTGATCGCATGGATTCCGGTGTTGTACTGACCGTTCGCGAAGGCAACCGCCCCCGCCGTCGAGGCCGCAATATTCGTCGGCAAGACCGGCACGTAAGAACCCGCAGCGACGGGCTGGTTCCCCGGCCAGTTGCCGCCGAAAACGAAATTCGGCGACGAGACCGTCACGTCCGCCCGGGCGATCCCGAACCAACCCAGAGACACCGCCATCGCGAGGCCCGCAAGCCTTCCGAACCGCTTCGTCCACATCCGAGTGTTCATGCGCCTTCCCTTTCTTTCCCGGACTCGCCCCTGCCCTGCCGCAGGAGCAGAATCACCCTTACTTTGTCATGCCGAATATTCCAACAAGCAAAAACGATTTCACTGTATGGGAAAACTCTAGCGCAATGACGCCCGGGCTGTCAAGGGGGCAAATAGGAAAAAACGGGGCGGTTGGTGACGGGGGACGCGAGTCGGATGCGTGTTGGGTGCGAAGGCACGGGGACGAGCGTCTGCCCGCGAAGCGCGAATAAACGAAGAGGGTAACTTCTTAAATTGAGAGTTGAGAGTTCAAACGCTCAACGCTGAACGCCCAACGCTCAACGCTCAAGTTACTGGCAAGGGCTCTTGAGCGTGTGTTTCGACGCGTTCGGCGGATTGTACCCGTGCGTCGAGCCTTGGATAAGCTCGAGCGTCTTCGGGCCCCGCAGGTGGTTGTACACCACCGCCACGCCCGACGGCGGACACGTGTAATCGCCGAGGCCCGCGGTCAGAACCGTTTCACACCGGATGCGCTTCGCATGGTTGACCGGGTCGAAGTAGTCGAGCGCCTCGGTGTAATCCGGACGCCAGCCGCGCAGCCGCCCGAGCGTGGGGCCGCCCAGATCGCAACACCAAGGCTTAAAGGCCTCGCAACGGGTGACCGCCGGGTCCAGCCCCGCCGCGACCAGAGCCTGCAACCCGCCCTGGCTGCCGCCCGAGACGATCAGCGTCTTGCCGTCCCACTCGGGCTGCGCCTTGAGAAACTCCAGCGCGCGCAGCAGCCGCAGCGACATCCCGTTGAAGAACGCCGTCTCGGGTCGGGCGTTCTCCTCCTTGCTGAAGGAGTACCCTTTCAGCGTGGTCGTGCCAAGGTTTTTGTAATACTCCGGCTCGCGGCCGTTCTCGATGCCGTGGACGTTGATGCACAGCACAATGACCGGACTCCGGGGATCGCGGGCCGCGCCGTCGGGGCGCCCGGCCGACACGACACTGTACCCTTGAACGTGCAGCCGGGCCGCAGCCGATTGGGGTGCCGTGTCCTTACGCTTGCTGAAATAGCCCGACACCGGCATGCCTCCCGCGCAGGCGACTTTCACGTCATGCGTCAGCACGCCCGGAACGGTCTCCGGCACGGGCTTCATCTCCAGAACCTTCATCGGGGTCTTGGCCAGTTCGGCCTTCTGGCGCACCCAGTAGGCGTCGAAATCGGCGGGCTCCGGCACGCTGTCGAGCTGCTCCAGCTGAACCCCCGCGCCGCCCTCAAACATGACCCGCTGCTTTTTCTCGACCCGCTCAAGGGGCTTGCCCGCCTCGTCATGCGCTGAAACCATGATCCGTACGAACCCGGGCTTATCGCAGGAGGTGACGATCTCCAGCGGCCGCTCGCCTGACACCGCCTCTCCCTTTTCGGTTTTCTGGTCGTCGCCCGTGCGTTGCCACATCAGCTTCTTTCCGGCGACCGGCTTGCCGTCTTCCTCGAGGCAGACGCTGAACGTCATCCGTTCACCCGGCCCATAGAGCGCGGACGGCTTGTCCGTCTTGCCGGTCAGGAACAGGTCTCCCCCAAACACTCCGGTCGCCACTCCGGCCAAACCGGCAAGTACCCCCAGAAACAGTTTCCCCGTCATCGTCGTCCCTTTCTGTTTATACAGGATGTCGCAGTTTATACGGAATCGATCCTGCGTTCAAGCGCGACCTGTGCCATTATCTATAACCGCGAAGTGCAAAATTCGGGGTTGACTCTTTTCACCCCCCTCATATACTAAACAAAACTATTGGTATTGGTCTGTTGTCGGTTAAGTGAATGGGAGGCTAGTGTAAAAAAGACTAGGGTCTCTCTTTTTTAGGAGCTTGAGAGTCAGGGTTTTTGACTCATGAGGCCAATCGTAATCCTTCGGCCCTGCT
>CAYZQL010000062.1:0-16952 GCA_964480555.1 uncultured Lentisphaeraceae bacterium | reverse complement strand
TCGGGGAAACCGCCCTACCCGAGTTACCCCCATCGTTTGTTTCAGCGCCGCGCCGCCATGCAGTCAACAGCTCGGACGGGATCGGCGGCGCGGTCACGGGTGGCGGCGGAACGCCGCGCGCGGACGCGAGCGTCGGCGCGGCGCGGAAGCCCGGCCGGTCTCTGGCGGCGATGTTGCGGCGGCCGAAATACGAGCCGTAGAACGGGGCGTTCGCGTCGACCCAGGTGGCCAGGCGGACGAACTCCGCCTGCTCCAGCCGAATTTTCTGATGTCCTTTGAGCAGCGTCTGGATCAGCTTGCTCGTGTGCGAGCCGTAGGTGTAGGGCGGCACGGCCGCGGCGTGCATCATGCTGCCGTTGCCCACGTACAGCGGGCCGCCCTTGTCCGCCCGTGGCCCCGTCCACTCTTGGATGAAGGGGACGAGCCCCTTACGCAGGAGGTTCTCGTACGATTCGCTGAAGTGCTCCGTGAAGGCTCCGGTCAGGCTGAGGTTGCCCTTCGGCGCGTCGCCGCTGTGGCACTTGACGCAGTGGCGGTCCAGAATCGGCTGGACGTCGGCCGGGTAATGGAGCGGGCGCGGGCCGGCGTCGCCGGGCTGCGGCCGGATCGCCACGGCGGGCTTCAGCATCGCCAGCGGCCGCTCGGGCATCTGCGAGCCGTCGCGCGGGTCGTGGCAGCCGATGCAAGAGCGCGTCTCGCCGGGCTGGAAGTTGACGAAGGTCCGCATGACCTGGACCTCCATGAAGTTCTCGTCCAGCGCCTGCACGAAAATATTCCGGCGCGCGGGGACCTTGAAAAACGCGGAGCCGTCCGCCTCCACCGGCACGACGCCGAGCAGCACGCCGACCCAGATGTGCGTGAACAGCGAGATCGCGGGGTTCTGCCCGGAGATGCTGTCGCCCCGCTGGATCTGAGACGCGGCCCAGGAGCGCGGGATCTGCTCCATGACGCGCAGGTGCTTCACGGTGCCGGGGGGCACGTTGGTCAGGCTCCGGTAGAGGTCCACCAGGAGCACCGTGGCTTCGCCTTCGCCGGTCCCGGCCGGAACGCTCAGCGTCGGCAGGATGGGCGCGGCCGGCCGGGGCGCGAGGAGCATCGGCTGGAAGCAGGACATCTCGGGATCTTGGAAGAGCGGCACGCGGTTGCCGAAGGCGTCCAGCAGGTAGATGCCGTAGCCGTTCGCGTCGTTGTAGCGCTTGTCCGGGTTGTGCGAGACGAGGAAGAAGGTGTCGCTCAGCGGGAAGGGGTCGGTGAAGAGCGGGCCGAACACGTCCTCGCTCCAGCGGCCGTTGCGCAGCTGGTAGAGGCCGCGCAGGCCGCGCGTCTCCACCTCGGGCGTGAGGGAGGTCATGGCCTCTTTGGTCCGGCGGTCTTTTTTGCGGTCGATCAGGCGGATGGACCCCACCGCCAGAGGCTCGTGGCCGCAGCCGAGGGCGACGAGGTGCTCCGGCTTGCCGGGGATCTGCCGGCCGGCGAAGAAGACGCCGGGGTTGTCGATGTTGTGGCCGTAGAGCTCCTCGGAGCCCGTGCCGTCGGGCCGCATGGCCCAGAGGGACTGGATGGCGGCGATGCCTTTGTACACGTACTCCCAGCGCGTGTAGAGGATGCGTCCGTCGTCGAGCACCGTGGGCGTTGATTCGGTCAGCGCGCCTTGAGAAAGCTCATACAGGTTCTTTCCGTTCGCGTCGATGCGGTGAAGGGAGGTGCAGGTCAGCGCGTGATCGCCGCAGAGCACGGTGCGCTCCGAGCGGCTGGAAACGAAGACGATGCGTCCGTCGGGCAAATAGCAGGGGTGCATGTCGTCGGTCCAGTGGCCGTAGTAGCGCGGGTCTTTATCGAGCAGCTCCTTCGGGTAGCCGCTGTGCCGGGCGATGCGCTGGGCCTCGTCCGCGGGCGGGAAGGTGAGCTGGCGCAGGCCGGAGCCGTCCAGATTCTGCTCCCAGAGGCGATAGCCTTCCGGCTTGGCGGGCCGGTAGCCGAAGAGCACGCGTTGGCCGTCGTGGGAGATATCGTAACGGTCGAAGATTCCGCCGGCCAGTTGAGGGACGAGGTCGCGGGTCTTGCCGCTCGCGAGGTCAAGCTCGGTGAGGTTGCCGCCCCACTGCGTCGGCCCGTGGTAGTAGTCGTCGTAGTAATGCTGCGAGTCGTAGGTGTAGCGGCGCACGAAGAGGAGCTTCTTGTCTTTCAACAGGGGGTTTTCCTGCACCAGGGCGCGGCGCTTCAGCCCGTCGAGCGCCGCGCGGACCGTCTCTCCGCGAAGCGCGGCCTGCCGAAGGTCGCTGAGCTGACGTGGAAAGGCATGGGCCCGATACGACTCGTCGGTCCTCTCCAACAGCTCCACGGCTTTTTCGAGACGTGCGCAGTCTTCAAGCGCGCACTCCGCGTCGGCGGCCGTGGCGCAAAGCCCCAGCCGGCGCGGATCGTCAGCCGGCGCCTGGGCGGCCTCGAGGGCGGCCAGCCGGGGAAGCAGGCTTTCCTTGAGCGCGGGCTGGCGCTCCAACACGGCGGTCAAGAATTCACGCTCCAAGCGGGGGTCGGCGGCGGTCAGCCAGCCGTTGTTCTCGAACCAGGCGGCGCTCACGCTTTTCAGCAGCGGGTTGTTGGCGGGCGGAAAGTCGATGCGGAGTCGCTCCCAGAAGCGCGGCACGGGGTTGGGCGAGGGCGAGAAAAAGAATTGTCCGGGCGTGCGGCTCTGCAGCACGCTGATTGCCAGCGTGTTTTCTCCCGCTTTCAGCGGCAGTTCCAGCAGCCATTGGTTGCGCCGGTCGCCCTCCAGCCGCATGCCCGTCCCGTAGCGCTTGAAATCGATGTGCGTGTCGCGTGCGGCCAGGCGCTGGCCGTTCAGCCAGACCTCGATCCGGTCGCCGCCGCCGAGGCCGACCGTCAGCGCGACCGGCGCCTTTGCGGTGACGGTCCGGCCGAACACGTCGGGCTTCGCGGCCGGAGCGCTCCCGACGAGCGTCACCACGACGTCGTCCCTCAGCTCCGGGCGCGGGCTCCAGAGCGGCTTGCCGTCTGGGACTTTGGCGGCGAGGTCAAAGGGCGGCGGCGCGGCCTGTCCGTCCGACTCCGCCGCGTGCCACGCGCCCCACAAGACCGCGGGCCTTGCGGCGGACTGCGCCTTCTGCCACGCCGCCAGCGCGCCCCGCGTGTCCAGCAGGGTCTGCTGAAGCGTGTCGCGCTTCGCATAGAGGGCGGGCGGAGGCAGCCCTTGCGCGGGGCACGCCCGATATAGGAGCAGCCCGGCCAGCAGCATGATCGAAAGCGGTTTATCTCTTCGCATTGGCACCTCTGATCAACTTTTTTTGAACCTAGTATCTGGCCTAACTCTTAACTTCTAACTTCTCCCCTCCCGCCCAGCCCATCGTCGCGGAAATGCGCTGCGCGCACGCCAGGACTCGGGGGCCGATCTTCGTCTCCAGCTCTTTGAAGGTGTAGTGGATGGTCAGCACGGAGCAGCAGATCGCGCCGGCCACACGCCCGGTATAGTCGAAGACCGGCGCGCCGAAGCAGATGACGCCCTGGATGTACTCTTCGTTGTCGAAGGCGAACCCCTGTTTGCGCACGCGCGCCATTTCCGCCAAAAAACCTTTGCGGTCGGTATGCGTGTGGGGGGTCAGCCGGACGAGCCCTTCCGTCAGCAGCCGCTCGCGCAGCGCGTCGTCCGCATAGGCCGTGAGCACCTTGCCCGCCCCGTCCGCGTGCAGGTAGTAGTGTCCGCCCATGCGACCGCCGCCGGAGCGGATCTCGCGGCCGCCCTCGTGGTGGAGCAGGTAGAGGATGCGGTTTTCGTGGAGCACGCCGAGATAGACGCATTCGTTCAGCTCTTCCCAAAGCGCGCGCAGCGGCTCCTGCGCCGCGCGCGTGACGGTCATGCGCGCCACCGGCATGGAGTTGTAGTGGAACGAGAGCAGCGACGGCTCATACTTCGGCCCCTCGCCGGTCTCGATGAGGATGCCCTCGGAAAGCAGCGTCTGTAGGCAGCGGTAGACCATATGCTTGCTCAGCCCCGATGCCTGGCACAGCTCGGCCAAGCCCAAGGGTTTGGGCGACTCGCACAGCAGCCGCGACAGCCTCACGCCGGCCCGCAGACCCGGCACGTCGTACGCAGGATGTTTTTTTACCATGAACCGATGGTACACTAATGAACCATCTGCCGTCAACCGTCACTTTTAGGTTACGGCGTCACCTCGCACTCTTTGACCTTGCGCGCGTAGAAATCCTGCAGGATCAGCCCGCGGTCGAGCAGGTCTTTCAGCTCCTTCAGCCGGCGCTCGACCTGCTGCTTGGTGAACTTCGGCCGCGTGGCGGCGATGACGTCTTTCAGCTCCGCCGCGGTCAGCGCGCGGTTGAAGAGCATCACCTCGTCCAGCACGCCCTCGAAGGCCATGTCCTTCGGCCCGTTCGCAGGGGACGACCGGTTCAGGCCGAGCGTCAGGTCGCGCGTGTTGGCCGCGAGCTCGCGGCGCCCGGCGGCGGTCTGTTTCTGGAGGGCCCCGTCCACGTAAAGCTTCACCCCTTCGCCGTCGCAGGTGAAGGCGCCGTGGTGCCAGACGTTGTCGGCCACCGCCGCGTCGCTGAGGCAGTCGAGCCCGTTGACCGCGGCCCGCAGCTTGCCCTTGCGCCCCTCTTTCTGCGTGCCGCCCGCGAGGTACAGCGCAAACCCGTCCTCCGCGCCTTTCGCGATCAGCGCGCGGTCGGCCGCGCCGGCGGTCAGGGCTTTGAACCACAGGCAGACCGTCGCCCGCTGAACATTCAGCGAGGGCGAGTGGGGGACGAGGACCGAGCTGTTCTTGCCGGTGAACTCGCAGCCGCCTCCCAGCCTTCCGGCCGGAGACCACTTGGCGCCGGTGACGCGCCCGTTGTTGTTGCTGCCGGTCGCATCCGGCAGCACGGTGCCGCCGTTTCTGAACTCGTCGCAGGTGAACCGCAGAACCAGGCCGGGCGGCAGGTCCGCCGCCGCCGCACCCGCCGCCATCAGCCCTATGACCATTGCCCGCCTCATCGGAACCCCCGTTGTTTTCGCTCACACAAGCATCGTGTAGAGCGTAGACGCGTTCACCGTCTGTGTCAGAAGCAAAAAGCGGATTCGGTCTATTTCATCTTCTCCCGGAGGGCCTTCTCTTTGTCGCCGCTCCAGTAGGCGCAGTCCAGCTCGATGAAGACCGACGAGTAGGGGATGGTGCACTCCGTCTTCAGCACGACGACGTTGAAAAGCTTCGACGCCTCGTCCAGCTTTTTGAAGACCGAGTCGTGCAGCAGGGTCTGCACGTCGGCGCCCGCCAGGCGCTGCTTGAGCTCGGCGCGGAAGGCGTCGACGCCCGGCGCCAGTTCTTCGGAGAGAAAGCCCAACTCCCGGTCGGTGTAGAAGACCGGCTTGATGTGGGAGGAGGCCTTGATGTCCGACACGACGCGCCCGAGAACCTCCGGCAACGGGGCCTTCGTGTCGAGGTACGTGATGCCCGGCGCGCTCTGGTAGGGGTAGGCCTTGTCCACGACGAGGATCCAGTTGCGGTGTCCGAGCAGCGGCAGCACATGACCGAAGTCTTTTGTCCAGCACATGGCGGTTCCTTTGGTTTGAGGTTGAACGGTGAAGCAGCGGCAACCCGCCGCGAAGAGGAGTCCGAGGGCAAGCAGCACACGGGCATGCATTCTCATGAGAGGCCTCCGATCAGGGTCACGATGTCTGGCCATGACGTGCTGCGCCGCATGTTGGCCGCATGCGCGTAGGTCCGGTTCCACGGGCGGTCATAGACGATCACCGTGCAGTTCTGGCGGTTGGCGAGCAGGTCCAGCGCGCCGGGCGCGTCGTCGATGGCCACGTCGAAGTGGAGCGTGGCGAACTCTTCGCGGCTCAGCGTCTTGGGGGCGTCCGGCGGCGGCTGGGCGGCGGCGCGGCCGTATTTGTCGACGTAGAGGAGGCTGAGGTGCGCGAGGCCGTGTTTGCGCAGCCAGCCGCAGGAGCCGTCGTGACTCGCCGAGGGCCGCCCCGTCACGATCACGAGGTCGTGGCCGCGGGTCTCCAGGGTGCGCACGGCCTCCAGCCCGCCGGGCGCCGGCGCGATGTCGGTGAGGAAGCCGGTGCGGTGCGCGTGCTCCATCAGCCCGTCGATCTCCGCGTCGGAAAGGTCGAAGGCCTTTTTGAGGTCGAACCCCGAGATCGCCTCGTACGGCACGTCGCGGTCGAACAGCTCGCGCGCCAAGGCAGAGAGGTGGCGCGCGGTCTCGCACAGCACGTCGTCGAAGTCGATGTAGATCCGCATGCCGGTAAAATAGCAAAAACGGCGCGCGCCGGCAAAGGCGCGGCAATTCTAAATTTCGAGGAACCTTTGTTTTCAATCATGGAGGGATGACCGTGCGCGTTCACGTGCACGAGGATGCGAATGGGGCTCGACCCGACGAAACCGGGTGTCACTGTTCGCGAAGACGACATCGTGTACGGGTACGGGAACGCGAACGGGAACGAGGAAGACGAGAGCCAACAAGGCGGGTGGAGCAACCTCCGTGTCGTCCGGCGACGGAAGGCCGGCCCCCTCGGGGGCTGGAATGAAACAGGCACGGCATAGGTAATATTCCTATACACGACCGAAAAAAAAAGTTGTCAATTTCGGCTCGTACCTATTTTAGGTACATGGTAAAGTCCCTGAAAAATAGGAGATCGGGCATGAAGCGTAACAGGCAAGAAACGGAACGGCGGTTGTTCACACGGTTGACGATTCTCGGCGCATCGGCGGGACTTTTAATCATGGTTTCCGGATGCGCGACACCGATGGCGATGTCAAGCAGCGTCAAGTATGAGGGGCCGGTCTGCGAGAAACACCTGGCACATGTGCTGCAGGTGGGCAAGGCCGGGGAGGGGCGCCCGGACGGCGGGGCGTCGCGGATCGGCATCGGGTTCATCACATTTATTCCGTTTGTCCCCTACGCGCATCAGCGCTTTACGCCAGAGCGCTATTTCAAGAACGCGGCCATGATGGATTACGATTTCAAGGACGATCTGGCGCAGACGGTGATTAAGGATCTGACGGCCGCCGGGATCGCGCAGTCCGTGGGATACGACTCCTTCGGAAACGCGGTCACGAAGAACGAAGGGCTGCCGCGCATCGAGCTGGCGCTGAAGGAAGGGATCTGGAACCGCAACTTCACGACCTACGGCTGTTCGGTTATGGGGGTTTATCTTTGGGTGGTGGGGCTCCCGGTCTCATACGGGCATGCGGATATGGCGTTCGAGGCGGTGGTCCGGGCGTCGGACGGTGCCGAGCTCGGAAGAAAAAGTTTTACGGCGCAACTGCCTTTGACGGAGTCCGCGTACGTGGCTCACAAATTTCCAAGGCAACTCCCCTTGTTGTATCAGCAAATCTCTCCCGGCTTCCGCCGCTTCGTCTGCGACACGTTGAACGCGGCTCCCGCGGCCGCCGTCAGCCGTTCGGTTCCGCAAGCGCCGCAAGAGCCGCAAGCGGCATCCGCACCGGACGAAGGTCTCGCCGGGCGGCTTAAGAAACTCAAGGAGTTGAAAGACACAGGAATCATCACCGACGAGGAATACCAGGCGAAGCGTAAGAAACTCGTCGATTCGATATGAAAATGTGAGAGATGAAGCCGGTTGAATGTCACGCGAACGCCGAACGCGGAATGGCGCAAGGCGGGCGCGGGCCGGCGGACGGCTTGGGGAGCCGTCCTTACCGCTGAGCGCTCAAGGTAGGGACGCTTCCCCGAAGCGTCCGCAACAAGGCAGGCCCTCCGGACGCTGAAGGTATGGGCGGATACCTCGACGGTAACGTGAGCGGTGGGCGTCAGGCATTTGAACGCTCACCTGAATTGGGCCGCCGCCTTCGGTCGGGACGGAACCCGATCCTGCTGTTCCTTCGAAGAGCCTTTGTTTCAATGACGGAGGGGCGGCCTCCGCGTCGTCCGGCGTTCCCGCTTTGGGTACGCCCGTCTTTCCGGCTTATGCTTTGCCGCATGAGCAAGACTATCCATGACGATGCGTACGGGGTTCTTCTGGCTTGGCTGAAGGCGGAGCGCGAGCGGCGCAATGCCGAGACGGGCGGGCGGTACACCATGCGGGCCTTGGCACCGCGCCTGGCCAAGCTGCTGGGGCGTCCGAAGATCAAATTCAGTTGGGTGGCGAAGATCGAGCAGAAAGACCGGCGCATCGACCTGCTGGACTACGCGGCCTACTGTGTCGCGTTGGGTATCGATCCGCACGAGGGGTTGCGCCGCGTGGCCGAGCGCTTCGACGCGGAGAACGGCCGGACGGTTTATCCCCGTCCGCCGCGCCAGACAGCCGCGCAGGCGGCCGAGCCGGCGGCGGGCAAGAAACCGCGCGCGAAGCGTTCTCGCCCGGCACCGGAAGGCCGTTTCCGAACAATGCCAAGAGAAATGCGTTTTCACGCTTAGTCATAAGCGTGCTCCTATGCGTAAGCCTCTTCCGCAAAGCGATTAAGATTAATGCCTTGCGGCCGGACGGCATAGGTAATATTCCTATGTTCTTCAACAAAGATTTTTTGAGTTTATGCTTGTACCTATCTTAGGAACATGATAAAGTTTACGCAAGAAATGGGATATCGGTACATTTTTTGCCTGCGGGCGGGAGAGGCGGAAAGCAAGTGCGGGCGTCAATCGAGGACGCGGAAGAAAGGTACGCGCGAATGGCACTGAGTAGGCGGACGGACATGAGGCGGGTTTCCGCCGCCGCGGTTTTTGCCGCGGCAACCCTGAACGCATCACCCCTGTACCGTGCGGTCCTCTCCGAACAGACCGCGTCCGACACCGCCTGGCTGGCCGTCGCCGAAACCCTGGCTGCGCGCCTGCCCGTCCGCGTGACGAGCCCGCAGGTCACGGATGACGCGGGCAGAATCATGGACGTGTCGGATGACATGGTCCTTCTCAACATCTGGCACGCCGGCGAAGGCGATTTGCAGGCGGGGCAGACATGGACGGTGATGTTTTCTGCAGTGCCGGAAGAGGCGTGCGCCTGCCATCCGGCGGATTTGAACTGTGACTGGAAGATTGAGATACCCGAGGCGGTCGCCTATCTGGCGGGCTGGCAGCAGGGGCGCAATCCTATGGCGTATGCCATCCGTGCTGCTTACCTTTGGCAAAAAGGGCCGTGTTACACATGCTTATCGGGGGTTGAGGAGCCGATGTGTTGGGAGCCGATCAGATGTGAGGAGTGAATTTTTTAGGATGTTCAGGACGTGTTGATAACGAGTCGAGGTAAAAACGAGCAAGGAGGTTGGTATGGTAGAGTTATTAAGCAGATTAACAGTGATACGACAAAGAAACGCAACGAAGAAGAATACTTTTCTTCATGCCTTGAAAGCAGTAATGTTTCGCGTATTATCAGTGTCCATGCTTTTTGGAATGCTTTCATGCGCATTGGGCGATACATATACGTGTGAGCCGAGTAAGGACACATTTACTGACAGTGTGACGGCGAACAGAAATACTAACTATGGGAGTCAGCCTCTTTTGATGGTTGGAGGTCATGGCGATCCCAACCCAACTTTTTGCAGTACCTATTTATGCTTTACAACTGGTTTCTCGGGCATCCCTTCTGGATCAATTGTGACACGCGTACGACTTGTTTTAACAGACATGTTGACAAGTTCAGACACCAGTTTCCCAATTTATCTTCGTGAGACAACGGCTTTCGACGAGTATTATGTGACTGACGTGACAGCACCAGGTTCTGTTCAATCATTCGGCAGTATTTCACGTACATCCGGGTCAACCATATGGACATGGGATTCATCATCACTCAGTGGCGGTAATAACTTAAAAACTTATGTCCAGTCAAAAATCAATGCGTCCAGCGATTGTTGGTTTTTATTGAACACGCCAAATTCACTCAACGCCTCATGGCCCGCTTTTTATTCGAGCGAGTATTCCATAAGTAGCGTAAGGCCCAAATTAATTATTGATTATACACTTCCTCCCAAGGTAGCGACGCCGACCTGTGATCTCCAAAGCGGGGAATATTCAAGTGGCGTCAATTACATGGTTTTACTAAATTGTGCCACAAGCGGTTCAACTATCCGATATACCACAAATGGATCAAATCCCACGGAAACATCATCTGAATATACGGGAGTTTCCATCACGCTATCAGGGGCCGCAGGAAGCAGTAAGACGTTAAAAATTAAAGCATTCAAGACTGGTTGGACCGCTAGCGAGACAGCTACATACAATTACACGTTCAAAGATAATACAACGTATTTCGTTGCATATAATAAAAACGGGGGCGACGTTTTAGGCACGGCACCCTCCTCCCAGTCAGGTAAGTCCGGAACAGTCATTACGTTGGCATCCAAGGGGAATTTAAGCAATTATGGGTACTCATTTGGTGGGTGGAACACAAAGGCAGATGGAACGGGCACAACCTATGGTGAGGGAACGTCATATACAATTATTGGGAATGTTACTCTCTATGCGAAATGGAATGAAAACCCGACATATTCGGTTGTTTTCTGGGGAAATGAAAACACAGGCGGGTCTGCGCCTGCCACGATGTACGGACGCGGCAGCACTTTCATCACTCTGCCTGGGCAAAACACCCTATACAAGACCGGTTATACCTTCAGTGGCTGGAACACTCGAGCAGACGGAACAGGTGTCTTGTACCCGCCTGGGGAGGCGTTTCTTATAGAAGGATACAGTGGCTTGTATGCAAAGTGGACGGTTGATCAGGTGCCTCCGACAATTACGACATCGAGCCCCCTGCCTTCCGGCACGTCCGGCAGCGCCTACAGCACGACGCTGGCGGCGAGCAGCGGGACGACGCCGTACACATGGTCGCTGGCCTCGGGGAGCCTGCCCGTCGGCCTGAGCCTGAGCGGCGGTGGCGCGATCAGCGGCACACCGACTGCGTCCGGCACGTCCAGCTTTACAGTCCGTGTCACAGGTGGCAACGGCTTATCCTCGACCAAGGCGTTCAGCCTGACGATCAACGCGGCACCGCCGGCCCCGACCATCACGACATCAAGCCCGTTGCCTTCCGGCACGTCAGGCAGCGCCTACAGCACGACGCTGGCGGCGAGCGGCGGGACGACGCCCTATTCATGGGCGCTGGCCTCGGGCAGCCTGCCCGTCGGCCTGAGCCTGAGCGGCGGCGGCGTGATCAGCGGCACACCGACCACATCTGGCACGTCCAGTTTTACAGTGCGTGTCACGGGCGGCAACAGCCTATCCTCGACCAAGGAGTTCAGTCTGACGATCAATCCGCACACTGTATCCCCGAACTTGACTTTGTATCAGCCATCGGGTTGGTCGGACAAGATTGTTGTGTCAAAGACCACCGGTACGTTTACGGATAGCACTCCCATTTACCCCGGGGACACGATTTACGTGGACTGGGCGGTGATCAACAACGGTGCGATGGCTACTGCCGCGCGGTTCTACACAGAACTGTATGTCAATGGAGTATTAAAGGGGTCTTGGTACATCGACCCGCCGTTGTCGGGAGACTGGATGTTTTTAAGCGACTATTCCCTCGGGGCCTTGAGCGCCGGAACGCACACAATCAAGGTTAAGACGGATTCAACAGGTGCGATTACGGAGAGCAATGAAGGGGATAATGAGTACACCAAGACGATCACAGTCACAGAACTGGCCACGGTGAGCTACCACCCCAACGGTGCGACGGGCGGTTCCGTCCCGGCCTCGCAGACCAAGACGCACGGTGTGAGTCTGACCTTGCGGACGAATTCCGGCAATCTCGCCCGTACAGGTTACACCTTTACCGGTTGGAATACCCAGGCAAACGGTAGCGGGACGGATTACGCCGTCGGCGGGAGCTACACCGCAGATGCATCGGCCACGCTCTATGCGAAATGGACCGCGAACCCGTACACGCTGAATCTTGACGCTCAGGGAGGAAGAGTGAGCGCCTCGCCCGTGACAGTGATATACGGTTCAGGATATGGAATGCTCCCGACACCAACCATGGGAGGACTTTACTTCGCCGGATGGTGGACCGGACCGAACGGTTCGGGGATACGCGTGAGGGCAGAGACGATTGTGACGACTGCGGCAAATCATACGTTATATGCGAAGTGGGTTGACGCATACATCGCACCTCCAGAAGACGGAGCGGCGCTCTCTTCGCCGGGTTCCTACGACGGCTACTTCTATGACGAGGGGGATTTCAACGGCAATCCGGCCACGGCGGTGCGGGGCACGCTGAACGTGAAGGTCACCGGCCTGTCGGGTACTCTGACGGCCAAGGCGGTTTTGCAGAAAGGCAGCCTGAGCTTCAGCGCCAAGGCGTGGACCGGGACCGAGGCGGAAGGCACGCTCCGCGCCACGCTAACTGCGCGGGGCGGCGAGACGCTCGACCTTTTCGTCCGGCATAACCGTATTTGGGGCACGCTCTCGGGCGGGTCGGTCGGCGGGAGGCTGGAACTGGACGGCGCGCGCAACCGTTTCGCCGATAAGGGTGACGCGGCGGCGCAGGCGCTGCTGAACCGCTATCTGGGCTATTACACCGTCGCGCTGCCCGCGCACGACGCGCTCTCGCTGGGCACGGCGGACGCCGCGCCGCAGGGCATCGGCTATCTTGCCGTCACCGTCGGCAAGGGCGGCTCGGCCAAGATCGCGGGCGTTTTGGCGGACGGTACGAAGGTGACGCAGTCGTCGCGGCTGGTGCTCTTCGGAGGCGAGGACGGCGCGTGCGTGCCGTTCTTCGCGCCGCTCTACGCGAAACAGGGCTGGGCGGGCGGCCTGCTGTGGGTGGCGCCGGACCGCGGGGCGGTGGCGACCGCCCGCGAGCTGGGCTGGTTCGTGCGCTGGGAGAACCCCGGCAAAGGCCCCGAGGGCTTCCGCGAACTGCTCGACGCCTGCGGCGGGTTCTACAGCGGCACGCCGTCTTTGGCCGCGCAGTACCTGTTCGGCGCGGACGCATGGGACGCGCGATATGTCCACGCGGACGGCGCGGAGTATCCGGTGACGGTACCCGACGGCGTGGCGGTGACCGCCGCAGGGATGCGCATGGCGATGGAGAAGGGGACGAAGCCCAGAAAGGTCAGCGAGGGCGGCGACGTGTGGTATGAGTACGCCGATGTGAACCCCGCGTCCGCGACGCTGACGTTTGCGGCGCGTACGGGGCTGCTCAAGGGCAAGTTCAGCCTTTACTACGACTACTTCGACGCGACCGACCGCCTCGTGCACAAGGCTGTGAACGTGCCGTACGCGGGGGTGCTGACGCCGGTCCGGGATGCGGCTTTCAATGCGCTGCCCGTCGGCTTGGGGCACTGCCTCGTGCCGGAGAGCGACCCCGCGCTGAAGGCGTACAAGATCAAGCGTTCCTTCCCCGTCTGGCTCGAGGCCGAGTAGCGCCCCGTTTATAGGCGCGCCCGCCGCGCGGAGCGGGAGTGACCGAAGAGGGTCACGCGAACGCCGAACGCGGGCCGGCGGACGGCTCGGGGAGCCGTCCCTACTGCTGGGCGCTCAAGGTAGGGACGCATCCCCGAGGCGTCCGCAACAAGGCAAGGTCGCCGGACGCTGAAGGTGTGGGCGGACACCTCGCCCGTGTCAAATATCGAACACCGAACGTTAACTGCTGCGGGCAGAAGAAAGCAGGTCAGACCTCGCAGACCGTGCAGTAGCTGTGCGGGGCGGGGATGGCTTCCCGATCCTCGCGCAGTCCGTCGAGATGGAACCGCATGGCCTCGCGCATCGTCCGCTCCAGTTCGGCGGGCGTGCGTCCTGTCGCCACACAGCCGGGCAGGTCGGGGGAGTAGGCGGAGTAGCCTGTGTCCGTTTTTTCCGCGACAACAAGGTATTTGGTCATTTGAGCCTCGCCTGTTTAAGAATACTGTTCAAGGTGCCGGGGGCGAGATCGTCGCCCGGATGTCCGGCGATGGTGACTCGCCCCGCTTTCGCGGGATGCTTGTACTGCCGGTGGCTTCCCCGTGTCGCTGCGAGATACCAGCCGTCGGCTTCGATCAACCGTAAGACGTCCCTCACTTTCACGGGTTTAATTCTAGCAAAGCGGTCTCGCCGGCACAAGGCCGGGCGAGCCAGGCACCAGGACCGGGCGCATCCGTTTCCCTTGCTTGCGTGTCCAATGTGTGGTCTGACGCCGGTCATACCGCCGCTGAAACGGTGTTGGTCTGAAGCGCAAGGACGGCTCGGGGAGCCGTCCCTAACCGTTTCTCCAATTTGACATCGAGCGCACAAACTTTGTATGTTGACCGACTATGTAAGGGGAACAGCTAAAAAGGAGGATCGGAAAATGGATCAGAAATGCACGCGAATCATGGGCCTTTGTTTAATCGGCACGGCGCTGTGGGCGCAGGAGCGGCCCAAGCTGCAGGCGGAGCATCCGCGCGAGGCGACGGAATGGATCACCTCGTATGCCTTCAACGCCAACGACACCAAACTGCCGCGGGTGCTGCTGATCGGCGACTCGATCTGCAACGGGTACAGCGGCGACGTCTGCAAAGAAGTGGCGGGAACGGCCTACGTCACGTTTTTCGCGACCTCGAAGTGCGTGTGCGACAAGAGCTACCTCCGCTCGCTCGCCTTCTTTCTCGACGAGGCCGACTATGCGGTGATCCACTTCAACAACGGGCTGCACAGCCTGTCGAGCAACCGCCGGGACTGGGAGGCCTGCCTCCGCGCGTCCATCCGGCTGATCAAGGAAAAGGGGCGAGGCGCAAAGATCTTCTGGGCGAGCTCAACGCCGCTCAAGGATCCTCAGCTCACGGAGAAAGCGAAAGAGCTGAATGCGATCGCCGCGCGCGTCATGGCCGACGAGGGCATACCCACCAACGACCTGTTCGCTTTGATGGATCCATTGGACCGCGCGGCCCATTGGGGCGACACGTTCCATTTCAAGGGCGAGGCCAAAAAGATGCAGGCGAAGGCGGTCGCCGACTGCGTGCGCGGCGCCTTGGGTGTCGGTAAAGCCTCGGAGGCCGCCGCGTCTGCCGCACTCAAGGCCGCGGCCACGGTCACGGGGCCTGACGGCAAATTGGATGCCGCTAAGAAATAAGACGACCGCGATCGTCAGGAGGTAGAGATGAAACGCGGCATGACGCTTCTTGTATTGCCGGTCGTACTCGGCACCCTGTCCGGGGTCGAGGGAGGCGAGCCCACGCGGAGACGGATCCCGTTCATCAACGTGACCGACCTCTACCATCCGCATCAGGACGTCGGGGACAACATCGACCTGCTGACGGCGTACGCGCTGCCGGAGCTTGAGCTCAAGGCGGTGGTTCTGGACTGCAGCGAGCCGTTCCGCCAGCCGGTCGCCAAGAACGCCGGGCCGGGCCTGTTCGAAGACGCGCAAGGCCCGCGCGAGCCGGGCTTCGTTCCCGTGCTGCAGCTGAATTACCTGTTCAACCGGAGCGTGCCCTGCGGCGCGGGCCCGTTCGCGCGCATGAAAACGCCGGACGACACGATGCGGGACGCGCCCGGCTTCCAGCAGCAGGGTGTCGAACTGATCCTGCAGACGCTCCGGCAGAGCGACGTCCCGATGGACATCACGTCGTTCGGCTCAGCCCGGCCCGTGGCCGTGGCGTACAACCGCGAGCCCGCCCTGTTCCGCGCGAAACTCAGGCGGCTGCACCTGTGCGCCGGGACCAGCGCACCGGGCTTTCTGGAGTGGAACGTCGCCCTCGACACGAATGCCGCCGTGGCGCTTTTGCGCTCTGAGCTACCCATCGCGCTTTACCCCTGTGCGGCGGGCAACGCCGAGGGCGTGGGCTACGGCGCCAAACACCCGGCCTTCAGCTACGACCGCCACAACACCTTTTACAAGCTGCCCGACCTGCGCTTCATCGCCGACATGGAGCCGCCTCTGAGGCGCTATCTCGAGTTTGCGCTCACCCGCGCCGCACGCCTGGATTTTCTTCGGGCGCTTGAGGCGGACGGCCCGGCACCGGATGCCAAGCGGTTGGATAAGGAGCATTACGTTTGGGAAACCGCCGTCTGGCTCTGCCTCAGCGGGCGGCGCCTCGTGAAGCGTGCGGACGGCCGCTGCCGCATCGTGTGTCCCGGCGAGGTGCTGCCGACCGACACGGTTCTGCCCAACGCGCTGTGCCCGTGCGAGGTGAAGGTCGAGCCCGGCGGGATCTACGCTTTCCGCAAAACCTCTGCGGCGTCAAACTTCGCGATCTATGACCGGGGCGACCCGCGCGCGAGCGAGAGCGCCCTGCGCGAAGCCCTGCCCGCTCTCTACCGCTCCTACAGGGTCGCTGCCGGCCAGCAGGGCCCATGAGATATGACTTGACGAAGGAGGCACTTGAAAAACCCCACGTAACCAACGGCTCGGCACAGCCTCGCCCCCCAGATCCGGGCATAACGGCGGAATATTGCATGGGGGGGGCGAACCAGGGGTGAGCTGCAGGGGGCGCAAGCGCCTTTGTGAACAAAGCAGCGGATGCTGCGTGGCTGTTGGCGATTCGGGCCGATATGACGCAAAAGCGGCGCACCCGGTGAGGGGTGCGCCGCAGGAGATGAGAATCTATATTACAACCCGACTTAGCCAAGTATTGTTTTGAGATCTTCTTCGGCCGTCTTGATCGGGGTCAGGCCGAACTTCTCGACGAGCACGTTCAGCACGGTCGGCGAGACGAAGGCCGGCAGGCTTGGCCCGATGCGGATGTTCTTGATGCCGAGCGCGAGGAGGGTCAGCAGGATGCAGACCGCTTTCTGCTCGTACCAGGAGAGGATCAGCGAGAGCGGCAGGTCGTTGACGCCGCAGCCGAAGACCTTGGTCAGCGCGACCGCCACCTGGATGGCCGAGTAGGCGTCGTTGCACTGGCCCATGTCGAGCAGGCGCGGGATGCCGCCGATGTCGCCGAGCTTGGCCTGCAGGTGGTTGAAGCGGAACTTGCCGCACGCGAGGGTGAGGATGAGCGTGTCTTTCGGCGCCTTCTCGACGAACTCGGTGTAGTAGTCGCGCCCGAGCTTGGCGCCGTCGCAGCCGCCCACGAGGAAGATGT
>CAYZQL010000061.1:0-17322 GCA_964480555.1 uncultured Lentisphaeraceae bacterium | reverse complement strand
TGCGGCGCGCGGCCGCGCCCGTGAAGGCCCCCTTCTCGTGGCCGAACAGTTCGCTCTCGAAGAGGTTCTCGTTGAGCGCCGCGCAGTTGACCCGCACGAACGGCCGGTCGGACTTCTTTCCGCCGCCGCCGTAATGGATCGCCGAGGCGACCAGCTCCTTGCCGGTGCCGGATTCGCCGCGGATCAGCACGGTGGTCTGGGTGGCCGCCACTTGCCGGATCAGCACTTGGATTTTGCAGATGGCGTCCGACTGGCCGGCCATCTTGCGCTGCTGCGACTGCGTGTTCACCACCGAACGCAAGCGCTCGTTCTCGCGCTCGAGCGTCTCGCGGGCCAGCTTGAGCTGACGCCGGTACTGGACGTCATGGGCGATGAGCCGTGCGACGATGCCGAGGAAGTCTCTCAACTCGGCGAGGTGCTCGGGCTCACGGATGCCCGGATCGTCGACCGAAAGCACGCCGATGGTCTCTGACGTGAGCCGGATGGGGACGCAAACGAATCCCAGCGTTTTCTTCCACTCCGGCGAGCGCTGGTAGATCCGCGATTGGAATTCCGGCTCGTCGGCGATACGGCTCACGACGACCGGCTGCCCGGTCGTCAGGACTTTCCCGACCACACCTTCCCCGCGGTGGTAAACAGCCGACAGCCGCGCGAGTTCGCTCTCGCCGTTGGTCGCGCCCACGATCAGGTGCTCCTGGTCGCTGTCGACGAGCAGAATCGTTCCACGCACCAGCCCGAGATCGGATTCAATGATCCTCAGCGTGCGCTGGAGCAACTCGTCCTGGCCGGTGAGATGCACCATCGTCTCGCAGATCTTCCGCAGGACGATCAGCTCGATTGTCCGGTCGCACCCGGTGGCTGTGAGGTCGCATTGCATGACATTCCGCCTTGCCCCGTATAAAGCACCTCCTATGCCGGACGGTTAAAAAAGGCCAAGAGCGTGCGATTCAGCCCATAAATCGGCCTCTCGGCGTGAAGGGGAACGCACGGGGCCCCGCCGGCAAGTAACATATCTGTCGGTCGGCGCGCGGTTTTGCGTTGGGTCGGCTCAAATTTGGCCTTGTGACAATTCTTTCTCTTTTGACAAACGGTGACACAAGCGGAACAGCCACGCGATAACCGGCTTTTCAAAAGGGGTTTACGCGCGTTATGTCTGCGCCGCCCGCCGCGGACGTGACAATTATTTCCGGACCTTGGATGCTTGGCGGCTGGCGGCGGAACGGCGGCGTGCCGGAAAAATTGAGAATGCGTAACACGATGGTTGTCAGGGTGTTGTATGTCGGCCGCAGAGGGGCTTTCGGCGGCCCTTCGCGGGGCTTGGCACAGTTCGTGTTAAGGATACAGGCACGTGTGGCTCACAAGGCGACAAGCGGGAACGAACAGAAAGAAGGAACACATGAGAAAGATCGCTATCTACGGCAAAGGCGGCATCGGCAAGTCCACCACCACGCAGAACACGGTGGCGGGGCTGGCCGAGATGGGGAAGAAAGTGATGGTGGTCGGCTGTGACCCCAAGGCCGATTCGACACGTCTGCTGCTGGGCGGACTGGCGCAGAGAACCGTCTTGGACACGTTGCGCGAAGAGGGCGAAGACGTGGACCTGGACACGATTCTGAAGGGCGGCTATGGCGGCGTCCGGTGCGTGGAGTCCGGCGGGCCGGAGCCGGGCGTCGGCTGCGCGGGCCGCGGCATCATCACCTCGATCACGCTGCTCGAGCAGCTCGGGGCATACGATGCCTCGCACAAGCTCGACTACGCGTTCTACGATGTGCTGGGCGACGTGGTGTGCGGCGGCTTCGCGATGCCGATCCGCGACGGCAAGGCGCAGGAGATCTACATCGTCTGTTCGGGCGAGATGATGGCCATGTATGCGGCCAACAACATCTGCAAGGGCATCGTGAAATACGCGGATACGGGAGGGGTGCGCCTGGGCGGCCTGATCTGCAACAGCCGCAAGGTGGACAACGAGCGCGAGATGATCGAGGAGCTCGCCAAGGCGCTGGGGACGCAGATGATCCACTTCGTGCCGCGAGAGAACGTGGTGCAGCGCGCGGAGATCAACCGCAAGACGGTGATCGAGTACGAGCCCGCGCATGCTCAGGCGGACGAGTACCGGACGCTGGCGCGGAAAATCGACCAGAACAAGATGTTCGTGATTCCGAAGCCGCTGACGATCGAGGAGTTGGAGAAGCTGCTCATCACGTTCGGGATCGCTAACTAAGGTAAAAAGGAACACACCCATGATCATGATTAAAGCGGTTGTCCGCCCCGAGAAAGCGGACGCGGTGCTGGAGGCGCTCCTGGAGGCCGGCTATTCGGCCGTGACGAAGATCCCTGTTTTCGGGCGCGGCAAGCAGCGGGGACTGAAGGTCGGCGAAGTGCATTACGATGAGCTGCCCAAGGAAATGCTGCTCTTCGTGGTGCCGGACGCGGACAAAGAGTTTGTGCTTAAGACCGTGCTGGAATCGGCGCGCACGGGGCCTGGCCACTTCGGTGACGGCAAGCTCTTTGTGATGCCGGTCAGCGAAGCGATCCGGGTCCGCACGGGAGAGAAGGCTGAAGGCGCTTCAGGCGGCACGGTTCTCGACTCTTCAGGAGGCTTACCATGAACATGAGCATGAACAAACCAGAGGCGGCGACGGTCAAAGCCGAGATCCTTGAGAAATATCCGGCCAAAGTCGCGAAGAAGCGTGCCAAGTCCATGGTCGTGAACGATCCCGAGACCGTGCCGCAGGTCCAGGCAAACGTGCGCACGATTCCGGGCATCATCAGCCAGCGCGGCTGCTGCTACGCGGGCTGCAAGGGCGTGGTGCTGGGGCCGACGCGCGACATCATCAACATCACCCACGGGCCCATCGGGTGCGGCTTCTATTCGTGGCTCACGCGCCGCAACCAGACCGACCCCGGCGAGGTGGGGCCAGGCGGCGAGAACTTCATGATGTACTGTTTCTCCACCGACATGCAGGACGAGAACATCGTTTTCGGCGGCGAGAAGAAGCTGCGCGCGGCCATCCAGGAGGCGTACGACATCTTCCACCCCAAGGCGATCGCGGTCTTCGCGACCTGCCCGGTGGGGCTGATCGGGGATGACATCCACGCCATCTCCCGGGAGATGAAGGAAAAATTCGGCGACTGCAACGTTTTCGCCTTCTCCTGCGAGGGCTACAAGGGCGTCAGCCAGTCGGCGGGCCACCACATCGCCAACAACCAGATCTTCAAACACGTGATCGGCCGCGGCAACACGCGTCCCGACGGCAAGTACGTGATGAACATGCTGGGCGAGTACAACATCGGCGGCGACGCCTTCGAGCTGGAGCGGCTGCTGGAGAGCTGCGGCATCACGCTGAACGCGACGTTCAGCGGCAACTCCACGATCGGCGCCTTCGAAAACGCGCACATGGCCGATCTGAACGTGGTGATGTGCCACCGCTCGATCAACTATGTCGCGGACATGATCGAAAAGAAGTACGGAATCCCCTGGTTCAAGGTGAACTTCATCGGGGCCGAGTCGACGGCGAAGTCGCTGCGCAAGATCGCGCAGTACTTCGAAGACCCGACGCTGAAGGAGCGCGTCGAGGCGGTCATCGCCGAGGAGATGGCGGCGGTGAAGGCCGTGTCCGACGAGATCCGCCCGCGCACCGAAGGCAAGCTGGCGATGCTTTTCGTCGGCGGCTCGCGCGCCCACCACTACCAGGATCTTTTCCGCGAGCTGGGCATGACGAGCGTGGCCGCTGGCTACGAGTTCGCCCACCGCGACGACTACGAGGGCCGCCGCGTTCTTCCCGCCATCCAGGTGGATGCGGACAGCCGCAACATCGAGGAGCTGCACGTGGAGCCGGATCCTGCGCAGTTCCAGCCGCGCAAGTCCACGGACGAGATGCAGACGCTCGCCCAGAACGGGTACGAGTTCAACGACTACAACGGCATGATGACCGAAATGGAGAAGGGCTCGCTGGTGATCGACGACATCTCGCACTACGAGATGGAGCGGCTCATCGAGACCTATCACCCGGCCGTGTTTTGCGCGGGCATCAAGGAGAAGTACTGTGTGCAGAAGATGGGCGTACCCATGAAACAGCTCCACAGCTACGACTACGGCGGCCCGTATGCCGGCTTCAGAGGCGCGATCAACTTCTACCGGGACATCGACCGCATGGTCAACGCCAAGGTCTGGAAGCTCATCCGCCCGCCGTGGCTGGACGCGCCGCAGATCACGGCCACGTACGCTTCGGCTTAAGGAGCAAACGTCGATGGAATCGACAGAATCGGTCTAATCGATTGATTCGGATCCATCGATTCTCTCGACCAACCCATTCCCCGAAAGGAGTTTCCATGCTACTCAGACACACACCCAAAGAGATCAAGGCGCGCGAGGCGCTGACCGTCAACCCGGCCAAGACCTGCCAGCCGATCGGCGCGATGTATGCCGCTCTGGGCATCCACGGCTGCATGCCCCACAGCCACGGCTCACAGGGCTGCTGCTCCTATCACCGCAGCACGCTCACCCGCCACTACAAGGAGCCGGTCTTGGCCGGCACCAGCTCCTTCACGGAAGGCGCTTCGGTGTTCGGAGGTCAGGCCAACCTGCTGGCCGCCATCGACACGCTCTTCACGGTGTACAACCCCGACATCATCGCTGTCCACACCACCTGCCTCTCCGAAACCATCGGCGACGATCTCAACCAGATCATCGGCAAGGCGCAGGAGGAGGGCAAGATCCCGCCGGGCAAGCGCGTGATCTACGCCAGCACCCCCAGCTATGTCGGCTCGCACGTTACCGGGTTCTCCAACATGGTCAAGGGCATCGTGCGCGGCCTGCCGGTGAAGACCACAGACAAGCGCGACACGCTCAACATCATCCCCGGATGGGTGGAACCCTCTGACATGCGCGAGATCAAGCGCATCGCCAAGGAGATGGGGGTGCCGGTCACCGTCTTTCCCGACACGTCGGGCGTGCTCGACAGCACGATGACCGGCCATGCTGAAATGTACCCGAAGGGCGGCACGCCGATCGCGGAGCTTGTGGCCTCCGGCGGCAACCGGCACACGCTGGCGCTGGGTTCGTTCGCCTCCGAGGATGGCGCCAAGGCGCTGGAGGTCAAATGCGGCGTGCCGTACACCACGCTCGACCTGCCGATCGGCATCTCGGCCACGGACCGCTTCGTGCAGAGGCTGAGCGATGTGTCGGGCAAGCCGGTGCCGGAGAGCCTTGCGGACGAGCGCGGCCGGCTGGTCGATCTCATCACCGACATGCAGCAGTACTTCTGGGGCAAGCGCGTCGCGCTCTGGGGTGACCCGGATCAACTCGTGGCGCTCTCGGAGTTCCTGTGCGACGTCGATATGCGGCCGGTTTACGTCGTCAGCGGCACGCCGGGCAAGGCGTTCGCGGAGCGCATGACGAAGGTGTTGGCGGACGTTCCCGAGGCCAAGGTCAAGAACGGCCCGAGCGCGGACATGTTCCTGCTGCACCAGTGGATCAAGAACGGGAAGGTGGACCTGCTGATGGGCAACACCTACGGCAAGTACATCGCCCGCGACGAGGCGACGCCGTTCGTCCGCGTGGGCTTCCCGATCCTGGACCGCGTGGGGCACAGCTACATGCCGATCGTCGGCTACGCCGGCGCGATCCGGCTGCTGGAGCGGATCCTCAATGCGCTCCTCGATCACAAGGACGCCACCTGCCCCGAAACCCAGGTGGAGCTGGTGGAGTGACGGGGACGGTCGATGGAATCGATAGAATCGAGCGATTCGATTCAGTCGATCCGTTCGATTCCATCGATCTCCGGCCGAAGAGAGGCTTCCGATTATGAGCACCACCGTTTTAGAAAAGCGCCGCGCGCAGGTTGCCACCGTCCAAGACGGCAAGGCCGCCATCGCTTGCGCGAAGCCGAGCCTCGCCGGCTCGGTGAGCCAGCGCGCGTGTGTTTTCTGCGGTTCCCGCGTGGTGCTCTATCCTATCGTCGACGCCGTCCATCTGGTGCACGGGCCTGCCGGCTGTGCGGCCTACACGTGGGATATCCGCGGGACGGTCTCTTCCGGCCCCGAGCTGCACCGGCTCAGCTTCACCACCGACCTGCGCGAGCGGGACGTGATCTTCGGCGGGGCGGAAAAGCTCGAGCGCGCGCTGCGCGAGTTGATTGCGCGTTTCGCCCCCAGGGCCGCCTTTGTCTACGCCACCTGCATCGTGGGCGTGATCGGCGACGACGTCGACGGCGTCTGCCGGAAAATGAGTGCGGAGGCCGGCATCCCCGTGGTTCCCGTGCGCTCGGAGGGGTTCCGCGGCTCCAAGAAGGACGGCTACGCCGCTGCCTGCGATGCGCTCGCCGCGCTGATCGGCACGCTGGAGCCGACGGAGCCGGCTCCTCCTTTCAGCCTCAACATCCTCGGCGACTTCAATCTGGCGGGCGAGCTCTGGATACTCGAAGACTACTACCGCCGCATGGGCGTGAACATCCTCGCCCGCATCACCGGCGACGGCCGCGTGGACGACATCCGCAAAGCCCACTGTGCGCGGCTGAACGTGGTGCAATGCTCAGGCTCCATGACCACACTCGCCAAGCACATGAAAGAGGCCTATGGGATTCCCTTCAAGCAGGTCTCCTATTTCGGCATCGAGGACATGTCCGCCGCGCTCTACGACGTGGCCGCCTTTTTTGGCGATCCCGCGCTGCACGAGAAGGCCGCCGAACTGGTGCGCGACGAGGTCACGCGGCTGCTGCCGCTGATCGAGGCGTACCGAGCGCGGCTGGCCGGACACAAGGCGGTCATCTATGTCGGCGGCGCGTTCAAAACGATTTCCCTCATCAAGGCGCTGCGGCTCATTGGCATCGAGACGGTGGTGGCGGGTTCGCAGACCGGCAGGCCGGAGGATTACGACACCATCGCCGGCCTCTGCAACCCCGGCACGGTCATCGTGGACGACTCCAACCCCGTCGAGCTCAGCACCTTCGCGCGCGAACGCGGCGCGGACCTTTTCATCGGCGGCGTCAAGGAGCGCCCGATCGCCTTCAAGATGGGCATGGCCTTCTGTGATCACAACCACGAGCGCAAGCTGCCGCTCGCCGGCTACGAGGGCATGAAGAACTTCGCCGAGGAGGTCTACGCCAGCCTCATGTCGCCGGTCTGGGGCTTCGTGCGCAAAAACGGCAAAGGAGGTGCGGCATGAGCGACGCGATCACGGTCAATCCTTGCAAAGTCTGCGCGCCGCTCGGCGCGTGCGTGGCCTTTCGCGGCGTGGCGGGCTGCATCCCGCTCATCCACGGCTCGCAGGGCTGCGCCACCTACATCCGGCGCTACACCATCAGCCACTTCCGCGAGCCCATGGACATCGCGTCCAGCAGCATCAGCGAAGACTCCACCGTGTTCGGAGGCACGGCGCACTTTTGCACCGCGCTCGATAACATCATCCGGCAATACAGCCCCGCTGCGGTCGGCGTCTGCACCTCCTGTCTGAGCGAGACCATCGGCGACGACGTGGCGCTTTTCCTGCGCGAGTATGAGTCCTCCCATAAGGCGGGGCCGCTGCCCGCGCTCATCCGCGCTTCGACGCCGAGCTACAAGGGAACGCACGTGGACGGCTTCCACGCCGCCGTGCGCGGCATCCTGGCCGGCATCGTCACGGAGCGGGGCACGACGGTCGCGAATCAGGTGACCCTGCTGCCGGGCTTTGTCTCGCCCGCCGACCTGCGGTACTTCAAGGAGGTGCTCGCCGACTTCGGCCTGGACGGCATCCTGGTGCCGGATTACTCCGAGACGCTGGATGGCCCGTCTTGGGAAGAGTACCACCGCCTGCCCGAGGGCGGGACGCCGGTCAAACGGATTGCAGCCTCTTCCAATTCCGCCGCAACCTTGCAGCTCGGACGCGCGCTGCAAGGGGGCGGCGGCGATTGGTTGGAGGAAACCTTCGCGACACCGTGCCGCCGCTTGGGCCTGCCGATCGGCCTGCGCGAAAGCGACGCTTTCTGCGAGGCGTTGAGCGCGCTCGGCGGGCGCCCCTGGCCTGCGCGTCATGCGCTCGAGCGCGGACGGCTGCTGGACAGCTACGTGGACGGGCACAAGTATCTCTTCGGCAAGCGGGCGGTGGTCTACGGCGAAGAGGACCTGGTCATCGGCATCGCCTCGCTGCTGAACGAGATCGGCCTCAACCCGGTGCTGTGCGCCTCCGGCGGCATGAGCGAGGCGCTCAAGGGGCAGGTGCAGACCGTGACCGGCGATGCGCAACGGCTGTTTCCCGGCGAGATGGAAGTGCTGGCCGACACCGACTACGACGCGATTTTCGCGCGGGCCGAAGCGCTCAAGCCGGACATCATCATCGGCAACAGCAAAGGCTACAAGATGGCCCGCAAGCTGGGCGTGCCGCTCGTGCGGGTCGGGTTCCCGATCCACGACCGCATCGGCGGGCAGCGCCAGCTACACGTCGGCTACCGCGGCGCGCAGAACCTGTTCGACCTGATCTGCAACGCGCTGATGCAGGCGAAACAGGACAATTCACCGATCGGTTTCATGTATGTGTAGGAGAGACGAGAAAGGTGTTTAGGCTGAAGGCTATTAGACTGTTAGGACATGAGAATCGAGAGATCCGTTCTGCCTAAAAGCCTAACAGGCTACAGCCTAAAGGCCTTCTCCGAAGGAGGACAAGATGAACGCTAACGCAGACCGCCACCCGTGTTTCAACCGCGACTCAGCCGGAACGTACGCACGCATCCACCTGCCAGTCGCGCCGGAGTGCAACATCCAGTGCAACTACTGCAACCGCAAGTGCGACTGCGTCAACGAAAGCCGCCCCGGCGTGACGAGTGCGGTGCTCTCGCCCGAAGAGGCGCTGCGCTACCTCGGCCGCGTCAAGGAGAAGGCGCCGCACCTGGCGGTCGCGGGCATCGCGGGGCCGGGAGACCCGTTCGCCGATCCGGCGCGCACGCTCAAGACCCTGGAGCTGATCCACGCGGCCTATCCGGATCTGATCTTCTGCCTCTCCTCCAACGGGCTGAACCTCAACGACCACATCGGTCGGCTGGCGGAGCTGGGCGTGAGCCACGTCACGCTCACGATCAACGCGGTCGATGCTGCGGTCGGCACCAAAATTTACGCGTGGGTGCGCCACAAGAAGCGCGTGCTGCGCGGGCTCGAGGCGGCGCAGGCCCTGCTTGACGAGCAGCTCCGCTGCATCCCTAAGCTCAAGGCCGCGGGCATGCTGGTCAAGATCAACAGCATTCTCCTGTCCGGCATCAACGAGGCGCACATTCCCGAGGTCGCTGCGAAAGTGAAAGCGCTGGGCGCGGACATCATGAACGTCATCCCGGTGCTGATCACCGAGGACACCGCCTTCGCGGAAATGATGCCGCCGAGCTCTAGCTTGACCGACACGGTGCGCGCGCAGGTGGCCGGGCACATCACGCTCATGTCGCACTGCCGGCGCTGCCGCGCGGATGCGGTCGGGTTGCTTGGCAAGGACGACCCGTCGCTGCACGCCGAGCTGGACCGCGTGGTGGGCGAGCGCACGTGGATCGTGCCGGGCCGACCGTACGTGGCGGTCTCCACGCACGAGCGGCTGCTGATCAACGGCCACCTGGGCGACGCCAAAGAGCTGCACATTTTCGAGCGGCGCTCCGAGGGCCGCTATGGCTGCATCGGCGTGCGCAAGATGCCGGAGCCTGGCAGCGGCGACAACCGCTGGCACGCTGTGGCCGCGCTTTTGCGCGACTGCAGCGCGGTCATCGTGGCGGACGCGGGTTCGAAGCCCGAAGAGGTCTTGGCTGAAGAGGGACTCATGCTGGTGCGCGCGTCAGGCCTGATCGACGCCTGCCTGAACGCGGTGTACGGCGGCGGGGACCTGAAGAAGATCGAGCCCGCCCACGCGCGTCAGTGCGGGGGCGGCGGAAACGCCTGCGGCGGCAACGGCATGGGCTGCTGCGCGTGAAAGAACGGCGACGCTCGACCAGCGACTTGCGACGCTCGGTTTTCAACTCCTAAATTCAAACTCCTAACTCAGAAGGGTATTCCCGATGAAAAAGCCGACCTATCACATCCTCGTCTGCAACTCGTTCCGGATGGCGGGGGCGCCGCAGGGCGTCTGCCACACCCAAGGGAGCGGCAGCCTGATGCAGACACTGGAAGAGGAAATTCTCGACCGCGGGCTGGACGCGATTGTGTCCTCCACCGGTTGCCTCAAGGTCTGCGACCGCGGCCCGGCCATGGTCATCTATCCGCAGAACCTCTGGTACGGCAACGTGACCGCAGACGCGATCGCCGAGATCCTCGACGCGCTTGAGAGCGGCGAGCCCTGCGCGAAGTACCTGATCGCGTGAAGGACGGGTTCGGAGATGCTTTTTCGGGCGATCCGTTAAATAGTTTTGAATCTGCCGATTTTCGCATGATAGGATACGCGCATGTTTCGGATGAGTGCCGGATGTGTGTCTTGCGATCTGCGAAACGGGGGGCTTCGGGTATGAGACGGACATCGGAAAGCAAGTGGCTCAGCGTTTTTTTAGCTGTGTTCTGCGGCGCGGCCGTGTTGGCAGAGAATGGAGCGCTGGAACTGCGCGGCGAACGGATCGCAGTGACCTTGGGGCGCGAGGAGAAAGGCGCCGTCGTGTCGCTCACGACGCGCGAGGGCGTGGAACTCGCGGCGGCGACGCAAAAAGCCCCGCGGCTGTTTTCGCTCGCGTTCTCGCGGCCGGCGCAGGTGTTGGGTGAGCCGGTCATGCTGTCGAGCGGTGACGCCGCGTCCTTTAACGCCGAGATGAAGGAGGAGGCGGGCGGGGCGTGTGCGACGCTGACCTACGAGGGGTTTGCCCAAGGGGTGGCGCGTGTGGTCTGCACGGTGCGGACGAAGTCCGGCAATGCGTCGGCGCGCTGGGGCATCGCCGTGCAGATGCGCGAGGGCTGGGTCTTGGAGTCGGTGCAGTATCCGGTCATCACGCTGGCCGCTCAGCTCGGGACGAGCGTGGAGGACGATGCGGTGGTGGCCGGCACCGCCAAGGGCAGCGTTTACCGCAAGCCCGGGGCGATGAAAAACGACCTGATCGTTCTGGGGAGCCAGCCCGGCAACATGGCGGCCCAGTTCGGCTGTTACTACGATGACCGCGCGGGCTTTTACACCGCGGCCGAGGACGGCAAGGGCTATCCGAAAGAGCTGAAGGTCGCGCGCACGGCGGCGGGCGTGGAGTTCAGCTGGAGCCGCTCCTGTTTCGCGACGGGAACCGATGCGCAGGCCTACGACGTGGTCATGACCACCTTTATCGGCAAGGACGGAGAGCCGGCGGACTGGCGCGACGCGGCGGATCTCTACAAGGCGTGGGCGCTTACGCAGCCGTGGTGTGCCGTGCCCTTCGCTCAGCGCGGGGACCTGCCCGCATGGCTTAAGGACGGGCCCGCGATGGTGCGTTTCGGGCGCGACTGGCTGGCCGACCCCGCGCGCATCGAGCGCTGGCTCACGGAGCACTGGCAGAAGCACTTCCCCAAGATGCCGCTTCTCACAGCCTACTGGGGTTGGGAGAAGCGCGGCGACTGGGTGACCCCCGACTACTTCCCGGTCTATCCGACGGACGAGCAGTTCACGGCGCTTGTGGCAAGGACGCGAAAGCTCGGTTGCCACGCCTTTCCCTGGCCGTCTGGCTATCACTGGACACTGACCTACACCAAGCGGCCGGACGGCAGCTTCGAGTGGGACGACCGCGCGCGTTTCGACGCGGTCGCGCGCCCGCACGCCGTGCACAACCGCGACGGCAGCCTTTACGTGCGCGTGCCCAGCTGGCTGAAAGGCGGCGACACCGCCTGCCTGTGCGGCGGCGATCCTTGGACGCGCCGCTGGTGGAACGAGGAGATCTGCGTGCCGCTGGCCCGGCGCGGCTGCGACATGGTGCAGGTCGATCAGGTGGTCGGCGGCAACTGGCCCGCGTGCTACGCGCCGGGCCACGGCCATCCGAAGCGCCGCGGGCTCTGGATGACGGAAGCGTTCGCCGGACAGCTGCGCACGATGGCGGAGGCGATGCGCAAGGTCGAGCCCGACGCGGTCGTCTGCTTCGAAGAGCCGAACGAGTGGTTCAACCACTTGGTGGGGCTTCAGGACTACCGTGACTGCGAGGCGCCGCGCGAGTGGGCCTCGGTTTTCAACTACCTGTATCACGAGTATCTGCCGCCCTTCCAAAGCAACCCGCGCGGCAACGACCGCGTCCTGTTCGCCCACTGCGCCGCAGACGGGCAGATGCCGCACCTCGTGCCCTCGGGCCGCGACCTGGCGGACGATGTGATGGCGAACGGGGGCTTCGAGGCGCGCGTCGCGGGCTCCAACGCGCTGCACGGCTGGGATAAGCTGAACGGCTATCAGGGCCAGGTGTGGACCGGCCAAGCCTTCAGCGATAAAGACGAAAAGCGCGGCGGCGCGTCGAGCCTGCGCCTTGAAAACAGCAACGGCAGCGACATCGTGCAGGTCTCGCAGAACGTGAATGTGGACGGCGGCGGGTTCTCGGTCGGGGGCAAGTACCGTTTAAGCGCGTGGCTGAAGACGGAGCGCATGGCGCAGCCCAACGGCATCAACTTCGGCGTTTTTGCGCCCGGCCTCAAGTCGACGGGGCAGGGCGGCCAGCTCAAGTTTCCCGCGGCCGGGGCGGGCTGGACACGCGTCTCGGCCGACTTCACGGTGCCTGCGGGAGCGGAGATGATGCGCATCATGTGCCATGTCGCCGGCGAGGCCAAGGCGTGGGTCGACGACGTGACGCTGGAGGCGCTGCACCCGGACGGCAGCGCGAGGCCGGTGCGCAACGAGGGGCTGTCCTCGGACGTGCGCTTCATGCGGAAGTGGGTGGGGCTCTACCACGGCGAAGGCCGCCCCTGGCTGATGTACGGCACGCTGCTGCATCCGCCGAAGCTGGCGTGCGCGACGATCACATACCGCGACCGCCCGGTTTCCTCCGTTTTCCACAACGCGTTCCGCTCGCCGGACGGCAAGGTGGCGGTGGTGCTGGCCAACGCGACCCGCGAGCCTCAGAAGGTGACGCTTTTCCGGCGCGGGAAGGCGCTGTCGCTCACCCTGGAGGCGGACGATGTGATGCTGGTAAAATAGGGATGTGAGGCAGGCGCGCCGCATTCTCATCGGGAGCAAACAAAAGGATAACCGCGGTCTCATGCAGGGGCGGTATACTCAGAACGATGTCAAGCATCAGACAGGTTTGTCGTTTGTCGTATCCGATTGAAATGGATTTCCCGAATGGCTTCAGGGTGAAGCGCGGGAATCGGGACCGCTGAAGATTTTAAGCGATTGACGTTCAAGAGATTGCGTTGCCCGAACCGGACTTCCTCTCAGGCTGGCCTGATCCTTGCGAAAGACACGTTCACACACGCCATGTGAATTTCCGCGCGGCGTGAATAAGTGAACGAGGTGTAACATGAAGACGCTGCTGGCAATGATGCTGGCGGGGACGATGACGGCATTCGCGCAGGCGGGTGATGTCTATGTGGCGGCGGCGGCAAGTCTCACGGATGTGATGAAGGCTGTGGAGCCGCTCTATGAGAAGGACCATCCCGAAGTTAAGATCGTCTTTGTTTACGGGGCGACCGGGATGTTGCGCACGCAGGTGCTCAAGGGCGCGCCGTGCGACGTGTTTATTGGCGCGGACCGTTGGTTCGGAGGCGCGCCAACAAACGTTGGCGAGGTCGTGAAGCCCGACAGCGTGCGGGTGGTGGTCGCCAACACGTTGATTGTCGCGGCAAATAAGAATGCCGTGCTGAAGGGCGACACGTTGGCCGCGTGGCTCGGCGGCGCGAAAAAGATCGGCATCGGCAATCCCGCCTCGGTGCCGGCAGGACGTTACACCAAGAGGTTGCTCGAGCACGAAAAGCTTTGGGAGGTGAGCGTGCCGAAGTGCGTGCAGGGCACGAACGTCCGCGAAGTGTTGCTGTGGCTGCGGCAGGGGGTCGTGGATGTCGGGTTCGTGTATGGCTCGGATCTGGTCGCCGCGAACGACGCGCAACTGCTAAGGCTGGCGGAGTATGCGACGCCGGGCGGCATGGCCATCGAGCTGGCGGGCGGCGTGGCTCAAAGCGCCAAGAACCCGGAGGCGGCGCTTCAGTTCCTTGATTACCTGAAGTCTGCGGAGGCCCTCGGGGTCTTTAAGCGGCTCGGTTTTGCAGAGGCAGTCACGAAGTAGGCACACGTTTCAGTAGGCACTTTTTATGAACCGGTTAAGGGCAGCCGAGATAGCAATCGTGATGGGCGCATCGGTTTTTGGATGGGCGCAGGAGACGAACAAGGCGGCATCTGCGAAGGTATGGAGGGCGAGCGCCCTCGCGGATCGCGAAAGGAGACGGATGATCGACACGACAGGCAGACTGAAGTTCAGCGACACGACGTTGCGAGACGGCGAACAGGCGCCGGGTGTGGTCTTCTCGTTGGCCGACAAGCTGCGGCTTGCGGCGGCAATGGACCGCCTCGGCGTTGACGAGGCGGAGGTCGGCTCGGCGGCGTTGGGGAGTGAGGAACTGGGAGGCCTGCGCGTGTTGGCCACGCAGGGGTTCGGGATGCGGCTCTCGTGCTGGTGCAGGGCACTGGAGGAGGACATCCACTATGCGGCCAAAGCCGGGATCGGCACGGTGAACATTTCCTTTCCGGTTTCCGACATTTTGCTCGGGTCGATGGATCGCTGCCGCGATTGGGTGCTGCACCACCTTGACAGCGTTCTGCCGTTTGCGGCGCACACGGGGTGCGCGTTCTCGGTGGGTTTGCAGGATGCCGGGCGGGCGGATCGCGGGTTCCTCGAGCGGGTGGTCCGCGTGGTGGCGTCCTCGGGGGCGTTCCGCGTGCGGGTCTCGGACACGGTGGGCGCCCTCAACCCGTTCACGACGGCCGGCTTGATTTCGCAGGTCAAATCCGTCGCGCCCAATCTGGACGTCTCTTTTCACGCGCACAACGACCTCGGCATGGCGGTGGCGAACGCGCTGGCTGCGGCGCAGGCCGGGGCGGACACGCTGGACTGCACCGTCAACGGGCTCGGAGAGCGTGCGGGCAACTGTCCGCTCGAAGAGGTGCTTTTCGCGCTCACGTATTCCGCGGGCGCCGCGCTGGCGTGGGACGCTGGCGGGCTGGCCGCGCTCTGTTCGCTGACGGCCGAAGCCTCGGGCCGCCCCGTGCCGCTCGCGAAGCCGGTGACGGGCGCGATGGCGCTGCGCCACGAGTCGGGCATCCACGTGCGGAGCCTGCTGAAGGACCCGCTCTCGTACGCGGCCTACCCGCCCTCGGCGATCGGGCTGGAAGGGCACGCCTTCGCGCTGGGCAAGCACTCGGGTGCGGCGGGCGTAAAGGTCTTTTTCGCGGCGCACGGCATCCGGCTGCCGTTCGACGAGGTCCGGCGGCTGACCGAGTCTGTGCGGCAGGCGTCGCGGCGGCTGAAGCGCGACCTCGACGAGCACGAGGTGCTGGAGCTGTACACGCCCGCGTTCGAGGAGCGGTATGCGAAGGCGGGCAAGGCGTCGGCGGACGCGTCGGCGGCGTCGTGAGGCGGTGTGAGAAGGCGGGGCCGGCCGCTGCCGGAGACGCAAAAAAAGAGAAGCATGAATAACGGATTCAGAGTGCTGTGCGTGGCGATCACGGTTCTGCTGTCGCTCTTTGTGGCGGTCGCGCTGGGTAACGTCTTCCTCATTTCGGCGGAGACGCTGCGGAGCGCGCTTTCGGACGGCACGGTCTGGCCGGTTTTGAAGGTCAGCCTGCAGACCTCCCTGTTGGCGGCGCTGCTGGCCATGGTCCTCGGCTCGCCGGCGGCCTATGTGCTGGCCCGCAAGCGGTTTTTCGGGAAGGCGGTCATCGAGACGCTGCTCGACCTGCCGGTGGCGCTTCCGCCGATGGTGGCGGGGCTTGCGCTGCTGCTGCTGGTTTCGCCCACGGGCCCGACCGGGCGGATGCTGGCCGGGATCGGCCTGCCTCTGATTTTCACGAAGTCGGGGATCGTGCTGGCGCAGTTCTTTGTGGCCCTGCCGTTCTATATCCGGTCGGTGCGCTCCGCGGTCACGTCGATTCCGCCCTCGATACCGGCGGCGGCGGCGGTGCTGCGGGCGACGGAGGCCTACACGTTCTTCCACGTGATCCTGCCGCTGAGCCGCGAGGGGATCATCAGCGGCTTTGTGATGTGCTGGACGCGGGCGCTCGGGGAGTTCGGCGCCACGGCGATGGTCGCGGGGTGCATTCCCGGGGTGACGGAGACGTTGCCGGTGGCGATCTACACGCGGGCCACGGCGGGCGACCTGGCATCGGCCGGGGCGGCGGCCTTCTGTCTGGCGCTGGTCTCGTTCGTGACGCTGGTCGGCTTGCGGCTGGCCTTCAAAGACGCGGCAGAGCGGAGAAAAGCGTGAGGGGGAAGTCCATGAGTGCGTTGGTTCATGAGTGCGTGCGGGTGGATTATGGTTGAGTTGGAACACGTGTGTAAACGGTATTCGGGCCGGGACGTGCTGAAGGATATCTCGCTCACGCTTGAGCGCGGCGAATTCGCCCTGCTGCTCGGCCCGAGCGGGGCGGGCAAGACGGTGTTGCTGTCGATTCTCGCGGGGCTCGCGAGCCCCACGTCCGGGCGTGTGCGGATCGGGGGGGAGGACATGACGCGCGTGGCGCCGGAGCGGCGGCCGGTGACGCTGGTTTTTCAGCGGCATGCGCTTTTCCCGCAACTGACCGTCTACGAGAATATCGCCTTCAGCATGCGGGCGCGGCACCTGCGCGGCGACACGGTGCGGGGACGCGTCGGCGAGATGCTGGCGATGACTGGCCTGGAGGAGTACGCGCAGGCGAAGCCGAACGTGCTGAGCGGCGGGCAATGCCAGCGCGTGGCCTTTGCGCGGGCGCTGGCCTCGGATGCGGAGGTGGTGCTGTTTGACGAACCGCTCAGCAGCTTAGACAACGGGCTGAAAGCCGGGCTGATCGCCGACCTGAAACGGCTGCACCGATTGAGGCGGTTCACGGCTTTGTACGTGACGCACGACCCCGGGGAGGCGGCCGCGTTGGGCGGCCGCGTTTTCCTGCTCGAAAACGGGGCGGCAACTTGTTCCGGAACGGCAGGGGGGGCAACGCGGTTCCTCAAAAAAAGTTTCGCGGCGGATTGACATCCGGGTGGTCATTCGGTAATCTAAACAAGTTTTCTTTTTTTCCAGAACTCGGTTTTGGAAGGATGGGGAACGGAACATTGGCAAGGTTTGACGGACTCCTGCACGATGGCCTAAAGGCTCTCCTTGAAAGCCGGCGGGCATATTGGGTAAGGGGTTCTTTGCCCCCGTTGGGGGTGAGGGACGATGCCAACATAGCTCAGTTGGTAGAGCACTTCCTTGGTAAGGAAGAGGTCGGCAGTT
>CAYZQL010000060.1:0-17323 GCA_964480555.1 uncultured Lentisphaeraceae bacterium | reverse complement strand
CGGTGGGCGTGTTCGGCGGCCACACCGATTTCGCCGACCCGCGGCGGTTCTGGGACTTCCGGTCGCTCGGGCACGGCGACATCAACTTCGAGGAGATCATCGTCGCCCTGAACGACATCCGGTACCAAGGCCCGCTGTCGGTCGAGTGGGAAGACTCCCGCATGGACCGCTGCCACGGCGCCGAGGAGGCCTGCGACTTTGTGCGGAGCGTGGATTTCGCGCCCAGCGCGATCGCGTTCGACGGACAGTTCGACCGCTAACCGGTTTTCTTAACGTGCCGCCGTTCCGGGTAGGGACGCCTCCCCGAGGCGTCCGCGGACGGTTCGGGGAACCGTCCCCACCTGACATCTCCCAACGGCGACACGTTAATTTGATCCGGCCTAAGCGGTTTTGTCCGCCTGACACTCAAAGGGGCGTGCGGGATCTCCCGCCGCCCTCTTTCATTTTCAGAGCAGCGGCAAGGGGCCGATGGCGTCAAAGGGCACCGGCTCGATCCGGCGCCAGCGGCACGCCTCCTCCGAAGGGCCCTCTTCGCGCTCGAACAGGTGGCGCCAGCGCCGCTGGAAAAGCAGCCCGTTGCGCACCACCACGGCCGCGTTGCGCACCGTGGGCGTGCCTTGCGTCGTGACGCTCTCGAAGTGGTACATCTCGACCGACGGCGCATACACCGCCGCATATCCCGCCGCGCGCAGACGGTAGACGAGGTCGAAATCCTCGAACTGCACGGGGTGGAACGCCTCGTCGAAGCCGCCGTGCTCGCGGAGGAGCGCCGCCGGGATCATCAGGCAGGCGCTGATCAGGCACTGCACGGACTCCGGGCGGCTGAAGCGCGGGTTGCCGAGGGGCTCGCCCCGGCCGCGGAAGCAGACGTGGCCGCGCTTCGAGATGCCGACGCCCGCGCACTGGATCGGATAGGGCGCCCACGGGTAGACCATTTTCGCGCCGGCCATGCCCGCGCGCGGGGTTGCGGCGAGCGCCTCGCGCAGCCCCGGCAGCCAGCGCCGCGTGCGGGGCGCGATGTCGTTGTCCGCGAAAACCAGATACTCGCCGCGGGCAACGGCGATGGCGCGGTTGCGCGAGAAAGAGCAGCCGACGTTCCCCCCGTTGCGCAGCACGGTCACGGGCACCCCGCGCGCACGGCCGAGCGCCGCCAGTTCCGTGTCGCACCACTCGTAGCTGCCGTCGGTGGAGCCATTGTCCACCACGATCAACTCCCAAGGGCCGTCCGCCACGGAATCCGTGAGCAGCGCCGACAGGCAGCGCCGCGTGCAGGCGAGCTTGTTGTACGAGAGCGTGATGAGGGAGTAGAGCATGTGGCACGACTCAAATGGTTGTCTGTCAGAACCGAGTTAAACAACAGTTTCCATGATAGATTATTGTTCACTGATACGCCATATCCAATATGGATCAATTCAATCCAATATCGCAGCAACCGCCTGTGCGATTTGAAAGGCGAGATAAGGCGGGACGGCATTGCCGACTTGCCGGTATTGATCGGTGGACGCGCCCTCAAAAAAGTAATCGTCCGGGAAAGTCTGCAACCGTGCCGCCTCGCGGACGGAAATCGGGGTCATCCCAACGCATTTCTGTGTTTTTCGAGAAACGCTTGTTCGGGCTTGAAACGTTTCGGCAATACTAATGTCATTCCTTCATAGGCGAGAAAGTGAAGCTTGAAGGCCTGATCGGTGTAATGTTCTTTCAAGGATTTGGAGAGGACGAAACGATAGTTCTCGTCAAAGGAAACCAAATGCCGATCAAAAGCCGCATCGTAAGTCGCAGAAAGGCAAAGCCCATTGGAGGGATTCATGCGATTTTGCTCATCTTCCGCCCATGGGATGATGTGACTCGCTCGTAACACCTCCGGCACGGTTAATCCGGTCAAACAGCAACATGAGGAATAATCACGCATAATCATGGAGCGAAAGAACCGCTGATTCAGGCGTGTTTTAACCTCACGCAAAACATCCTCTCCTCGAGGCATCGCCACATCGGCACCCGAAAGACTGACGCCGTCCTCCATATCAACGGAAGCGAGTTTCTCAGCGAGTGCTTCCGGCGCAGAACCCTCCGTATTGTAAATTGCCCAAAGCCTCTCTTCGTACCGGAATTGCGACAAGAACCCCATGTAATCTTTCAGCGCGGCGGAATAAAAACGGCTTCTCCAATAGCTCGGTTTTTCCGCATCGTGAAAAATCCCGTGCTCCCCCAACCTTTGCTGTTCGGTTACGTATTCGTATAACTCCCGAATGATTCTGCTGTCGCTGATTGAAAAGAGATCCGGACATTGAGCGAACGCTTTTGACCGACGGGCAAGAATGGGCCCAAGATACTCCAATGCGCGGAGATAGGAATCAGCGCGGTTACTTCCCTCTGAGTTCCGCCTCCAAACATCCGCCTCATATCTTTCGCGCATTGTGTTCATCGTTATCCCGTTGGTCGGTGTGGAAGCGCGAGAATGATTGAATCTTCATCCATTGCGTTTGCCTTTGGGGGTGGAAGTACATTCGCGTGTCTGTTATCGCGGACGCTGCGGCTCGTCGTTTCCTGCTGCGTCATGCGTTTCAGCTAAGAGCTTACGTTCGCATTCAATTTCGCGTTTCAGCTGCTCTTCGGTCGGAAGGCAAAGCATGTATTTGGACGCGAAAATCTGCTTTCTGTCATTCAACACCGAATATCTCGCCACGGTTTCGTTCTTTTCCGTGCAGAGAATCAACCCGATAGTCGGATTATCCTCTGGCGCAACAAATATGCCGTCAAACATTCTGACATATCCGTCCATTTGCCCGACATCCGCATGTGTCAACTCGTCGGTTTTCAAGTCAATCAACAAATAGAACTTTAAACGGCAATGGTAGAAAACCAAATCAATGTACCGGTCTTGCTCTTCGATGCGGATATGTTTCTGACGGGCGACGAAAGCGAACCCGTTTCCCAATTCCAAAAGAAACCGCTGCAGATGCGTGAGGATGGAACGCTCCAAATCGGATTCGTGAAACTCGGCGACCTCGGGCAGACCGAGAAATTCAAGAACGTAGGGATTCCTCAATGTCTCGACTGACATAGCGGAACGGGATCGAGGCCTTCTCCCTTCAGCCAACATCTTTTTGGGCGCGGCACTCTTCAGCAGTCGTTCATAGTAAAGCGAATGGATTTGCCGCTCCAGTGTGCGTTTGTCCCATCCGCCTTCAACGGCTTCCTGTTCGTAGAAGTCCCTCGCTTCTTTATTCTCCACTCGCATCAACGCGCGGTAATGAGACCATGTAAGTTGCGGCGAGAATCCAGACGGCACAACGTTTTCGGCACGGCACCCACTCTTCTCCGTTATGGTTCTTCTTCCCGACGGGGAGATTTTCCGATGGTCTGTCGATTCTCTTCCCGACGGGGAGAGAATCACACCTCTGTTCTGAAACGACAAATAAAACTGTCTGAAATTCCACAAAACAGGCTTCGAAAAACCTCTGCCATAATGCGCAGTCAACTGCCTCGAAAGCGTTGAAATGATTCGTTCGCCGTACTCGGCCCGATTATTGCCTTTTTGGATGGCTTCGATGATCTCACGCCCGATCAGCCAATAAGCCAACACCATATTGGTGTTGACCACGCGAACAACGTTGCCGCGCGCTTGTTCGAGAATGGCGGCAACTCGGTCAAAGAGCACCTCTGGTCCATGCTCTTCCGGGCAGATTCTTGTGCTCTTCTCCGCCTTTGGTTTGTGTTCAGCCATTTTTACTAACGCTTCGTGAAAAGGATAAGTGCTTGGTTCTCCACTTCCTTGCCGTCGGGAAGTGATCCGCTGGTTTTCTTCAACGCAGTCATTTTTGGCTCATCCGTATGATATCAAGCGTCGACCATGCTGCGGGCGAGCTCGACGAGACCCGACACGGTGGGCAGCCAGGCGGCTTCGAGGTTCTTGGCCGAGGGGACGGGGCAGTCGGGGGCGGCGAGGCGCCGGACCGGCTTCTCGAGATAGTCATAGGCCCGCTCGACGACCTGCGCGGCGATCTCGGCCGCGAAGCCGCCGGTCTGGGGGCCTTCCTCCACGACGATCACCCGGCCCGTGTTCTTCGCCGAATCGACCACGGTGTCGATGTCCAGCGGGTTGAGCGTGAGCAGGTCGACGATCTCGGCCTCGATGCCCTCCTGGGCGAGCCGCGCGGCGGCCTGCCGCGCGAGGTGGGTCATGTGCGACCACGCCACAAGGGTGACGTCCGTGCCTTCGCGCGCCAGCTTGGCGAAGCCGAACGGGAGCGGCGGCGGCAGCTCGTCGGGAACCTCGAAGCGCATCGGATAGAGCAGCTTGTGCTCAAGGAAAAGCACCGGGTTGTTGTCGCGGACCGCGGACTGGAGCAGGCCCGACGCGTCGAGCGCGTTGGAGGGCGCGGCGATCTTGAGGCCGGGGATGCCGGTGAACAGGCGCTCCAGCGACTGCGAGTGTGTCGCGCCGTACCCGCGGCCCGCGCCGGGGGGCGTGCGGAGCACCAGCGGGCAGTTCAGCCCGTAGACCGGATGCAGCTTGGCCGCCATGTTGACGAGCTGGTCCACCGCCAGCGTGATGAAGTCCATGAACATGATCTCGATCACGGGTCGCTGGCCCGCGACCGCCGCGCCGATGGCAAGGCCGGTCAGCGCCTGTTCCGAGATCGGCGTGTCGCGGATGCGCTCCGGGCCGAACTCATCGACCAGTCCGCGGGTGACGCCGAACGCGCCGCCGTAAACGCCGATGTCTTCGCCCATCAGAAAGACCGAAGGGTCGCGCCGCAGTTCGGCGGCAAGCGTCTCGCGCAGGATTTGGGTGAACGTGATGGTTCTCATAAGGGTCTCATGCTCTGGAGGGGCGCCCCGCGTGGGCACCCGCGAAAAATCAGTCAAAAACCGACTCGCCCAACGAGGCCGGGTCGGGAAGCGCAGAGGTTTCACAAAAGCGGATGGCTTCGTCGATGCGCGCCCGGATGGCCTCCCGGTGCGCCGCAATGGCCTCCCCGTCGAGCGAGCCCTCGTCCGTCAGCCGCGCCTCCAGGCGGAGAATCGGATCGTTCTTCCAGGCGGCCTCCTCCTCCTCGCGGGTCCGGTAGACGCGCGGGTCGCCGCGCGAGTGCCCGGAAAGCCGGTACGTGACGCACTCGACGAGCGCAGGGCCGTCGCCTTGGCGGGCGGCCTTGGCGAAGGAGGCAACCGCCTCGCGCACCGCGAACAGGTCGTTGCCGTCGACCGTCACGCCCGGCATGCCGTAGGCCGCGGCGCGGTCGGCGATGCAGGGATCGGCGAGCCCGCGCCGGGTGGAGGTGGACATGGCATAGCCGTTGTTCTCGACGATGAAAAGAACGGGGAGTCGCCAGAGTGCGGCGAGGTTGAGCGTCTCGTGAAAAACGCCCTGGTTGGATGCGCCGTCGCCGAAGAGGCAAGCGGTGACCCGGCCGGAGCCCCGGAGCTGCGCGTCCAGCGCCAGGCCGGCGGCAAAGGGGATGCTGCCGCCGGTGATGCCGTTCGCGCCGTAAAAGCCGATCGCCGGATCCATCATCATCTGGCTGCCGCCGCGCCCGCGGGAATAGCCGGTCTCGCGTCCGAAAAGCTCGGCCATCGCGCGCCCCGCGTCCGCGCCCCGCGCGAGGAAATGCCCGTGCCCGCGGTGGGTCGTCGTCATGGCGTCGCGGGGCTCGAGGGCCGCGGCCACACCCACGGCGACCGCCTCTTGGCCGATGCAGGTGTGCGCGGTCCCCATGATGCGACCTTCCAGGAAAAGCCGTTCGATGGCCTCTTCAAAGAAGCGGATCGTCAGCATCAGGTCATAGGCTGTGAGCGTATCCATCATCCCCCACCTTTTTCTTCCCCGTCTTCGCAAATAAACTTGAAGACAGCGTATCACACCGGCAGCGCCGGGGCAATTTTGGATTTCGCCCGTTTCCGCGATTTTAGCGACAGCACGCGCGAAGCACGTCCGCTTCTGGCCCATCCGTTCACGGTGAGGGCGAGGTCAGAAGCGCCGTCCCCTTGTCACCCTTCGCGGCGATGCTCAACGCCGGGCGTACGCCTCACTCCGGCAGTTGGCAATACAGCCGGAACCCGATGTTGCCCTGCGTGCTGGCGGGGTTGAAACTCCCGCGTGTTGAGGAGTACAGCGTGGACAGGTTCGGGCTGCTGTACGTGCCGCCGCGGTAAATGCGGGTACTGCTCGTGGCCGTGGGCCCTGTCGGGTCGTCCGCATAGGCGGTCGGCCCGCTCCAGTTCCAATCCAGGCAGAACTCCGTGACGTTCCCGTGCAGGTCGTAGAGGCCGAAGCCGTTGGGCGTGAGCAATCCCACCGACCGCGAGCCGCCGCCCGTATTGACCGTGTTCCACGCGAGGTCGCTGATCGCGCCCCAATCCCCCGCCGAGGCCGCGTTGCGCCCGTTGTTGAAGTGCGAAGTCGTGCCCGCGCGGCAGGCGTACTCCCACTGCGCATCCGTGGGCAGATCGAAAAACAGCGTCCCCGCCTCGGCCGACGTCTTCGCCCGCAGCCGCCCCATGAACGATCCCGCCGAAACGTCGTTCGTCGTCGCAGGCCAGTTGATGCCGTCCGCCACGCTGCCGCGGATGGCGTTGTAAGAGACGCTTCCGACCGGAAGAGTTGTCAGCCCAAACGCCAGCCCCGTCACCTTCGTGTACTGCGCGCACGTCACCTCGAACACGCCGGCGTAGAACGGGCGCGTCAAGGTCACCGGCACGCCCGCGCTGACCGGCTGCCGCATGGTGTAGGTGTTCGCGGGCAGAAGCTTCAGCACGATCATGTTGGTCTTGTAAGACTCATCCGTCAGCAGTTCGGGAATCACATTCGTATAAGTCACCGGCCAGGACGTCGCGCCGCTGCCGCCCGACACGTCGACGATCAGGTACCGCGCGTAACCCGGAGCCAGCTCTTCGACCTTGTACGTGTAGCTGCCGCCCACCGCAGTCACGTCGGCCAGCGACAGCATGCTGCCGTCCGCGACCCGGTTCGTGCCGATCTGCGTTTCAAACGGCCCTGAGGGATTCGTTGACCGGAACAGCCCGTAGACCGCCCCCGGCCGGGTCGGCCACGCGATCACAGGAACCACCTTGGGCGTCACCTGCGTGATGACCGGCGCCTCGACGCCCCCTTCCGCCTGCCCCAGCGTCTCGCCCTCCGGCAACCGCAGCGCCAAGCGGAACCCCATCACACCCGCCGAGTAAACCGAATTAGGATTGGCGCCTGTCGTCATTGTGTTTTTCAAATGTTCGGTGGTGGGCGTCCCCGACTGTCCTCCCCGGAAGAGCCTAGCGGTGCCCGTATCCGGACCGACCGGGTCGCTGCTGGCCGGGGCACCCCCCTCCCAATCCAGCATCAGTTCGGCGATGTTGCCGTGCGTGTCGTAAATGCCCCACGCGTTGGGCTGGTAGGACCCCACCGGCGCGTGGCCCGTGTACCCGCCGATCGCGATGTTGCGGTTGGCGGAACACCGCGCGATGTTGGTCACCATCGAAAAATCCGACGCGTTCGCCGGGTTCGCGTCCGTGCCGTTGAAGAAGTGCGTCGTGGTGCCCGCGCGGCTGGCGTACTCCCACTGCGCGCTGGTCGGCAGGTCGAAGTTGTCGCTTCCCGTCTTCGCCCGCACGCGGCCGATGAGCGAGTTCGAAAAGACCGCGTTGTTCGTGGGCCACCCGTATCCGGCCGCGTCGTTTGTGCCGCCGCGCAGCATCGCGAAGGACAGGTTGTCCATCGGGCGGGTCGGCCCGATATTCAACGAGTTGTTTGCCCCGCCCGTCATGTTGGTGTACTGCGCCTGCGTCATCTCGAACACGCCGATGTAGTAGGGCCGCGTCAACGTCACGTCGTAGGTCCCCTTCATTTTGAAACTGCCTGACCCGATCAGGCGCAGCACCACCTTGGTCGTCCGGTAGTCGGGGTTGGTCAGCAGATCCGGGATCGCGTTGGTCCCGGTCACCGGCCACGAGGCCGCATTCGCGCCGCCCGACACGTCGAGAATCAGGTAATCGTTATACCCGGCCGACACCGCGTCAACCCGGAAGAACCGCTTGCTTCCCGCCGCCGCCACAGTCGGACACAGCAGGGTGCTGCTGTACCCGGTCGCCGTCACATCCGGGCCGATCTGCTCGTCGAACGGCCCCTCCGCCTGCGCCGAAGCGGAGACATTGTAAACGCCGAGCGGGCGCGTCGTCCACGTGATCTCCGGCACCGTGGTGGGAAACACCTGCGTCGCCACCGGATCGGCACACATCCTGAACACCGCCAGCGCGGCACCCGCAGTCAAAATCAATTTGTTCATCGTTATCCTCGCTTTCGCCCCTTCGCCGTTAGAAAATCCGGATCAGCGTCCCGCCGACCGACACGCCCACCACCACGTTGTTGCCCTCGGCCCGCACGGTCCGCATGTACTTTGTCTCGCTGTCGCGCCCGGTCCCCTCGAGCGTCCACGTGGCCAGCAAGCCGGGGTTCACGATCCCGCCCGCCGCCGTCATCACAACCCGTTTCGCATACAAGGCCAGCGGCGCGTTCGTCGTGCACCCCACATCCACCGTGCCGCCCCCGACCACCGTCAGCGCGCCGCTCACCGCGACCGTGTCGTTCGTCCATACGCCGTTCGTTTCGGCGGCGCGCAGCGCGCACACGACTCCCTCGCCCAAGGTCAATCCGCCCGTCACCGTCAGCCGCGAGCCCACCGGCGCCTCGCCGAAACGTCCCACCTCGATGCGGTTCGTCACCGTCAGCGCGCCCTGCGGCACCACCGTCCCGCGGCCGTACAGCCCTGCGACCGTGTAGGCCGGATCTTTCAGGCGGCACAGCGCGTTGCTGCCGACATAGAGATCGGCGAACACCGCCGCATTTGAAACCGTTATGTCCGGACAGTTCGTGACCGCCAGCAACTCCGCGCCCGTCACGGCCGGCAGTCTCAACGTCCGTCCCGACGGGATGCCGGCCAGCGCCACCGTGTCGTACCCGCCGCCCAGCGCGACCGCGCCGAACACCGCGACGTTCTCGCTCGCGAAGCGCACCGCGTCCGCCTCCGTTCCGCCCAGCACCGCGTAACCGCCCGAGGCCGCCGCGGCCAGCGCGTTGCTCTCCGCCGCCGTCGCCGTCCGCGCCCTCACCTTGGACAGAAGCGCCTGCAAAACCGCCGCCGCGTTGGTCGCCGAGCCATCGCCCGTGTCCCACCCGTACGTCCCCCCGAACACCGCTCCACCGGATGACAGTGTCACGTCCACCGCCGTGCGCGCGCAGACGGCTGCGGCCGTGCCGCCCCCCGGCGCGACGTTCGCGCTGACCGCCCCGTCCAGCGCCCCGATCCTCACCGTCGCCGGATTCGTCGCGAACGCGCCGTGTGACCAGGCCAGGATGCCGTAGGCGTTCGTCACGCCGGTCGCGTGGACGCCGCCGCTCACGCGGCCGAATTCGACCGAGGTCCCCGTCGACGTCGCCGTGTAACTCGCCTTCGACCAGGCGACCATCCCGGTCGGCGAAGCGCCCGTCGCCACCGTCCCGTCGATCGACACGCACGAGAGCCCCAGCGCGCGGTCCGTCACGACCTCGCCGAACGTCACCTCCGCCACGTTGGTCACAAAACCGGCAGACCACGCCGTACCCACCCCGCCCGTCTGCACGCACGCCACCGCAGCCTCGGTCGCACAGTTCACCGGCGGAACCGCCTCGGCCATGGCCGATGACACACCTCCCAGCATACCCAGCAGGGCCACGCCCCAACCCGCCGGGACCTTTTTCAGCACGTTCTCTTCGCCCCTTCTCGCTCTCATAACCAACTCCTTGTTTGCCGCCAACCGCGCACAACACATCCGCAAAGTTATTTTTAGTATAGGCGGAGTAGGGAAGTTCTACAATCTCGATTATGCGAACTTGACCCTCGATTTTCCGAACTCCGAAAGCGGCCGCGGCACCTCTTCCGCCTTCGCTCTTTGCACGCCCGCACAACATCGTGTATTCTGTTCCAAGTTGCACCGTCAGACAGCTCAAAGAAACGAGGGTTCACCATGGTCCGAACGTGTCCGCTTGCCGGCGTTGCCCTGACCGCCGTTACTCTGTTCGCAGGAGAGCCGGATTGGCAGAAGGGCTTTCTCGGAAAGGCCGATTTTCAGGACAGCCTGAAAGGCGCGTCCTCTGAAACGGAGTGGGAGTTCGACTTTTCCCGTCACGGCCGCGCCGTTGACGCCGGGGGAAGAACGCACGACGCCGACGTGCCGGTGTTCGAGCGCGATGGCCTGCGGATGTCCTCCGGCAGCGACTCGGAGAGCGGGACCGGCTTCATCAACCTGATGCCCGCGGACAAGCTCTATGAAGGCGGCGTCGCGGTCGGGGCAGAGGGATTTACGACCGGCGCGTTGACCGTCGAGGGCGAGGGCCCGTTCGCGCTCGGCTTCGATGCGCAAGGCGAGGGCGAGCTGGTCGTGACCGCCCTTCTCGACGGCGTGGCCCAGAAGCCGCAGCGCTTCAGGCCCGACCGTCAGCTCAAGCGCTTCTGCCACGCGGGCACCCGCTGTGCCGCCGCGCCGACGTCCAAAAAGGGCGAGGTCCGGCAGCACACGGTCGAGTACACCTTCAGCGCGGCAGCCGGCGCGACCCTGCGCCGCTTCGCCTTCGGCGCACCCGCTTCGTTCGTCTCCGCCTTTTCCAAGCCCGGGCGCTATCAGGTGCGCGACCTTCTGACGCTGCCGGCGGCCCTCACGCAACAGCTGCCCGAGGATGACTTCACCGTCCTGGTCACCTTCACGCTGGCCTCGACCGGCGGGCTCTATCAGCCTATCTTCGAACAAACGCGGCGCCAGCGCTGGTGGCCGAACCTGAGCGTCTCCTTCAGCTCGCTAAACCGCAATCAGCTGATCTTGTATCACTCCGCCAAAAAACCTGCCGAGAAGAAAAAGGTGGCCGAGACCGGCGTTCTACCGGAACCCGGACGCTCCTATACCGTCGTGCTGACCCGCAAGAGCGGAACGGCGAAGCTCTGGGTCGATGGCCAAAAGAAAGCCGAGCTCTCCGATGTCCCGGTGGAAAACGTCAGCACCTTCTCGCTCGGGTGCGGCGGTCCCGAGTGCGCCTTGGACGGACACCTCCGCACGTTTGCGGCCTGGAGCCGCGCACTGGACGACGCGGAGGTCGCGGCCATCGATTTTCTCAAGCTACGCGCGGCCTCCCCCGTCCGCGTTGCGGCCCACAGCTACATCCGCCACCTGGCCCGCGGCTTCCAGCCGCGCGAGTACCGGTTCCTCATCCGCAACACCTCTTCCCAGCCCCAAGCCGGGCTGACACTCGAATGGCAGATCGGAGGCCAGACGTTCACCCACGATATCGGCGCGCTCGAAATCAACGGCGAGCGGCGGGTCGCCGTCCCGGTCCTGCTGACGCTGAAGCCGGGCGATTACACCCAGACGCTCTCGGTCCGGCGCGGCGACGCGTGCGTGAGCGCGCAGTCGCTGCCGGCGACCGTGACGCCCGCGCCCGTGCCGCTCGAACAGCTCCAGACCTCGCCTTGGTGCCAGTTCCTCCCGCAGGAGCCGGGCTATACCATGGGAACCGTCGGCCGGTGCGCCGATGCGATGCAGGCCGGCCTTCACTGGGGACCCTACCAGTTCCGCTGGACCGGGTCGCCCCGCAGCGACCACCCCGAAGACAGGGCTTTCACGCCCAAGCAGAGGCACGGCTACAGTGATTTCTATTACAGCGCCTATATGCGGGAGCAGATGCGCGAAAGCGTCGCCGCGATCGCGCGCCGCCTCGCCTTTTTCCCCGCGCTCACGCACATCGACATCAACAATGAGTTCACGCCCAATTTCCAGGTCAACTTCCGCGACGAGGCGGTCCGCTATGCGAAAGACCGTTTCGGCCTCGACCTCACGCCTTGGAAGGCGGATGACAGGCGGGAACTCGTACGTCCCATCGGCCGCCTCTCGCCGGTGCTGGCCAAGTATCCGATCCCCCCGAGCCGCATCATTCCGGCGGACGACCCGCTCTACCTCTGGCATCTCGACCGGAAGGGGCCGCACGGCGATTCGGAAAGCCTGCTCAACCAGCACATCGCGTCTGCGATGAAGCGCGAACGCCCCGACGTGCAATCCGTGGTCGCGCCCCTCACGCGCCGGCTCTCCATCCGCGGCTACGACGACCGGATCGACATCGCGCAGACCTGGTGCTACACCCCCGGGCTGCGTGTGGTCTGGCTGCAGGAAGCCCTCTCCGCGCACATCCGGCATTCGCGGCAGATGCGCTCATCCTCCTTTCCGGCGTTTCTCCACATGAATGTCGGACCCTACGAGGCCATGCCCTCGGGCGACATCTTCGCCGCCTCCTGCTGGGCCTCTCTCATCCGCCCGACGGCGATGCTGGTCTTCTTCCAGCCGCTGGAGATGGTTCAGGGGCACGGCAAGAGCAAGGCGGAGATCGACGCGCTGCTCGGCGCGAAGGCGCCGTCAGCTGAAGAGGCGAAGAAGCTCATCAAGGAGAAGGGGCTCTCCCTTACCGGCGACCACCCCACCTTGGCGCCGCGCGTGCGCACGCTCATCGCCGAGGAGCTGCCGCCGCTGCGCGCCCTCCTGCCCGCGTGGGAGAACCGCCCGCGCCAGATCGCGGTCTACTCGAGTTTCGCGGACAGCCTTTTCTCCGACGAGCGCTGGCCCTCCGACTACACGAAGCTGCTGGCCGACCTGACGCGCTCCGGCGTCGCCTACGACCTCCTCTTTGACGAGGATTTCTTGAAAGACCCCGCCGTGCTGGACCGCTACAACATGGTCTTCTTCCCGGCCCTGCAGTATCTCTATGAGCCCGCCTGGAAGGCCTTGACCCGCTTTGCCGAGACGCCGGGCAAGGTCATCGTGGTGCCGGAAAACGTCCACCCGTTCTTTCCCGGCGCGGTCGTCGCCCGCGACGAGAACAAACCGCTTTCCGCGGAGGAACACGCGCGGATCGTTCGAGAGGTCGAGGCCCAGTGGGGCACCGACACGAGCCGCCCGATGTATGTGGAGGCGCTGGACGCCAAACTGGCCGAGGCCGCCGCCCGGCATGCCGGGGCCGAGCCTTTCGCAAAGATCCTCGACGCGGTCGCGCTCGACGCCCGCTCCCTTCTGCCGCACACGGCGCTGAACGTGACGCGGCTCGACCGGACCGCCTTCATCTCCGTGGTCAACGACCTCCGCACGTGGGGCCCGGTATACGGGCACTTCAAGGTGCTGCCGGAAAAAGGCGTCCGTCAGACGGGCGAGGTCCTGTTCAGCCGCGCGCTCGGCGCGCACGCCTACAACCTCCGCAGGGCCGAGAAGCTCGCTGTGGCGGCCGCAGACAAGGACCGGTCCAAGGTGACGCTCACGCTGGACGGCGGCGACGCCGCGATCCTCCTGCTGACCGACCGCGCGCTCGGCGCGTTCCGCGCCTCCGTCGCGCTCGATGGAATGTATGTCCGCGTCGCGGGGCAGGCTTTCGACACGGACGGCAAAGAGCTGGACGTGTCCATGCCGTGCGTCGTCACGGTCAGCGGAAGTCCGGACTTCTCCGGCGCGGGACTCTTCCGCAACGGCAAGCTGGACTACCGTTTCCCCTTCGAAGGCGCGATGCCGGAGGTGACCGTCCGGGAGCTGGCGACGGGGCGGACCGTCACGCTGAAGTGAGCCCAGAGTTCAGAGGCGCGCGCGCCGTCCCCGGCGCGCCGCCCTTTTCTCTGTTCACGGGTTTTCCCCTGTGCTTTAATACGCGTCAAACATGCCCCGTCCTTATTCCATCTTTCCGGCCACACTCGCGCGTGCGCTCCGCCTGATCTGGATGAGCGACCGGCGCCTCGCGTTCTGGCATGCGTTTCTCACCGTTCTCCAAGCCCTGCTGCCGCTCGGCGCGCTCCTCTCCGTGAAGCACGTCATCGACGGCGCGACGCGCCTGCTCGCCGGGTCGCCCCACGCCGCTTTCTCGTTCGCCGCGCTCACCGAGGCCGGCCTCAACAATCCGGCCTTCCGCGACCTTGTGCTCTGGCTCTTCTTCGGAGCGGCCTGCCTCTTCCTCTCCGCCTGCACCCGGCTGCTCGTCGCCTGGGTCGCCGAGTTCCACGCCCTCGCCGTGACGGACCGCGTCTATGAACTGCTTCACGACACGTTGCTCCGCGCGGACTACGCCTTCTTCGAGAACCCGGATGACCAGAACCGCCTCTACATGGCCCGCGAGCAGGCGCTCTCCCGGCCCGCCCGCGTGCTCGCAGGGCTCGGCCAGCTCCTCCACAGCCTCACCGGCCTCGCCGGCGTGCTCGTCATCCTCTCCCGCTTCAGCCCCCTGCTCCCGCTCCTCCTCGCCGCCGCCGCGCTGCCGCTCCTGTTCTTCAAAATCAGCCGCACGCGCCGGTTCTACGACTGGCGCAAAAGCCTCACCCCCCTCGAGCGCGAGGCCGCCTATTTCCACTCCGTCATGACCGACAATGCCGGCGCCAAAGAGACCCGCCTCTACGGACATGGCGATTTCTGCCGCGCCCGTTTCGCCGCCGCCCGCGCCAAACTCAAGGAGGAGCGCATCGCCTGGCGCCGCTACGTGCTCACCCGCGAAGCGGCCGGACTCTTCGTCGGCCTGCTCGCCACGGGGTGCATCCTGCTCTGGATGACCGGCCGCCTGCTCGGCGGCGCCATCACCGTCGGCGCGCTGGTGCTCTGCATCCAGACCGTCCAGCGCGGCCAAGGCGCCATCGCCACGCTCCTCAACGCCGTCGCGGCGCTCTTCGAGGACGCCCTCTTCCTCCAGAGCTTCGAAGAACTCCTGCGCCAACCCGTCGCCATCCGCGCGACCGCCAGCCCCAAGCCCGCTCCCGACGCCATCCTGCGCGGCATCACCTTCGAGCACGTCTCGTTCACGTATGCCGGCTCCGCCGCACCCGCGCTGCGCGACCTCTCCTTCACCCTCCGTTCCGGCGAGCGCGTCGTCCTCGCCGGCCCGAACGGCGCCGGCAAATCCACGCTCGTCAAACTCCTCTGCCGCCTCTACGACCCCGACGCCGGCCGCATCCTCGTGGACGGCACCGACCTGCGCGACCTCGACCCCGCCGCCTGGCGCGCCCGCATCGGCGCGCTCTTCCAGGACTTCAATCACTACCAGGCCTCGGTCGCCGACAACATCCGCATCGGCCACCCCGCCACCCCGCCCGACTCCCCCGCGATCGAGCGCGCGGCGCGCGACGCGGGCATGGGCCCGCTCCTCGCCGCATGGCCGCAGGGCCTCAAGACCCTCCTCGGCCGCTGGCTCCACGACGGCACCGAGCCCAGCATCGGCCAGTGGCAGAAGATCGCCCTCGCCCGCGCCTTCCTCCGCCCCGCCGCCCTCTACATCCTCGACGAGCCCACCAGCGCCCTCGACAGCGCCGGCCAACAAGAGACCTTCGACGCCCTCGCCCGCCTCAGCCGCGGCAAAATCGCCCTCTTCACCAGCCACCGCCACTTAGCCCCCGGCGCCGCCGACCGCGTGCTCACGCTCGAGAACGGCGCCCTCGTTTCCGACGCCGCGCCCGCCGTCCCGCCCGCCGACCCGCGCCACCCTGCGTTGTTCGAGACCCCGGCCTAACGCGCGCAGCGCGCCCACCGCCCAACCGGCTTGCCGACCGTATCGGGTCCTGTTACGGCTGCTTCAGGAAACGCTCCCTTGCAATCCTTCAGTGTAGGAGGGTTCAGTGATGATCGCTTCACTGATTGAAAATAAGTGCTATGAGAAAGTCACAAAACTGTGATAATGTCATCGCATGAAAAGAGCCGTCTTTGACACACTCGTGGCATGGCAGCAAGCTGCCGGACGCAAGCCGCTTCTCTTGCAGGGTGCCCGGCAGGTGGGCAAGACCACGATTCTCAAGGCCTTCGGACAGGCACGGTTCAAGCGCGTCCACTATGTCAATTTCGAAGAGAACGCCTCGTTCATGCCGGCGTTTTCGGCGGACCTGAATCCGGCGGCGATCCTCCGCGACCTCTCTCTTCTGCTAGGTGCCCCGATCGAGCGGCCGACGGATCTGCTGATCCTCGATGAGATCCAGCAGTGCCCTCGCGCGCTGACGAGCCTGAAATACTTTGCCGAAGAGATGCCGGAGCTGGCGGTTTGCGCAGCGGGCTCGCTGCTCGGCGTGCACCTTGGAGAATGTTCGTTCCCGGTCGGCAAAGTCGACGAGATGCGGATGTTTCCGTTGACCTTCGACGAGTTTCTCGCGGCGGGCGGCAACAGCCCCCTTCAGGAGGCCTTTGCCGACATGAGGGAACTCGTCCCGTTGTCGCCGGTTCTTCATCAGCGGCTGTGGGACGAGTTCAAGCTCTATCTGGCGGTCGGCGGTTTGCCGGAAGCGGTATCCGCTTTCCTCGAACGGCGCAACGACCCCTTCTCCGCGTTCCAGAAGGTGCGGGAGATTCAGAACCGGCTGGTGTCGGAGTACAGCGCGGACATGGCCAAGCATTGCGGCAAGCAGAACGCCATGCAGCTCGAACGCCTCTGGCGCCAGATCCCGGCCCAGCTCGGGCGGGATCAGGCCGGATCGGCCCCCAAGTTCGTTTTCAAGGATGTCTTGCCGGGAATCAAAGGGTACGAGCGGATGGCGGGCGCCATCGATTGGCTGGAAACGGCGGGGCTGATCCTCCGCGTCCCCATCGCGAACTGTGGCCAGTTGCCCTTCTCGGCCTACACGAAAGAAAACGCGTTCAAACTGTTCGTCTTCGACGTCGGCATCCTGGGTGCGCTCAGCCGACTACCGGTGAAAGCGGTGCTGGATTACGATTTTGGGACGTACAAAGGCTACTATGCCGAGAATTTCGTGGCGCAGACGTTCCGCACCTTGAATCGGGCCGACACGGTCTGCTGGCGGGAAGGAACGGCAGAAGTGGAGTTCCTGACGGCTGTGGACGGCACAGCGGTTCCCGTCGAGGTCAAGTCGGGCTGGGTGACGCAGGCCAAAAGCCTGAAGTCCTTCGCTGACAAATACAAGCCCGCCTTCAGTGCCGTTTTCAGCGGACGCAACGCTGGCTGCGACGCGGCTCTCGCCCGGCATTATTATCCGCTCTATCTCGCCTCGAAGTTCCCTCTGCCCGTCCGCGCGTGACGGTCAACAATACCGTTCAAGCGCCGAGAAATCGCACCGGAAGCCGAACCGCAGCGCCTCACCTTAAGCGTTAAATTATGGCCACCTCCCACATGCTCCGCGAAAAACTAGCCGCCCTGCCCGACAAGCCCGGCTGTTACATCCTGCGCGACCGCAAAGGCACCATCATCTATGTCGGCAAGGCCGTCTCGCTGCGCCGCCGCGTCCAGAGCTACTTCCGTCCCTCCACCCTGCGAGACGCGCCGCCGAAACTGCGCAGCATGATCAACAGCGTC
>CAYZQL010000059.1:0-17382 GCA_964480555.1 uncultured Lentisphaeraceae bacterium | reverse complement strand
GCGCGTTCTTTCCCGTAGGTCAAACGTTCCAAACTGTGCCATAAAGACGCAGTGTCAATAGTTTCTACGATAACCCTCGATGGGTCAAGCCCCAAATCCCCTTTTCTGCGGTTTTGTGCCAGTTTTTTTCGCCTTCGCCTTCCCGGCCCGCCCATGTTATATTTTAACTTTTCCAAACCCCACTTCAGGAGCTTGCCACCCCTTATGCGCTCACCGCTTGCCGTCACCCTTCTCGTCGCCCTCTTTTCCCGGCACCTGCTCCAGGCGGACACCGCCGGCACCCCCGCGTTCCTCTACCCGCAGACCGACGCCTTCCGCCGCGGCCTCGCCCAAGCCCAGGCCCGCGGCCTGAGCCTCGCGGATTATCACATCCACATCCGCGGCGGCATGACCCCCGAAAAGGCCGCCCTCCGCCAGGAACAGAGCGGTATCCTGAGCGCCGTGCTTGAAAACCACGGACGCGAGTGGCCGCTCAACGACACGGCAACCCTCGCCGCCTTCATCGACGCCAGTTCGCAGGCCCGCGCCAGCGGCAAGCGCCTGCCGGTCGGCATCCAGGTCAATGACCGCGACTGGCACTCCCGGATCGACCCCGCCCTCCTGAAACGGCTCGACTTCGTCCTCGCCGACACGATGATCATGGGCGTCACCGCCGAAGGCAAGCCCCGCCGCCTCTGGCTCCCCGGCGTCACCATCGACGACCCCGAAGCCTGGATGCGCGACTATCTCGCCCACAACCTGCGCATCCTCGACGAGCCCGTCTCGATCCTCGCCAACCCCACCTACCTGCCCCCCTGCATCTCCAACCGCTACGACCGGCTCTGGACCGAACCGCGCATGCGCCAGCTCATCGCCAAAGCCGTGGAGAAGGGCGTCGCCCTCGAAATCCAGGCCGGCTCCGCCTACCCGAAGCCCGCTTTCCTCAAGCTCGCCAAAGCCATGGGCGCCAAATTCTCCTTCGGCTCCAACAACTTCGACGACCAGGCCAAGGACCTCTCGCGCTGGTTCGAAGCCGTCGAGCTCCTCGACCTCCGGCCCGCCGACCTCTGGCAGCCCCGGCGCCCCTGAGTCCAGAAAGGTCTTGCGCCTATTCCCCATCGTGTAACCCATAACCTCTAACGTGTAACCTCTCAACAGGATCCCTCCCATGCCCCTTCAAGGTCTCACCCTCATCGGCGAAAGCATCAACGACTCCGTCCCCTCCACCCACGCGCTCTTCGCAGCCAACGACCGGGCGGGAATCACCGCCCTCGCGAAAACCCAGGCCGAACTCGGCGCGGCCTACATCGACGTCAACGTCGGCCCGCGCACGCCCGCCTTCATGGCCGAGATGGTCCGCGCCGTCCAGGCCGTCACCGACAAACCGCTCTCGATCGACTCCCCCGACTTCGCCACCGCCAAGGCCGGGCTCGAAGCCTGCGACCCCGCGCGCGGCGCGCCCATCCTCAACTCCATCTCGCCGCTGCGCCTCGCGATGTTCGACCTGCTCTCCATCCGGCCGTTCCGCCCCATCCTGCTGGCCTCCGAGAACCTCAAGGACGGCGCGGAGTTGCCCTGCCTCACCGCCGAAGAGACCTTCGCCGCCGCGAAACTGCTGCTCGAACACGCGCGCAGCCGCGGCATCAGAAACGAGGACTGCATCATCGACCCCGGCATCGCCCCCATCGCGACCGACACGGAGAACAACATCCACCGCCTGATGGGCGCGCTCCGGCTCATCCGCGCCGACGCCGACTTCCGCGGCGTCCACCTCTCGGTCGGCCTCAGCAACTTCACGGTCATGCTGCCGCCCAAGCGGCCCGACGGCTCCCCCGTGAAAGCCCCGCTCGCCAGCGCCTTCCTCACGCGCGCGATGCCGCTCGGCCTCGACACCGTGATCGGCTCGGTCAAAACGCCCTACGCGCTCCTCCCGGAAGGGCACCCCGCCCTGCAGTGCTTCGACGCCTGCCTCGCCGCCACCGGCTTCGACGTCCTGGAGCGCGTCCAAGACTTCTACGCGTAAGCGGCGAGCGCCCCGGGTACAGCGGGGGCGGCGCACCCGCTCCTACGCCATCGCCGCCCGGATCTTCGGCAGATCGACCGTCTGCCCGGCGGCGGGAAACGCGTGCGGCCTCAGCTCCCACGCTTCCGTGTAGGACGCCGACGCGCCCGGCGCGAGAATCTCGCGCGGCCCGATCGGCTCCAGCTCGCACCGCTCGTTTTTGTAGTACCAGATCGAGATCGTGAGGCCCGCCATCTCGCTGTACACCCGGTCCGGATACACGGGGTAACGCTTGATGAAAAGCAGGTTGTCGCGCATCAGGTAGCAGAACCTGCCGGCCGCCGAATCCATGCCCAGCTTGGGGGTGGCAGGCGTGCCGAGAATCTCAAGGAAATCCTCCCGCACCCGGATGCTCGGGTCTTCCGGACAGTAGCTCATCACCGGACCCGGCCCGTACATGATGTAGGACTTCGGGAAGCGGCTATCGGGCGTCAGCGGGATCAGGACGATCCCGCCCCCCGCCGCCAGCGTGCGGCTCCAGTGGCAGCACGTGACCGGCCGGTCGGACTCGTTGACCATGCGCTGCGCGCACTCGAGGTGCGACGAGTTCTCCGCAAGCGTGAACTCCCGCACCAGCCGCATACCCGTCACGCGGTCCCGGCCGCTCGTAAGCCGCACCTTCCCTGCGCCGACCGCCTCGCCCGTCCAGTCGCCCAGCCAAAGGTCCGGATGCGGCGCGATCACGCGCTCAGGCCCGATGTCGCACCGCCCGCCGCACGGATCGACCGTCGGGACGCCCGGCATGTGCCGCCACCCCTGCTGCGCCGGATCGAGGTAGAGGCTGTTCACCCCGTTGAGCGAATACTCGAGCAGGCGCCCGCCGGCCTGCGGACACACGACCACGCGCGTCTCCGCGTTCTCCACCGCGAGGCATCCCGTATATCCGAAAAAATCAATCACACGTGTTTTCATCGTTGTGCCCTCGAAGCCAGTTCTGTCCCGGATGTCCCGTCCAGGCTTGCGCCTACTTTCTCCACACCACCAGCCGCACCGTCTGCGGGGCCAGCTCGCTGAAGGCCTCCACCTGCCCCGTGCCCGGCTCGGAAGCCGAGGCCACGCGGCCGTCCGGCACGCTGAGCGAGAACCGCGCCGGCTTGTCCGTGGTGTTCCAGAGCAGCACGCCGAACAGCGACCCGGCCTTGTAGCCCTTGGCCACCATGCCCGGGCCGCTGAAGGAGAACCCTTCGGTGTCGGTGAAGGTCCCCGTCATCAGCAGCTCCGCATGCTTCTTCTGGAACTCCGCCACCTGCCGCAAATAGTCCGCCGTCTCTTTGGGCGGCAGCGTCCGCACCAAATCAATGGCGGGTTTCGACAGCACCGTGCCGTAGTCCCCGATCAAGGGAATGCGGCCGTCCAGCAGATAGTCGCGGTCCGGCAGGTAGCGGGATTCGATTTCAAACCGCAGGCCAAAGGCGACCGTGTAGTTGGCCATCGGACGGTCCACCAGCGGCGACGGGAAGCGGATCGTGCTTTCGACCTCCGGATACGTGTAGCGCATCATTTCCGGGAAGATGTCGTCGGCCAGGCCGCCGCCCAGCCGTTGGGCGATCAGCCCCGCCGACTCCTGAAACGCGCCGCGCACGCAGCCGTGGAAGTAGGCGACCGAATCCAGGATCGCGTCGTGAAAGCCTTCGGTCATGACGATGAACTCGGGGTTGACCTTCTTCATCTTCTCGGCGATCCCGCGCAGCAGCTCCTTGCGGTCTTCCTCGTAGGACATGAAGGGGACGGGATGCCCGTGGTTTGCGGCATAACAGGGCGTGGGCGCCCGCATGCCGAGCTGGTCGTACAGGATCCCGTCCGCGCCGAACGCGTTGGCCTGAACCGCCAGCGCGAGCATTCTCTCGCGCCACCCTTTTGTGGCGTGGCACCCGATATCGAAGTGGTAGCCCGGCGTGTTGCCGTACTTGTGCCAGAACTCCTGCACCGTGCCGCCGTCTTTTCCGGTCACCGCCAGATGTTGCCCCGTCGCCGTCCAGTAGGCCGTGCCGCGCTCGAGCAGCTGCCCGTTGGCATAGAGGATGACCCGCTTGCCGCGGGCCTGCGCCTGCCTGATCCCCTCGCGCAGGGCCTTCTCCCCGCCCATGAGCGGGCACGGATCGTAATCGGGGTAGAGATGGTCGTGGCCGCCATACCCCCAGCCGAACAGCCCGAGGATGTCCAGCCCGCGCTGGTCGGCGACGTCGCAGAGCTTGTCCAACGCGGTGTACGGCCACATGATGTCGCCGTTCTGCTGCTTGAGAATCGCCAAGAGCCAGCCGGACGCGGTCTTCGCCCACGCAGGCTTTTCTATCGGCTGCCCGACGGAGTCCACCCAAGCCCGGTACGTGCGGGCCGCCACATGCCAGTCTCCCGCGTATGGCACAACAACCGTGGGCGGCAGCGCGCGAGCTTCGCCCGCCCGGATGAAAACCCGATGCAGAAACGCGGCGTCGAAGGCCTTGCGCTCCGGGTCATAGCGGACCCGCAGCGTTTTTGCGCCATGACGCGGATCGTGACTGCCGAAGTAGAGGCCGGAGGCCTCACCCGCAAACGCGAACCACTGCATCGTGCCCATATGGCTCGGATACGAGGCGGACAGCGCCAGCTTGTCTCCCGCCTTGCCCCATGAAACCGCATTCCACTCACGTTTCTTCGCCTCTTGCGGAAGGCCGCTGAACCGGTAGCCGAACCCGGCCGGCATGAGCAGCGGCGTGCGGGCCAACTCGGTCGCAATGCCGTTGAAGACCGGCCCCGTAACCGTTTTGATCACCCACTCTTTCGTGCCGTTGCGGATCTCGCCGCCGAGCTCGAACCCGCCGTCCGCAGCCCGGCAGGTCAGCTCGAGCGAGAGCGGATAGGTCTTTTTGCCGTCGGTGAGCGGGCCGCCGTAGATCAGCCGAAGGCCGTTCCGCGACTGTTTCACGCGGGGAGCAGACTGTCCGGCGCTGTCGAGCACCACGTCGCCGCCGCTCCGCCCGGGCGCAGGCTCCAACACGATCGCCCACCACGCCTCGCCCGTCGCCTCGCTCGCGGGACAGGCCGCGTCGGACGGAGCCAGACTGATCCCTTTTCCGCTGACCAGAAGTTCGCCGCAAGCGTTTTTGACGCGGCCAGCGACCTCCTCCGCTAATGCCGCCAGGCCAGCGACCAGCACCACAGACCAGACGACGGCCAAATTCATCTTCATGGTTCTATTCCCCGTTACTGCTCACGCTCAGCGTCACCGGCTTCGCCGTGACCGTCAGCCCCGGCACGGTGATCAGCCCCAGCGCATCCGCCCGGACCTTGCCCCGTTTATCGCCGAACGTCCAGCGCACCGTCTCGCCCGGCTTGACGCGAAACGCCTGCAGCCGGCGAAGGCTCACGGCCGCCGTCGCCTCGGACGGGATCGCGAAGGAGGTCTTCAGCGTCTCCGGCGTCACGAGAAAGAGTGAGACCTCGACCTTCTTGCGCGTGTCCGCAAGCGTCTTCCAGCGGAAGAAGGCGTTGACCTGCCCCGGCTTCTTGTCGTCGAGACGCGCGGGCCACGGCAGCGGATCATTGGTCGAGGCGTCGGTGAAGACCGGATACAGCTCGTTTTTCCTGACGCCCAGCCAGTCGAACGAGTGCACCAGGTCGTTGACCGCCAGAATCTTCTCGTTGTTGTTCGCGTGGCCGAAGGGGCCCCAGTAAAAGTAGAGCGCGTACTTGCGCGTGTTCATCGCGCTCACAAACGCCTCGTGGTTGGTGGCCCATGTGTCGTTCGGCGCGGAGTAATCGAAACAGAGCGGCGGCTCGGGCAGCGCGGCGCCCTCAGGCAGCGCGTACGGAGGGAAGCCCATGCGGCTGGAGACATGCTCGACGCGCGCCGGCACATTCGCCTTGATCGCCGCGAACACGTCGCCGTGACGCAGGCCGATCCCCAGCGTGCCGCTGCCGCCCATCGAGTTGCCGCACAGGTAGACGCGGTTCGGGTCGATCCCGTATTTTCCGATGACCCACCGCACCGTGTCCATCACCCGCTTCTCGGTGGGGCCGACCTCGAACCCTTTGTACGTTTGGATGCCCCACCACCAGTCGCCCTTGTTGCCGCGGCAGTCGAGGTAGAGCGCGAAGAAATCCTCCGGCGCGTGGTAGATGTCGTGATTCCCCGGAGTCAAGGTGCATTTCAGGCACGAGTAAACGTCATGTCCGGCAGAGTGCAGCACCACGTAGAGCGGCGCGTTCTTGCGCTCCTGCTTGGGGTGAAGCACGAGGAATGCGTCCTTTTGCGGCGCCGCGTAGCCCCACGCCGCCTGCACGCCGTTCGTGAAGACCTCCAGCCTGCGGCCCAGATGGACCTGCTCCGGCGCCTTCTCCAGCGCCCATTCCTCCGCACCGAAGCAGAAAGAACATCCCCAAGCCACGCCCAGCAGAATCATTGTCTTTTTCATCATCGCCCCCATTATTGACGCCGCGTCAAGCGGCGGATACCCCGGTCCAAGAAAACTTCAACGGCTCACCACACCACCTCGAATAAGGCTGTGTCGGGCGTTTTGAAATCATACATGAACGCGGCCGTGTTTTCGGCAACATCCTTGCCGTGAACCACGTCCACAACTTTTTTACACACGCGTGGCAGGCAGATTTTCTTTGTGCCTCCCTGCTTGACATGGACTGCCAGCAAACGTTCGTTCGCGTAGACGGGCGTTTCCTCCTCCGCATACAGGTGGACCCCGGCGCTCCGCATCACGCCCCGCAATACGGTCGGCGTCATCGTCTTGTACTCATGCGCGTAGACGGAGGTCCAGCCCTCCCTGGGCACCGTCGCCGGGCCAGGCGTGCCGTATGCGGTCCCCGTCCACTGTTTGACGCGCGCGGTGTCGAGGCTCTTGCCGTCACAGAGACCCGGCGCGTAGACCCACACCACCGTGCGGTTGCCCTTGAGCACATGTCGTTTCAGAATCTCGGCCCGCTCCGGCGTGATCAGAAGCGTGGCCGGCAGGCAGACGACCTTGTAGCGCGACAGGTCGATCACCGGGAGGTCGTTGAAGGAGTAGACATCGAAGGGCGCGCCGGTGCGGCTGAGTTTTTCCCGGAACTGCCGGGTCATCGCAGAGGCGTGCGGCATCTTTTCGTTCACGTAACACGCGCTCTGAGGATCGGCGATCAGCAGGACTTCCGCGACCGAAGGCGAACGGTCGTTCACATACGTGTCCGAAACCTTCTTCAGCCTCCCGATGAGCTGCCGCGTCTGCTCCGTCTTGTACCACCCGCCCCACATGTCGAACCACCACAGGGACGTGTGGTTGATGAGCGAGAACGCCGCCTCGCGCGTGTGCCCCGCGTCGTCTTCCGCCTGCGTCTTCCACGCGTTGCCGCCGCCCACGCAGTGCGTGCGGTGGTCGATCTCGTGCAGGTAGCGTTTCCCGTAGCGCAGCGCCGTGCCATGAACCAGCTGCGGGCCGCTGCCGCCTCCGATCATCCGGTCGTTGTAGGTGCCGGGGCTGATGACGAAATCGAGGTCGGGGCTCGCGAACACGCGCTCGTAATCGAGGTGCCCGAACGAGACGAGCTTGCTGTCGCTCACCAGATAGTAGCCGAAGAAGACGCCGAGTTCCTGGTTCTTGCCGATCTTCGGCCGCGCCGCCTTCGCGAAGTGCAGGACCGCGTCGGCGATCACTTCGTTGTGGAACCGCCAGTACCGGCTCTTCTCCGGCTCCGTCGCGGGGTCGTACACCACATTCTCGTGCGCGGCTTTCTGAAGGGCGCTTTCGGAGGGCACGTCCTCGCCCGGCGAATACCCGTTGCGCTTGCGCCAAGCGCGCCACGCGGCGTTCTTCACGCGGCTGCTCCGGCCGCGGTCGTACTCGTACCATTCGGAAGTTCCCCCGCCGGAGAGAATGTAGGCCGCGATCACATCCCCGTATTTCTTCTGCGAGTGGGCGATGAAGTCGAGCATCCACTCCGTCGTGAGCGCGAGCCACTTCGTGTCCGAGGCCGCGTGCGAGATGTCGGCGAAACTGTCCAGCGCGAACTTCCGCGTCAGCCAATACGGCGTGTTCAGGTCGATCATGCACAGGAACTTCGCTTTCGGGTTGGCCGCAAGCAGATCGTCCACCTGCCTGTCATAGGCGGCGAAGTCGTATTTCTTGACGCCCTGCCAGATCAGCGGATACTTGCAGTACTCGAACCCGATCGAGTTGATTGCGTTCGCCGCGAAAAAGCAACGCGTGTTGATGCCCAGATCCCCGAACTTCGCCGTCATTTCAGGTTCCGGCCAGAAAGAGCGGTAACACGTGTAGATCTTCTTGTCGATGGTCGCGGCCGTGGTGACGGCGACCGCCGGCTCGGGCTGAGCGGCAAAGCTCTGAAGCGCCATGTAACAAACCGTCAACAGCCCGAAACGCAGCATTCTCACGACAACAACCCTTTCCCTAGAGCGTTTTTGCATTACGTGTCGCCGCTTCGGGTAGGGACGCCTTCCCGAGGCGTCCGCCCTTCGGCTTGCTCAGGGTAGACGGACGGTTCGGGGAACCGTCCCTACCGGACATCGCCCAACGGCCATACTTTAACGTACTCTGCTCTCATGAACCGGACACGAAAGTAGTCCGATTATAGGCCAGCAGACACCGCGCCGCAATCGCGAAAATGCGAACTCGACCCTCGATTTTCCGAACACCCGCATCCGTTTTTTCTGAGCCGCTTTCTGTAGTTCCGGCGCTCTGCCGCCGGAAGCTGTCCCCGGCCGATCCGGCGGGTCCGGTTTTCTGTAGTTCCGGCGCTCTGCCGCCGGAAATCCGCGTCTGAAACAGTCCAAGGCGTTAGACGGCATCGGGGATCTCGTAGCCCTTGCGGTAGGTGTCCTTGATCAGCGCGTTGGCCTCGGCCTTGTCGAACACGCCGGCCTGCGCGTCATACTTCAGCGCGGCGTTGCCGATGCGGTGGGCGATGTTGCCCATGTGAGCGACCAGGTTGCTGGCGTGCGCGACCGCGATATCCGCGTTGGGCTGCTTGCGGCTCTTCACGCACGCGATGAAGTTGCGGTAGTGCTCAAGGTCACCTGCCTGCCCGTGCACCTTCTCCACAACCTGGCTGCTCGCTTTCTCGACCACGAACCCGCCGCCGTGCCGCCCCAGAATCATGAGCATGTCCTGCCCGTAAAACTCGATGCGCGTGGCATTCTGTTTCCAGTCGGAGACCAAGTGCTTCTTGCGCAACACGTCGCTGCTCTTCTCCATGTAGACCGGGTACTGGGTCATGTCGAACGTCATCGCGAACGAGCCGAAGTCCCACGCGATGTTCAGCACGTCCGGCACCTCCGCGTCGTCGCCTGTGTGCACATACCGTCCCCCCAGCGCGCGCACGCTCTTGGGCAGGCCGGGGTCGCCCATCACCATCAGCGCGAGGTCGAGCTGGTGGATGGAGTCGTCGGTCAGGTCCCCCCCGCAGTAGTCCCAGTGATAGTGCCACCCGCCCTGCCAGAGCCGCTGGTGATAGGGCCGCCACGCCGCCCGCCCCAGCCAACGGTCCCAGTCGAAGCCCTCCGGCTGCGTGCCGGGTTCGCCCAGCTTGAAAGGCGAGCCGCTCTTGAGGTTGAAGACCTTGACGAGGCCGATCTTGCCGAGCCGCCCGCTCTGCACGATCTCGCGCGCCTGATGGTTGTACTCCGTCGAACGGTTCTGCGTGCCGACCTGCACGATGCGTTTGTGTTTCGCGGCAGCCTCGACCATCAGCCCGCTCTCCCACATGCAGTGAGAGTGGGGCTTCTCCACATACACGTCCTTGCCGGCCTGGCACGCCATGATCGTCAGCGGCGCGTGCCAGTTGTCGGGCGTCGCGACGATCACGGCGTCGATGTCCGGCGATTCCAGCACCTTGCGGTAGTCTTTCTCGAAGCGCGGCTTGTCGGGCTGCACGGGTTCGATGAACGCCCACATCTGCTCAAGCCGCCGGTCGCTGAGGTCGCAGAGGCAGACGCAGTTCGCGCCCGCGTCCTCGATCATCACCCGCAGGACGAAGCGACCGCGCCCGCCGCACCCGATGATGGCAACGTTCACCCGGTCGTTGGCGCCGACGACCCGGTCCGCGCTGAGCGCGGTCCACGCGCCCAACCCCAGGGCGGCACCGGCCGAGCGTTGCAAAAAGACCCGGCGCGTAAACGGTCTCACCCCGTTAAGCGTCTTGATTTTCGGCGCGTTCATACGGAGAGCTTCCTTTCCGCGTTGCTTAATCAGTCACTTTGCGGGAAACTCGCGGATTCTGACCGAGCGGTACCAGCATTCGTCGGTGTGGTCGGTGAGCATGATGTGCCCCGTGAGCTTGGCGCCGAAATCGGGATACTTCTTGAATTTGCTGTCCGCCACGCCCGCCTTGACCGCGTCGCTGCCGAACGCATATTCGAGCACCTTCTTGCCGTTCAGCCAGTGCTCCACATGGTTTCCCTGCACGAGAATCCGCGAACGGTTCCACTCTCCCGCCGGTTTCAGCGGCTTGTCTGCCACAGGCGGCAGCACCTCGTAGAAGGACGCGGTCTTGGCCTTGTCATGCAGCTTCTTCCACTTGTCGGACGCGTCGTCGATCATCTGGTACTCGTAGCCCGGTGCGCCGGGACGCGCTTCAGTCACCAAGTACTTCACGCCGTTGTTCCCGTCTTTGGCCAAACGCCACTCCCAAGCCAGCTCGAAATCGGTGTACTGTTTTTCAGTGATGATGTCGCCGCCTTTCACGCCGGGCACCTTGTGCAGCAGCCCCTCCTCGATCTTCCACCCCTCCGCGACGGGCGTGCCCGCAGGCTTGCCGTACGGACGCCAGCCAGCCAGCGTCTTCCCGTCAAAGAGCAGCGTCCAGCCCAGCGCCTTCTCGATCGCCTTGACCACCTCGCCTGCCAGCGCCTGAGAGCCCGCAGGGGTGTAGTGGACATCCTTGGGTATGCCGCCCAGCGCCGCGCGACGCTCCGGCGGGCCGACAAAGGCGCACAGGTCGTTGACCGGCACGCCTTCCGCCTGCATCACGCGCAAAGCCGCGGCGTTGTAGACGGCCACGTCTCCCGGCAGGCGCCCTTGGGCGCCTTCAGGCACCGGCGTCGTGGAGCACCAGATGAGTTTCGCGCCGGTCGCCTTCAGGCGCTGCACCAGCGTCCTCAGGTTCTCCTCGTACGCCGCCACGGGCACCCACTGCTTGCCCGTGTCCACAGAAATCAGCTTCGCCATGTCCGCTTCAGACGTGGCGGTATCGATGTACTTTATGTCGTGCAGACCGAAATTGAAATGGATCACCTCCCATTTCCTGTCCCCGAGCCACGTGTCCAGGCGCTTGAGACCCGTCACCGTCGCGGCGTTGTTGCCCGGAGCGTGAACGACCTCGGCCCGATTCGTCAGCAGCGTTTTCACAAAGGGCGTATACCCGAGCGAGATCGAATCGCCGATGATCAGGACCCGCGGCACATCCGCCGCAAAAACCCCCATGCCGCAGAGGACCAGCGCCAGCCCCAGCCCTGCCTTGACCGTCTTCCCGTAACGTTTTTTCATTTCCGGATATCCCTTATTTGCCCATGTACTCGATATCGATCCGCCCGTTGGAGTCGCCGCCGCCATCGCCGCGAACCTCGGCCTGCAAGAGGTACTTCTTGTTCGGGTCGCGCGGCGCGGGCAGCCGCATCACATACTTGGCCACCGCGTTGATCCCCCCGGTGAGGTTCGCTTTGTCCTCGGACGCCACCGCCGCCCCGTCCTCGAGGATCCGCAGCTTCCGCATATCGTACCGGTGCCGGCCATGCGTGTAGGTGAAGTGGACCGAGTACGCGCCCGCCTTGTCCAGCCAGTTGCCGATGTCCCAGGTTTTGACGCTCCAGTCGTTGGACATTTCCCCGGCCCTCCACTGCGCCGCAAAAGGCGGCGCCAGCGGCGCGGCGTTGATGCCCAGCCGGGCGAGCCGGTCGACGTGCCGCTCCATCCGCGCGGAAAAGGCCGTGAAGTCCCTCCTGCCCGCCGGCGACCAGACCGCCTCGGCCAGCGCGCACAGGCGCGGGTAAAGCTTCCACTCCGCGTCTTTCTGCCCCCAGATGTATTCGCTCCAGAGATTCGCCTGCCCGCCCAGCACATGGGCCTCCTGATAGGCGGGAATCCCTTTGCACGGGTCAAACGCGTAGACTTGCTTCAGCGGCAGATGCCCGCCGATGTATTCGTAGCCGTCATGGCCCGAGAACTGCCGGAAGTCCAAGTAGCAATGTTCCATCGGCGTCATCACCACGTCGTGCCCCATGGCGACCGCCGCCTGCCCGCCCTTCATGCCGCGCCACGACATCACCGCCGCGCCCGGCGCGAGCCCGCCTTCGAGGATCTCGTCCCAGCCGATCAGGCGGCGGCCTTTCTTGGCGAGGTACTGGTCGAAGTGCCTCACGAACCAGCTCTGCAGCTCATGCTCGTCTTTGAGCCCGTACCGCTTCATCCGCGCCTGGCACTTGGGGCAGGCCTTCCAGCGCGTCTTGGGGCACTCGTCGCCGCCGAGGTGGATAAAGGGGCTGTCGAACAGCGCGCACACCTCGTCCAGCACGTCCTCCAGAAAGCGCAGCGTCTGGTCGTTGCCCGCGCAGTAAACCTCCTCCTCGACGCCCCACATCACGCGCGGCTCCAGCGGCTCGCCGCGGCAGGAGATTTCGGGATAAGCGGCCAGCGCCGCCCGGCCGTGCCCCGGCATCTCGATCTCGGGGACCACCCGGATGTGCCGCGCCTTCGCATAGGCCACGATCTCGCGGACCTCCTGCTGCGTGTAGAAGAACGGACCGTAAGGCTTGCCGTCTTGCGTCTTGCGGTCGCCCGGCGTGACCGAGCCCGGACGCCGGGAGGACACCGCCATCAGCCGCGGATATTTCTCGATCGCGAGGCGCCAGCCCTGGTCGTCGGTGAGATGCCAGTGGAAGGTGTTGAGCTTGTGCAGCGCCATCTGGTCCAGCAGCCTCAACACATACGCCTTGCCGAAGAAATGGCGGCACTCATCCAGCAGCACGCCGCGCCACGGGAAACGCGGCGCGTCCTCGATTTCCACGCCCGCGATCTGCCACACCCCGTTCGTTCCGGCGTCTCCCCCGAACACCGCGTTCGGCAGAAGTTGGCGCAGGGTCTGCGCGCCGTAGAAATAGCCGGCCGGATCGGCCGCCGTAATCACCGCACCCGCGTGGTCCGCGCGCAGCGTGTACCCCTCGGGCTTGATCGCGCCCTCCGGCGCGGGCGCCGCGAAAAAGATGTCCGCCGCACCCGACGCAAACCAGGCCCGGCCGGCTTTCACCGGCAGCGCATAGCCGGTCGCAGGACGCAGCGCCGCCGCCAAGAACTCGGCCGCCTCACGCGCCCCTGCAGCGGCTCGCGCGTAGCGCAGCGCCGTATCGGGGGTTACCGTAAACGCGCCGTACCGCCAATCCACGCGCGCCGGAGCAGGCACAACCGACGGCTTTGCGGCCACCCGCTCCGGCCGTCCGAAAAGCCCCGCACACCCCGCACACATCACGCCCGCCAACAGCCCGATCAAAACCGGTTTTCTCATGAGCCCCTCCCGCATAAAAACACTCCCTTCGCTTTTTTGCCCTTCCCTTATCCAGCGATAAGAATACCTTGTTTTGATTTCTTTTTACAACCCTTGTTTAACCGACAGGATAAACAAGGGTGCATCCCCGTTTCATTGACTACCCGCGCACGAAGGCAACAGGTCCTCAGGCCCTGCTGTACTGGCTTGGACCCAGTACAGCGGGGGCTGCGCACCCGCTGAAAGCGCCCGTTACACCCCACTTCGAGATGACACCTCGGCGAGGTGGTATGCTAAGATAGCTGCCTTGTTGGACTGGAGCTTGTCCTGTTGAGGCTTGCAGCGTGAGTGGCAAGCTTTGTGGTAGGGACGGTTCCCCGAACCGTCCGTCTACCCTGAGTAAGCCGAAGGGCGGACGCCTCGGGGAGGCCGTCCCTACCGATGAACTCCTGTTACGCACATTCGCAAGACTCAATAGAATGCAGAGCCACCGAGAGGAGCCGGCGATGTCACAGGCACAAGGCGCGAAATTTCTGATCCCGTTCGGGAGCGTGTTTCTGGCGGTGGGCGTCGGCTTCGGGGTCGCCACCGTGCGGGGGCTGCTGCGGGCGGAGGCCATGCGGTCGTGGCAGGAGACTCCCGCCACGGTGCTGACCTGCGCGCTGAAGCGGAACAGCGACTCCGACGGCGGCTCGACCTATCGGGTGGAGGCGACGTACGCGTACGAGGTGGCCGGCAGGCGCTACACGGGCAACCGGGTGTCGCTCCACACGGGCTCGGACAACATCGGCTCCTTTCACCAGCGCACCTATGCCGCGCTCAACGCCTGCCGCTCGCGCAACGAGCCAACCCGCTGCTGGGTCAACCCGGCCAACCCGTCGGAGTCGGTGTTGAACCGCAAACCCCGGCCGGAGCTGATCCTTTTCATGCAGCTGTTCACGTTCGCTTTTGGAGGCGCGGGCCTGGCCGTCGTGCTGGCGGGCGTGTACCTGCTGGTGCAGCGGGCGCGCGTTGCGGCAGATGACGGCCTGATCCGGATGCGGGGTGCCTCGACGCACCGGGCCGTGGCGGCGGTCGCGCTTCTGTGGAACGGCTACGCGGGCTGGCTGCTGTGGACGCTGACGCGCGTGCTCGCACCCGACCCCGTTCCCTGGCACCTGTGGCTGCTCGCCGTGCCCGGCGCCGCTCTGGCCGCAACCGCCGGCTACCTGCTCGGACGTTTCCGCAAGTTCGGCATCAGCGAATTCGCGCTCTCCCCCGCGCCGGGCGTGGTGGGCGGGCCGGTCACCGGCATGATCCGCATCCCCGCAAAGGTCGAGACCGCCGAGGGCTTCGAACTGCGCTTGCAGTGTTTTCACCGCTATACCACGCGGAGCGGCGGCAAGTCCTCCACCCGCACGGACACGCGTTGGGAGGATTGGCTGCACGCGGTCACGAGCTATTCCTACGGCGAGGACACGCAGGTTCCGGTGCGGTTCACCGTGCCGCCCGGACAACCGGAGACGTCGTCGCCGGGCGGCGGCGACACCTATTTCTGGCGGCTGACGGCGACCGCCCGCGCACCGGGCATCGATTACAAGGCGGCCTTTGACGTGCCGGTGAAGAGGACCGCCCAGAGTGCCGACCTTTCCCCTGCCGCTGCCGAGCCAAGGCTTGCGATGCCGGTGCGGCCGATGAGCGCAGACGAGGCGGTCCAGCGCCTGTCGCTGCGATTGACGCCGCAGCACGACGGCGGTCTTGAACTGGTCTTCCCGGCCGCGCGCGGCTTGGGCATGCTGCTCTTTCTGTCGGTCTTCACGGTGGTCTGGACCGGCATTTGCTACGTGCTCTGGTTTGTCGCCAAGGCGCCGCTGTTGTTCCCGGTTGTCTTCACGTTTTTCGACGGATTGCTATGGCTGAGCGTCTGCGACATGGCGCTGGTCTCGCGCGGCATCGTGATCGACCGCGCCCGGCGCGAATGCGTGGTGTGGCAACGGATGCTGGGTCTGCCCCTCCGCGAACGGCGCATCCCGTTCGGAGAGATCTTGGCTTTCCGGTGCGAGCGGTCGGGCGAATCCGGCAACACCGTCTACTTCCGGATTACCCTCCTGCGCCAGAACGGACGCCCGCTGACGGTCGGCAACAGCCTCCCGTTCTGGAACGATGCCGAGCGCGTGGCCCGCCTGCTGACAGAGGCCGCGCGGCCCTGAGGTCCGACTGGCACTCTCTCTTTGAGCGGTTTAGTTAACGTATAACCATTGGGCGATATCCGGTAGGGACGGTTCCCCGAACCGTCCGTCTACCCTGAGCAAGCCGGAGGGCCTTGATCAATTGGGAGCCGCTGAATGCCGGGAAGGTGCTCATACCATGACCGCGACGCGCTGGACACCGATGAAATGGTTGGACACTGGCGCGTCCTCCACTTCCAGACACAGTGATATGGCTTCTTTGATGCGTTTCATCAGCACATCAAGAGACTTGGCCTGCGTGTGGCAACCGCGCAGGGCGGGCACGGACGCGACGAAATAACCGTCCTCATCCTGCTCGATCACAACATTGAATTCTCTCGACATCACACATCTCCTTTTCGCCCGTATCATAGCATCTTGTGTCGGCAACAACCAAGCCGATTAATCCGGTTGCACAACGCTCAAGGCCGAGGTCGACCGCCTGGAGAAGCTCACCGGCAAGTCCGCCAAGCGGCCGGTGGCGGCAACGATCCGCCGCCTCAAGCCGATATAACCCGGCTCAAAGGTCTTGAGGCTGGAGGCCCGTATGGCGGGCGATGCGGGCAAGCATCGCGGGGCCGAGTTCGACGGAATCGTGGAATGCAAACACAAAATCCGGATACCCGTCTCGGGCGAGAATACAGTGTGATGTTCCGCACTGCCTCTAGACCTGCCAGCCGATGCGCAACAACGAGGCTTTGACGCGCCGGGCTTTGGTTGACGGCCAGACGCTCATGCGAAAACGGCGGTAAGGGGGGCGATTTCAGGTGCCCGATCATGCGCCTCGATTTTGTCTGCGGCGATCCGGAAGGCCAATGCCTGAACGTTTGCGACGGCGTTTTCGCGTGTGTCCCCGTAGGCCATAGCGCCCGGAAAGTCAGGAAGTTCGGCAATCCAGCGGCCGTCATCTTCCCGTTCGGTCTCGATCTTTAAATGTCTGAGCCCTTTCATGAAAACAGGATAGCACCTTCGTTTCACGAATGGCAACCGCGAACTGAGATCAGGTCGCGCAGCTGTGACCGGTCGGCCTGCTGCGACGCAGGTTTCAACGGTCTTTTCACACCTCGCTAAGAGTGGAAGTGTCTCACGCTAAGACCCGGAGACCCAAAGGTAAGAAGAGGAGCTTTCTCATCGTGGGGTCTTCGGGCGTGCGTCAAGCCCCACTGTGTCCTTCAGTCCGTCGCTCGGGATGTCAGATTCACTTATCATGAGATGTGTATAGACGTTCGCATGACCTTTGCAGCCTAAGCGTGGAGCGTCGGCCTTCCCGTCGTTCGTTGGAGTCTTCAATCTGGACTACTCTGAAGACCTCGCACTTCAGCCATGGGCTCCGGCCAGGCTGCAATGTGACACGAGACCCATGGATAAGGGGCAACCCAGTGACTTGCGCATTAACCACGCGACCGGCCTCCGTGCGAACGGTAGCGCCAACCAAGAAGCTACCTGTAGTCCACTCGCGAATTAACAGTGACAGAACGACTCCTCTCACACGCTCCGTCTCCGACCAGTCTGTCCGACAATGATCGATTCCGGCCAGAATACAGAGTCCGGCAATGACCACTGCGGGCCAGAACATCCTACGTATAAAGGTCGTCAGGATCATCGTGTCTCACCTGCCCAACGTCAGCGGCCTCCAACCCCCTGAGCCGAAGGCGAATGGGGGTTGGGAGAGCC